>JAXDKU010000015.1:0-22983 GCA_034667005.1 Chloroflexota bacterium
CAACCTCGACACGAACACCGGCAGCACGATCACGTTCAGCGGCGGCCTCTCCGTCTCGACCTTGGCCAACGTCGGCTTCAACGCCATCGGCGGCGGGACGGTCAACGTCTGCGACGAGAACCCGTGCACCACCGGCGGCGCCGTCGTGAACACGCTGAACAGCACGTCAGCGAGCGCGCTGAACGTCACGGGCACGACCATCGGCGCCGAGGGCCTCACCTTCCGCAGCATCTCGGCGGGCAACGCCACGGCGGCCGCCGACCCCGCGGCGGGCATCCTCCTCAACTCGACCGGCTCGGGCGGCCTGACCGTCACCGGCATCGGGACGACCGCCGGCAGCGGCGGGACGATCCAGAACATCACCAACCGCGGCGCGAGCTTCACGAGCGCGCAGAACATCACGCTGAAGAACATGAACTTCACGCTCGTCGGCACCGTCAACGGCGCCGACCCGACGGTGAGCAGCGGCTCGTGCGGCGCCATGGACACGGGTGGAGGCGGAAACCTCGGCTGCGCAGCCGGCATTCACCTCGCGACCGTCACCGGCGTGACGCTCGACCGGCTGGTCATGAACAACGACAGTGACCCGACCGCCGGCGTGACCAGCAGCGGGCAGCAGGGCATCAACGGGAACAACGTCACGACCTTCGCGCTGACCAATAGCCAGGTCCTCAACTTCGGCAACGAGGCCGGCGAGGACGGGCTCCACTTCCGCGACATCAAGGGGACGTCCGCGATCACGGCGACCACGGTGAGCGGCAGCGAGCGGGACCAGGTGCGCGTGCTGAACGGCAGTGGCACGACGGTGACGCTCACGGTCTCGGGCGGCAGCACCTTCTCGACCAGCGCCATCCCCAACGGCGGGATGGGAATCGAGTTCGAGGGCGAAGGGAGCGCCGCGATGACGATCGACGTCCAGACCGGCACCACCTTCAGCGGCCTGCGCTCGA
Organism: Chloroflexota bacterium; assembly: GCA_034667005.1. Taxonomy (GTDB): domain Bacteria; phylum Chloroflexota; class Limnocylindria; order Limnocylindrales; family CSP1-4; genus JAFMJV01. Next base: position 951 of record JAXDKU010000015.1, read on the forward strand.
TCGGCCTCCAGGCCCTGGGCAAGGCCAACGTGCAGATGGACGTCAAGGTCAACGCCAGCACGTTCCTGAATACGGGCTCGGCCGGTATCGACATCGCGACCAAGGACTCCGGCGACACGCGCTTCAACGTCACCGGCAACGGCATGACGAACCAGGCGGCGACGGCGATCAACATCGACATCGGCGGCTCGCCGACGGGCACCCAGAACGCCACCCTCCAGGGGAACGTCTCCGGCAACACGATCTCGACGACGTCGGGCTCCGGCGCCATCGGCATCAGCCTGGACGCCAACGGCGGCCAGGTCGGCCAGGGCGGGGTCCTGACGGCGACGGTGACCGGCAACGACGTGACCATCAACGGCGGGGCGAACGGCATCGTGGCCATCGTCGGCGACGGGTCGCCCACCCTGAACGCCACGATCAAGAACAACACCATGCACAGCGCCTCGGGCGGCGACATGTTCCTGGAGTCCTCGAAGATCTCCACCGACACCAGCACCGCCTGCATGGAGGTCAGCGGCAACAACGTCCCGAACAACACTTCGGACGACGTCCAGCTCAGCCAGCGGTTCAGCTCGACCTTCAAGATGCGCGGCTTCCCCGGCGGTGACATCGGCGTGTACTTCGCCTCGCAGAACACGCTCAACGGCGGCACGGTCCTGTTCGAGGGGACCTTCGTGAACACGGCCGGCGGTGCCGCCTGCCCGCAACCGACCCTGCCCTGACGGGCGCACGCGAAGGAGGGCCATCACACCGGACAGCACTGCGCCGCCAGTCGAGGGATCTCAGGACAAGGAGGTGCTCGTGTCAGAGCCGTTCATGGGCGAAGTGAAGATGATCAGCTGGACGTACCCGCCCAAGGGCTGGGCGTTCTGCAACGGACAGCTGCTGCCGATCAACCAGAACCAGGCGCTGTTCTCCATTCTGGGCACGCAATTCGGCGGAGACGGACGGACCACGTTCGCGCTGCCGGACCTGCGGGGGCGCACGCCGATCTACAGCGGTCAGGGCTGGACGCTCGGCCAGGCCGGCGGGGAGGAATCCCATACGCTGACCGGGTCGGAGATGCCCCTGCACAATCACCTGGCGATGGCGTCCACCACGAACGCCGACTCCATCGAGGTGGCCGGCAACATCCTGGCGGCGTCGGATACGCCCCTGTACCACAACACCGCGGACCTGACGACGCTCGGCCCGACGACGATCAACGTGGTCGGTGGCGGCCAGCCGCACCAGAACATGCAGCCGTACCTGGTGGTCAACTTCTGCGTGGCGCTGACCGGCATCTTCCCGAGCCGGAACTAGGAGAACGCATGCCTCCCTTTATCGGTGAGATCCGCATGTTCGGCGGGAATTTCGCGCCCGCCGGCTGGGCGTTCTGCGACGGGCAGCTCATCCCCATCGCCGAGAACGACACCCTCTTCAACCTCATCGGAACGACCTACGGGGGTGACGGCCAGGAAACGTTCGGCCTACCAGACCTGCGCGGCCGCATCCCCGTCCACGCGGGGCAGGGCCCCGGCTCCAACTATGTGCTGGGAGAGCAGGGCGGCGCGGAGTCCGTGACGCTGACGGTGCCGTCGACGCCTCAGCACCAGCACCTGTTCACGGCGTCGACGGACCTGGCCAACAACAATGCGCCCAATGGCTCCGTGATCTCGCAGTCCACGATCGTGTCGCTGTACCGGCAGAGCACGGCGCAGACCCCGATGGCGGCGTCGGCCATCCAGCAGGGCGGTGGCGGCAGTCAGCCGCACGAGAACATGCAGCCGTGGATCTGCGTCAGCTTCATCATTTCGCTGTTCGGCATCTACCCCACGCAGGGCTGAGGAGGACTGATGGATCCGTTCGTGGCAGAGATCAGGATCTTCTCGGGCAATTTCGCGCCCAAGGGATGGGCGACGTGCGACGGGCAGTTGCTGCCGCTCTCGCAGAACACCGCGCTGTTCTCGCTCTTGGGCACGTATTACGGCGGCGACGGCAAGACCACCTTCGCGTTGCCGGACATCGCCGGCAGCGCCGTCCTGAACCAGGGACAGGGTCCCGCGCTGAGCGACCGATTTCTCGGCGAGACCGGGGGCACAGACACCGTCACGCTCCTCACGAGCGAGGCGCCGATTCATCCGCACACCATGAATGCGAGCGGCTTCGGGGCCGACCTGAAGGTCCCCGGTCCGGACCGCGTCCTGGCCAAGGCGCTCGGCGCGAATGCCTACCAGGACAACTCCACGCAGAACCTCCAGATGCTGGACCCGATGGCGGTTTCGATCGTCGGCGGAGACCTGCCTCATAACAACATGCAGCCGTTCCTCGCGCTGACGTTCATCATCGCGCTCCAGGGCATCTTCCCCCCGCGCAGCTAGCCCCAGCGCTACCGACCCAATCCGTCTTCCGGACCCGCGGGGCCCCTGTGCGCCTGTGAGGTCGCGTATTTCTGAATCGGCCAGACCACCCCGGCCTGACCATCAACCCAGAGGAGGGCACCATGTCCAACGGTAGCAACGCCGGAGCCGGCAGCGGCGCGAACGTCCCTGCAACCGCCTTCAGCGCGTGGTGGAACCCACAGGGAAACACCTCATCGGCGCTGGTCATCGGGTCTCAGGGTTACAACCCGACCAACTGGCAGACCAGCAGCATCTGGCTCGTCGTCGTCGACCTGACCGACCTGAAGGTCGTGGCCAGCGACCTTTCGGACGGATCGATCGTGCCGTCGGACATCTCGCAATACGCCGGGAATCCCCAATACTTCCTGTACGCCATCAGCAACAACGCGTGGGCCAACCTCATGCCGCAGGGCGCGCTGTGGAACCTGCTCATGGCAGCCGGGTCCGGTCCGAAGCTCAACCGCCTGGCGCAGATCTACGCCACGCTGAGCACGGGCTACCTGGGCACCTTCAGCTACATCCTCGCCGCGACCCTGGCCGAGGACGACATGCCGGGCATCGAGACGCTGTCGATGAACCACCTGACGATCCTGACCATGGCCTTCATGCCCGTCACGGTCAACGGCCAGACCATCTACGCGCCGGTCCAGCAGGGCTGACGCTGGATCCGACCGCCGGCGCGCGACCGGTCCTGGTCTGCGTCGGCATCTGGCAACCCGGCACCGGCTTCACGCGCGTCCTCCAGGCCGTCCTCGGGCGGCTGGGGGACGCGTTCGAGATTCACTTCGCGGGCGTCGGCTATACGGGCGACGTCCAGGCGCACCACGGCTTCACCCTGCATCCGACCCGGGTCTTCGGCGGCGACGTCTTCGGCGCCAACCTTGCGGCGGAGCTGGTGGAGGAGCTGGACGCTCGTCTCGTCCTGCTGCTGTACGACTTCTGGATGCTGCACAGCCACATGCGCACGTTGCCACGCGTCCGCGACCGGGCGGCGATCGTCGCGTACCTGCCGATGGACGGCCGGATCGTCGACGACGCCTTTCTGGAGCCCCTCGCCCCCATCGACCGGTTCGTCGCGTACACGCAGTTCGGCCGGCGCGAGCTGGAGGCCTCCATCGGCCGGATGCGCGCCCGCGGCGTCCCATTCAACGACGCGCCGGTCGAGGTGATCCCGCACGGCGTCGACACGGCGGCCTTCCACCCGCTCGCGGGCACCATCGAGGGCCAGCTTGCGCCAGACGGCCGGGCCGCGGCCAGAGAGCGCCTCTTCCCCGACGAGCCCGACTGGCGCCACGCGTTCATCGTCCTCAATGCCAACCGGCCGCTCGAGCGCAAGCGCATCGACGTGACGCTGGAGGGTTTCGCGACCTTCGCCCGTGACAAGGGTCCGCGCGTGAAGCTGTGGCTTCACCACGCGATCATGGATGCCGAGGAGCACGCCCGGATTCGCGCCCTGGTGGGGCGGTTCGGGCTCACCGAACGCGTGCGGCTCTCCCGGCCGGGAGCCGGTCCGCTCGCGGACGACGAGTTGAACCTGGTCTACAACGCGTGCGACGTGGGGATCAACACGGCCCTCGGGGAGGGCTGGGGCCTCGTCAGCTTCGAGCACGCCGCGACCGGCGCCGCGCAGATCGTGCCGGACAACAGCGCGTGCACCGAGCTGTGGCGCGGCTCCGCGGAGGTGGTGGACGCGGAAGAGACGGGCGTGCCGGGCTTCACGGTCGTCTCGATGCGGACCGTGTCGGCGGCGGGCGTGGCCGCCGCCCTGGAGCGGCTCTACGCTGACCCTCTGTACCTCGCGAAGATGTCGGGTGCCGCGTTCCGCAATGCGACGCAGCGCCGCTATGGCTGGGGCGCCGTGGCAGACCGGTGGCGGGACCTGCTCGGGGACGCGATCCGTGCCCACCCCCGCGCGGCGCAGGGCGTGACCGCAGCGCACCAGCCCGGATCGGCGGCCCGGGCGTGAGCGTTTCGCTTCGACCCATCGAATCTTCGGACGTCCCATTTCTCTTCGACCTCTACGCGAGCACGCGAGCGGACGAGCTGGCCACGGTCGACTGGAGCGCCGAGGAGAAGCAGGCATTCCTGGCCCAGCAGTTCATCGCCCAGCAGCGCGCCTATACCGGCACGTATGACGGCGCCGACTTCCAGGTGATCCTCTGCGACGGTGTGCGCGCTGGCCGTCTCTACCTCGCCAGGTGGCCGGCCGAGATCCGCATCGTGGACATCGCCCTGCTCCCGGAGTACCGCGGCCGGGGTATCGGCAGCGCGTTGATCCGTGACCTCCAATCCGAGGCCGTCGCGGGCCACAGCGCCATCTCGATCCACGTGGAGCGCTTCAACCCCGCGAAGCGGCTCTACGAGCGGCTCGGTTTCGCGCTCGCCGCCGAGCGTGACGACGTCTACCTGCTGATGCGCTGGGATGCCGGCGGAGCGACGGGCCTCCCTTCACCCGATCAGCCGAAGACCGCCTCGTAGCGCGTCCCGCTCGCGTCCCGGGCGCGAGGGACGATGAAGAGCGGGAACCAGCCGAGGCCGGCGTGCTGGATGCGATAGGTGCCCTGCGAGAGCGGGCTCTCCCCGGGCCCGCTGAACTGGAGCGAGAACGGACGGCGGCCGCGGGCCGTGGCTCCCCACCCGAGCGGCCCCGGCTCGCACTGATTGAGCACCAGGGCGTGCTTGCCGCCGTGCTCGTCGATGGCCTCGAAGTGCTCGCCGACCCGGCCCGCGAACGTCTCGTGCGTGAACTTCGCCAGATTGGCAGGCCGCGGAGACGGCTTCGGGATCCGGGCTGACGCTCCCGGCGTCGGCGTGGCGGGACGGGCCGGACGGGTGGCGGCCACAGGACGCGGGCGGGGAGGTGCCATGGCTCCGCAGCATGCCCATGGAGCGACGCGTCGTCAAGCATTTTGCGTCCCGACAGCTCCAGGGCACGAAGAAGGGCCCTGCGATCGTCGCAGGGCCCTGCTCCATGAGATACGGCGGCAGCCGCGCTACTCGCTGGCGACCAGCTTGATGTCGGGCATCTTGCCGTCGGCGGGGATCGTTGCCGTCCCGCCGATGGCCTGATGGTTGTCGAAGGGGATGACCACGAACGGGTACTCGCCGGGCAGGATCGGCGGATCCGTCGTGTAGGTGCCGTCCTCGCCGGAAAGGCCGGAGCTCGCCACGTCGGCGTCGCTGCCGCCGGCCTGCCACCAGCCCTGCGGGTCTGTGCCCGGCTTCAGGATGTACACGAAGACGAAGAAGATCGGCTGCCCCGTGTCCGCGTCGACGACGCGACCCGTGACCGGGACCGCCCCCGCGGCCGGCTGCCCGACGGTCACGTCGGCTCCGGCGACGCCGTGCAGGTCGCCGCCCAGGTAGATGGCCAGCGAGTACTGGCCGTCAGGGAACGCCGAACCGCCGTTCGTCAGGCGGGAGTAGTAGCACTCACCATCGGAGCCGAGGGTCCATTGGCCCGTGCCGTAGGTGAGGATCTGCTGTTTCTCGGGGTCGTACCACAGGTCGAAGTAGTCCTCGCCATCGGTGATCCCCGAATAGGAGAACGTCGGGGCGAGCTGCGTGATGCCGGTCGCGTAGGAGGTGGCCGGCGCGGTGTTGGGGCACGGCGGATCCGTCGTGCTCCAGCCGGTGAAGCCCAGCTGCTCGGCGCCGGTTCCCGGCACCAGGTACGGAGAGACGTAGGGCGTGCCTGACTTCGCCGCGGCGATGACCGGAGCGAGCAGGCTCGCCACGGGGCCGGAGGCGTTGGCGGGTGTCCGGAACGACAGCCAGGTGGCGAAGGCCACGAGCGAGCCGGAGGCATCCACGATGGGGCCTCCCGGCAGGGCCACGAGCGGCACGATGTCCGTGATCAGCCAGCTGTTGGTCGGGATGTGGATGTCGGTCCCGTAGCTCGTGACGGTGCCGGCGATTTCCGTGTACGTGCCTGCGCCCGTCGCGACGGGACCCGCCTCCGAAAAGGTGGCGAACGTCACCGGTGTGCCCGCCGCGGGATCCACGGTGGCGAGCGGGACCGAGGGCAGGTTCAGGCTTCCGGGCGTCACCGGGGTCAGGCCGCCGGTGGCGTCGATCGTGCCATCGAGCTGGAGGATCGCGGCGTCAAGGAGTCCTTCGACGCTGACGACCGACGCACCGTAGGCCGGCGCGAAGGGCTGGCCCTCGGCTGTGCTCGTGTTGACGACGATCTGGACGACCTCGTCGCCGATGAATGGGTTGGCCCAGTGGACGCGGACGCCGGGGGCGGTCGGCGCAACCAGGGCGGCCGACGCGAGGATCAGGCCGGAGGGATCGACGATGACCCCGTAGCCCGAGGCGGTGCTGGTGGTCTGGTCCTGAGCGCGGCTGGTCACGTCCACCTTGACGATCGAGCCGACGGGCACGGCCGCGCCGGACGTCGACACGGGGCGGGGCCCGGGCGCCACCCTGGCGCCGATCGCCAGGGAGCTGCCGGTTGCGGTGAGGAGGACGGCGCTTGCCGCCACCACGAACGTGAGCCGGGCCGTGGCCCGGCGTGTCGGAGTGCTCATCGTGGCTTACCCCCTCACCGAGGCGGCGAACCGCTCGAAGGTCGATAGCGCGTTGTCGAAGCTGCGCGACGGGCTTTCGAACGTCACGACGAGGATGCCGCCGCTGCCCTTGATGAAGACATCGCGACCCTCGATGACCTGGGGTAGCTGGCCGTTGCGCGTCGTCACGTACGTGTACGTGACGCTGGGTGCGCTCGTGCCGTTGACGGTTGTCGCGTCCCGGCGAAGGACCCCGAACTCGGACAGCAGCTGCGACTTGGCGGCAGCCGTGGCGTCGGCCACGGCGTTCACGTCGTTGCCGCCCGCGGACGGGCGCGACACGGAGTACCGCTGGCCGGGGTTCCGCGGGTCGACCGCGGTGAACAGCAGGTCCTGGACTCCCGGCTGGAAGATCCAGGTGGTGGGGATCTGGGCGGTCACGTTACCGGCCGTCACCGTCCGGGTCTGCGACTGGCTGTAGGTCTTCACGCCGTAGCCGATGACGATCGCGAGCGCCGCGACCAGGAGCACCGCCACGAGCTGGCGGGCATCGTCGGTCCAGGCGCGTCGCCAGTCGATGAGCGCGGGGCGGGCCTGGGCCGTCACAGCACGTCTCCCTGGGCGCTCGGGCCCGACTTCACCACGCGGCGCAGCTCACGCGTCACCGCGTTGGAGAGGAACCAGGTGACCGCCACGGCGAGGATGACGGCCAAGATCAGGCCGATCCAGTTGGAAGGAATTCCAGTCGTCGCGAAGCCGCCGGTGAGCGAGCTCCGCAGGAACCAGTAGAGGCCGTCCAGCACGGCCGCCAGCGCGACACCGGCGGGCACGTACCAGACCGGCCGAACCTCCAGCCGGTCGTGGCCGAGGAAGTAGCCGACCAGGCCGCCGAGGCTTGCCAGCACCAGGGCCGTGAGGGCCACGCGGATCGTGCCAAGGCCCAGGTCGGCGCCACCGGAGCCCGCGATGAAGTCGATGTTCAGCACGGTCGCGAAGCCGAGGCCGGCTGCCGTCCCGTACAGGATCCCGTCGGTCCACTCGTCGAACTCGCTCGACTGGTAGACGGAGAGCCGGACCGCGAGGTAGACCAGCGTCATCTGCACGAAGCCGACCACCAGCACATTGCCGGCGATCTGCGTGAGCAGGTTCAGGTTGAGCCAGCTGCCGACGTCGAACCAGTCCTCGACCAGCGGAATGCCCACCGCGGCGGCGACCAGCGCGCCGATCACGAAGACACCGATGACCATCCCCTTCGGCTCTGGCTCCAGGCGGTCGCGGCGGTAGAAGAACACGAGCCAGATCGCGGCCGGCACGAGCGCTGCGATCAGTCCGAAGACGATCAGCGCGCTGCCACTCAGCTTGGGGTTCAATGCCGCGTCGAGCGCGTAGACGATCACCACGAAGGCGATCAGCGCGACGACCGAGATCAGGTCCGCCCGCCACAGGCTCCCGCGTTGCCGCTGGGCCCGCTCATAGTGGCGGTCGCAGAACTGGTACGACCCCAGTGAGTGTGTCGCCGGCTCGCCGCAGATGCGGCAGCGTTCGGCCATCCGTTTCCCCCTCCTCATTGGGCACTGACTCTCCGGCCGTGGCAGGGCGCCGGCCGATGAAGAGCAGCGGCAGTGTGCGGTTTTGCACGGTACCGGTCAAGGGTCGAGCCCGGACGTCCCCGGAAGCTGCCGCCGCCATCCGCGACCGAAACGCAACCGTTCCGGGGTTGCGGCCGCCGCATGCCCGCCCGCATGATGCGTCGCGATGAACCAGCACTCCCTGCGCCGCTGCCTGTGTAGCGCCTCGTGTCTACGGCGAGAGCCGGCGGACCGGGTGGGCGTGCTCGTATCCAGCGAGCGCCGCTAGCCGCTCCACCCTGCCGGCCCTCGCCCCTTTCCGTGGGCCGGCCGGCACCGTCGCTCCTCCTGGCGGATCCGGCCTGACCCTCGCGTCACGCCTCCCCGCACCGCGGCCGATCGCGCCGCGACTCCCCAGGAGCCTCCCCCGCCGATGTCAGACGATCCCGAAGACACGCCGTCGACCGGGCCGAACCCCGTCGAGCTCCTCAAGGCCGACAGCCGCCAGCTGCGCGGCTCGCTCGCCGAGGAGTTTGCCTCGCCGAGCATCTCGATCAGCGACGCCGGCTATCAGATCCTGAAGTTCCACGGGAGCTACCAGCAGGACGACCGGGACCAGCGCAACGCGCGCCGTAAGGCCGGCGACGAGTACGCCTTCAGCTTCATGATCCGCCTGCGCCTCCCCGGCGGCGACGTCCATCCGGAGCTCTACCTCGCTCTCGACCGGCTGGCCGGCGAGCTCGGCAACGGGACGCTCCGCCTCACGACGCGCCAGAGCATCCAGCTGCACGGCATCCTCAAGCACGACCTGCGAACGGTCATCCGCACCGTCAACGACCGGCTCGCGAGCACCCTCGGCGCGTGCGGCGACGTGAACCGCAACGTGATGGCGGCGCCAACCCCGTGGGCCCGGCCCGACTACGCGCTTGTCCGCCTCGCGGCGAAGCAGATCAGCGACCACCTCCTGCCTCGGACGGGCGCCTACGCCGAGCTGTGGCTGGACACGGACGAGATGGGCAAGGAGGAGCTGGGCCGTGTGAGCGCGGCGGGCGCCATCCCGCTGGACGACGAGCCGCTCTACGGCAAGACCTACCTGCCGCGCAAGTTCAAGACCGCCGTGACGGTGGCCGGCGACAACAGCGTCGACCTGTTCACGAACGACCTGGGCATCGTCCCGGTTTTCGACGGATCCGTGCACGCGGGCTGGAACGTGTACGTGGGCGGCGGCCTCGGGCGCACGCACAAGAAGCCCGAGACGTTCCCGCGACTGGCGGAGCCGCTCGGTTTCATCCAACCGGACGAGCTCCTCCAGGTCGCCGAGGGCGTCGTGGCGGTGCAGCGGGACCACGGGGACCGCACCAACCGCCGCCACGCCAGGCTGAAGTACCTCATCGCCGACCGCGGCATCGACTGGTTCCGCTCGGGCGTGGAAGCCGCCACCGGCATCGCGATCGCGCCGGCGCGACCCGTCCAATGGGAGCGCGGCGACGACCTGATGGGCTGGCACGAGCAGGGCGACGGGCGCTGGTTCCACGGCCTGCGGATCCTCAACGGCCGCGTCTCCGACGGCGCCCTCGGCACGCCGCAGTGGCGTTCCGCGCTCCGCGAGATCGTGTCGGAGCTCGGCGTCCAGCTCCGTATCACCGCCAACCAGAACGCCTACCTGGTGGACGTGGAGCCGGCGCAGCGCGGTCGCATCGACGCCATCCTCGTCGACCACCACATCGAAGCCGGAGACCGCATCCGCGGCCTCCGGCGGCTTGCCATGGCCTGCCCCGCGCTTCCAACCTGCGGTCTGGCGATCGCCGAGGCCGAGCGCGCGCTCCCCAGCGTGCTCGACTCGCTCCAGTCCGTGTTCGACGAGGTCGGTCTCGGTGACGAGGCGCCTTCGGTCCGTATGACCGGGTGCCCCAACGGCTGCTCCCGGCCGTATGTCGCCGAGATCGGCCTTGTCGGCGACGCGGTCGACCGCTACCAGGTCTGGCTGGGCGGCGATGCGGCCGGCACGCGGCTCGCGACGGCGGTCGCCGATCGAGTCCACCGAGACGATCTGCCGGGCATGCTCCGGCCGCTGCTGGAGCGCTTCCGCGACCAGCGCGACGCCGGGGAGACGCTGGGCGACTTCATCGCGCGCCAGGAGGGACCGGTGGTCGAGCCGCCTGCTCCGCCCGTGCGCGCGCCGCGCCCGGAACGGCCCGCCGTAGATGCCGGCGCGGCCGTGGCCGGCGCGGCCGTGGCCGGCGCGACCCTGGCCGGCGAGGCGGCCGCATGACCGCCGCCCCCATCCTCCTCCGGCCGGTCGCCGCGTCCTTCCTGCCCGTCGAGCTGGTCCGGACCCCGATCCCCGTTCACACCGAGCACCTCGACGCACTCCAGGTGCTTCGTCTCGCGCTGGACGTCATCGGCTCGGAGCGCATCGCGCTGTCGGCGTCGTTCGGACCCGAGGACATCGTCCTGCTCGACCTGCTCACGGAGCTCGTGCCGCGGCCGCGGGTCTTCACCCTCGACACCGGCCGGCTGCCGCAGGAGACGTACGACCTGATCGACGCCGTCCGCCACCGCTTCGGCGTGGAGGTCGAGGTCGTCTTCCCCGACGCGAGGGAGGTCGAGGCCATGACGCGGGAGCGCGGCGTGAACCTCTTCTACCGCTCCATCGACGATCGCCGCCGCTGCTGCGACGTGCGCAAGGTGGCGCCGCTGCGGCGAGCGCTCCAGGGCCTGGACGGCTGGATCACGGGCGTCCGGCGCGACCAGATCGGGACGCGCTCCGGGACGCTGAAGATCGGATTCGACCTGGAGCACGGCATGATCTGGAAGGTCGCGCCGCTGGCCGACTGGACCGAGGAGGAGGTCTGGGCGCGCATCCGGCAGCGCGACCTGCCGTACAACGCCCTCCACGACGCCGGCTACCCGTCGATCGGGTGCGCGCCGTGCTCGCGGGCCGTGCCGGCGGGGGCCGACGCCCGGAGCGGTCGCTGGTGGTGGGAGCAGCCCGACGAGCGCGAATGCGGGATCCACGTGCCCGGGGTGCCGGCGGCGTCGGTCGTGCCCGCGACGGGGAACGCGGCGTGAGCCTCTCCGGCCGGTTCGCCTTCCCGATCTTCCTGGACGTCCAGGACCGCGCCGTGTTCGTCGCGGGCGGCGGCCGCGAGTCGGATGCCAAGGCGCGTGCGCTGGCCGGGCTCGGCGCCCGCGTGACCGTCTGGACGCGAGAGCAGGGCCCATTCGACGGCGGTGCGCTGGACGGGGCCACGCTGGCGATCGTCGGGACCGGCGACCGCTCGCTGGACCACCGGATCGCGGGAGCCTGTCGCGAACGCGGGATCCTGGTCAACACCGTCGACGACATCCCGTGGTGCGACTGGAGCGCCCCGGCGATCCTCCGGCGCGGGGACCTGACGGTCGCGATCGGCACCGGCGGAATCGCGCCCGCGCTGGCGGTCCGCATTCGCGATCAGCTGGCCGCGGACGTGGTGGGGGCGGAGTACGAGCAGTTGCTGGAGATCTTCGCGGAGGCGCGCCCCCGAATCACGGCAAGCGGCCGGTCGTTCGCCGCGCGGCGCCGCCTCTGGTACGCGCTCGTGGACGGGCCGGCGCTGGCGCTCCTGCGCGCCGGGCGGAGCGATGCGGCCCGTGACGCCGTCCAGGATCAGATCGGCGCGTGGGAGGAGCCGGCCGAGGCGCCCCGTTTTGCGGACGCCGCGGCATGACGACCCCCGAGCCCCTGACGGACCCGGCGTCCCGCCGCACGGGGCGCGTCTGGCTCGTCGGGGCCGGACCGGGCGACCCCGAGCTGATCACCGTGCGTGGGATGCGGCTGCTCCAGTCCGCGGACGTGGTGCTCCACGACCGCCTCGTCTCGCCGGCCCTGCTGGAGCTCATCCCGCGGGGTCGCCTGCGGCTGGACGTCGGCAAGCTCGGCTACGCGCATTCGATCTCGCAGGAGCGGATCAGCGCGCTGCTGGTCGAGTTCGCGCGCGCCGGCTACGACGTCGTCAGGCTGAAGGGCGGCGATCCGTTCGTGTTCGGCCGCGGGGGCGAGGAGGCCCTGGCGCTGCTGGAGGCGGGCATCGCGTTCGAGGTCGTGCCCGGCGTCACGGCCGGCGTGGCCGCGCCCGCCCTGGCGGGCATCCCACTGACGCATCGAGGCATCGCCCGCAGCGCCGCGTTCGTCACCGCGGCCTCGTCCACGGGATCGGAGGAACGCACGGGTGCGCCCGACTGGGACGCGCTCGCCCGGATCGACACGCTGGTCGTCTTCATGGCCGGCGCCGCGGCACCCGCCACGGCCGCGGCACTGGTCGCCGCGGGACGCTCACCCGAGACGCCGGCGGCGATGATCGTGGATGCCAGCCTGCCGGGCCAGCGGGTGATCGTCACCACGCTCGCGGCGCTCGCCGCGGATCCTCCGGCCGTCCCGGCTCAGCGGCCGTGCCTGCTGGTCGTCGGCGAGGTCGTCGCCCTGTCGGCCCTCCTTGCGCCGGGCGTCCCCTCGCCCCGGGACGGCGCGGCAACTCCCCCGGACGCGGCAGCTCCGGATGCCGTATCGGCGCCCGTACCGGTCGACGCCTACTCCGCGCCCTGATCCGCCCGAACGGCAGACGCGACGCGCGGCGCCGTCGGGATCGCGCGGCCCTCGAATGCCTCGATGCGCTCGCGCAGATCGGCAGGGAGCCGCGTGACTCGCCCGGCCTTCATGTCGAACATCACCTGGACCGTCTCGCCATCCGCGACGAGGCGCGCCGGTGCGATCGGGGAGCCTTCGGACACGATCCGGTACTCCAGCCCGAACGACGAGCGGCCCGCCCAAGGCACGCGCGCCTCGATCACCAGCGGCTCGCCGAAGAAGGCGGGCTCGCGGTAGTGAATGGTCGCCTCCGCAAGGACGAACGTGAGGTCGGCGTCCTCGCCCGTCCCGAACGGCGCGCCCACCATCGCCGCGTGGTAGCCCGCCCGCGCGGCCTCGAAGTACACGAGATAGGTGGCGTTGTTGATGTGCCCCAGCGCGTCGGTGTCGCCGAAGCGGACCTCCATCGGGTGGCGGTAGCGGAACTCCCCATCGGGCGGCGGCACGCGTGGACTCATCTCTATCCTCCGCCCGGGCGGCTTTGGCCGCCGGCTGCGCGCTCGATGGCGTGCGGCACCGCCGCATGTGGCACGGCGGCGCCTCGCCGGAACGGCGGCGCCTCGCCGGAACGGCATCGCCGCCTGGTTGATGATGCCATCGTGACGCTCAGACTCCGGAATACGCTGACGCGATCCGTGGAGCCGGTGCTCCCCCTGGAGCCGGCACGCGACGGGACGCCGCCGCGCGTTCGCATGTACACGTGCGGCCCGACGGTCTACCGCTACGCCCACATCGGCAACCTCCGCAGCTTCCTGCTGGCGGACCTGATCCGGCGGACGCTGCTCTACCACGGCCTCGATGTGCTCCACGTGAAGAACATCACCGACGTCGGCCACATGCGCGACGAGCGGCGCGACTCGGGCGGCGACCGGTTGCTCATCGCGGCCGAGGTGGAGGGCAGGAGCACCCAGGAGATCGCCGACTTCTACGAGGCGGCCTTCCACGCGGACGAAGCGGCAGTCAACATCCTGCCCGCCCACCGCTTCCCGCGCGCGACCGAGCACATCCCGGAGATGCTCGCGCTCGCCGAGCGGCTGGTCGACGCGGGCTTCGCCTACGCCACCCCCGAGGGCACCGTCTACTACCGCGTCGCCGCGTACCCCGGCTACGGCCAGTTGTCGCGCAACACCCTGGACGAGCTGCGCGAGGGGCATCGCGTCGAGGTCGAGCAGGACAAGCTCGACCCGGCCGACTTCGCGCTGTGGAAGCACGCGGAGGAAGGGCGCCTGTTGAGGTGGCCCACGAAGCGCTGGGGCGAGGGCTTCCCCGGCTGGCACCTGGAGTGCTCGGCCATGTCGATGGCCTACCTCGGCGAGCAGTTCGAGGTCCATACGGGCGGCGTGGACAACGTCTTCCCCCATCACGAGGACGAGATCGCGCAGTCCGCCGCGCTCACCGGCCACGTGCCGGCGGTGCATTGGGTGCACGGCGAGTTCCTGACCACGGGCCGCCGCAAGATGGCCAAGTCGGCGGGCAACTTCCAGCGGGTCACGGAGCTGGCGGATCGCGGAATCGACCCGCTCGGCTTCCGGCTCCTCGCCCTGACCTCGCGGTACCGGCACCGGCTCGACGCGTCGGAGGAGTCGCTTCGAGCCGCTGCCGCGGGCCTCGAGTCGCTGCGCAGCCGGCTGCGATCGCTGGGCCCGCCGCCACAGGACGGACCCTGGGCAGCGCCGGCTCCTCTCGAGGCCGGCACCGCCGGGAACCGGCCGGCGGGCCTCGCCGAGGGCACAGCCGGGCACGGCGGCCCCGGCGCGGCCGAGCTCGATCACTCGGATCGGGCCACGAGCCCGGCGGCCCCGCTCTCGGACGCCGGCCTCGGATTCCACGCCCGGTTCGTCAAGGCAGTCGACGACGACCTGGACCTGCCGCGCGCCATGGCCACGGTTCGGGACGTGCTCCGCTCAGGGCTGCCCGACGACGAGAAGCGCTGGCTTGCGCTCGACGCGGACCTCGTGCTCGGCCTGAGCCTCCACCGGGTCTGGGACGCAGTTCTGGAAGGCATCCCCACGGTGGTCCTGCCGCACGGGGCGCAGGCCCTCCTCGAGGAACGTGCGGCGGCGCGCGAGGCGAGGGACTACGCCCGGGCCGATGCGCTCCGCGCCGAGCTCATGGCCCTGGGCGTCGAGCCAATCGACCGCGCCGAAGGTCCTCCGGCGTGGCGTCCCGTTGACGGGACGGCTTGACGCCGATGTTGACCGGAGCGGAGGCCGCGTGGGCTCGGATGCCTGGATGGCTCGCCGGCGTCACCCGAGCGCCGGCGCGGGCCCCCGAACGACCTCGAACCCGGTGGTGTTCGACGTCGTTTCCACGTTCCCATTGCTGATGCGGAGCGAGACCTGTCCGCGTCCGGCGCGCAGGTTGGCGATCGAGAGCTCCGGCAGCCAGTCCGGAAGCGCCGGGTCCACGTAGATCCGCGACCCGTCGGCGTCGGACCGTGCGTCGATCCCCGCCAGCATCGAGACGAGTTGGATGACGCAGCCCGCAGCCCACGCCTGCGGCACGTTCGCGCCGAGGTACTGGACGGGGAACGTGCTCTCCTCGCGGACCAGGCCCGCGAAGAGCTCCGGGAGGCGGTTGGCCTGGAAGCGCTCTGCCGCATCGAACGTGGCCCGCGCGATCCGGGCGGCCTCCGCATGGAAGCCGTAGCGGTGGAAGCCGGCCGCGACGATCGCGTTGTCGTGCGGCCAGACCGTCCCCGTGTGATAGCTGAACGGGTTGTAGCCGGGATGCTCGGACGACAGCGTCCGGATGCCCCAGCCCGACCAGAGGTCGTCCGCCATCAGCCGCGCGACCACGCGGCCGGCTCGCTCCGGCGGCACGATGCCCGAGAAGAGCAGGTGGCCGGCGTTCGACGCGACGGACTTGATCGGCTTCTTCGAGCCGTCGAGCCCCAGGTAGTAGGTCCCCTCCTCCTCCCACCAGAGTTGCTCGTTGACCTGGTCGAACAGGCGTGCCGCCTGCGAGCGGAGGCGTCGGGCGTCCCGCGGGCGATCGAGCCGGTCGTAGATGTCGGCCAGCCGGACCTTGGCGTCGTAGGCGTAGCCCTGGAGCTCGCAGACGGCGAGGGGAAGCGGCGCGAGCGTCCCGTCGGCGTGCTGGATCGCGTCGCCGGCGTCCTTCCAGGCCTGGTTGTAGTAGCCGTGGCTCGAGCGCGTCTTGTACTCCTGGAGCCCGTCGTCGTCCCGGTCGCCCCAGCGATCGATCCAGGCCATCGCCGCCTCCACGTTTGGCAGGTAGCGACGCAGGACGTCGACGTCGCCGAGCCAGTGGAAGAGGTGTGACAGCACGATCACGAAGAGGCTCGTGGCGTCGTGCGTGCCGTAGTACGGGGTGAAGGGCAGGATGCCCAGCTTGGCCAGCTCCCCGTGGCGCACCTCATGCGGGATCTTGCCCGGCTCCATGTCGCGCTCCGGGTCGTCCTCGGTCGCCTGGAGGCGCGCGAGACGGCGCAGCGCGCCGACCGCGAACTCCGGATGCCCGGACATCGTCTGGATCGAGACGACCAGCGAATCGCGCCCGAACAGGGTCACGAACCAGGGCACGCCGGCGGCCGGAATGATCACGCCGCGTGCGGCGGTGGTGTCCTCCAGGCGCAGCGATTCGAGGTCGCGGACGGCCTGGTCCCAGGCGCGCACGACGGTCGGGTTGGACGCCTCGAGGCGGACCAGCGGCAGGCGCACCTCGCTCATCTCCGGAGGCGCCGCCGCGATCGAGTGGCATGGCAGCGTCTGCGGTCGGCGGCCGCCCTCCGTGATCGGCAGCCAGCGCAGGCAGGTCCGCCACGCTCGCTTCGGCTCGATCTTCGCGATGAAGACCAGCTTGCCGTTGGCGAACTGCGGCGGAGAGTCGGCGCGGTCGACCTGGAGGATGAGCTCGCGCCGGAACGCGGCATTCACGTAGGTCGTGCGGAGCTCGCGCCGCGAGCGGAACCAGCGGCTGTTGATGGCGCCCCGCCGCACGATCTCCCCGGACTTCACCTCGAAGAGGTCGGCGAAGTCGGAGTTGATCTCGATCTCGATGGTCAGCCGCACCGCGCGCCGTCCGAAGTTGGCCAGCGTGTAGTCCTCGTGGACGCCGCCCCACACGGTCCGGTCGAGGCGGATCGAAAGCGACTGCGGCTCCAGCGGGCCGGCGTCGTCCGTGAGCTTTCCGTTGGTGAACTCGAAGCGCGACGAGAAGTACTGGATCGGCGAGGAGTTGAGGAGGACCGGCCGGCGGCCGTTGACGAGCAGCTCCCAGCCGGCCACGAAGCGAGTGTCCCTGGCGAAGAAGCCCTCCGCCGCGGTGTCCACGATCCGCCCGTCCGGCTGGCAGACCACGAACCGGTCGTTGTGGTTCATCGTGACCGTGGCGGGTCCGACCTGGATCGGGAGCGGCGTCGGGGCGAGCATCGGGACCGCAGCCTCCGGGCGTGCCCTGCGTACCGTCATGGTGCGAGCGGGATGCGCGTTGTGGCGAGCCGGGCTTCGAGCCGGTCGGTGGCAGGGAGCACGTAGTGGCACGCCACCAGCGCCGCGAACGCGAGCGAGATGGCGACCAGCGCGGCGAAGGCCACCGTGCTGAGGACGAAGAAGACCGCGAGCAGCACGCCGAGGCCCGCCAGCCGGGCCGGATGGGCGACGACCAGCAGACCCGCGGCCCGCGCGCTGCGTCGAAGGCCCCAGCCTCGGCGCGCCGGATCGGCGAGGAGGGGCCAGAAGCAGAGGACCCACAGCCAGCCGATGACGAGGCCCCAGGCCGACAGCGTGGCGAATGCCCACCCGAGCAGATCGCCGTTCTGGAGGCCGCCCAGGAGGTTGATCGACAGGACGATCGCCCCGAGCACGATCAGGTAGCCGGCGACGAGGGTGGGAACGAATAGCTCGCGCCAGGCATGGATGCCGTCCCAGAACGAGACGGACGCGCCCCGGTGGATGAGCCCCGCGAGCCGGAAGACGCCGACCACGGGAAAGGCGAGCAGGGGCGTGAACAGCACCGCCGCAGGCCAGTAGACCAGCGCCAGGACGTAGGTGATGCCGAGCCCGATGCCCCAGAGCAGGTTGGCCGGAACGAGACGCCAGGAGTGGAAGTAGAAGTCCACGGCGGCAGCCCGGACCGAGCCGAACAGGGTCGGCGCGGCCGGCAGCTCCGCGGGCGCCTCCTCGTCCAGCCGTCCGCGGCCGAGGATCGACCGATCGTCGGCGGCTGCGGCCGGCTCAGCCCTTGACAGCGGCGGCAGCGACGCCCTCCACGAAGTAGCGCTGGAAGAAGATGTACAGGATCAGGATAGGGATCGTGGCGAGCACGATGGTGGCCATCAGCGGCGGCCAGTTGTTGCTGAACCCGCCGGCCAGCCGGAACTGCACCAGGCCAAGGCTGAGCGGCCAGTGGCCCTGATCGCGGGCGATGATGAGCGGCCAGAAGAAGCTGTTCCAGGTCCCCTGGAACTGGAGGATGGCCACCGCCGAGAGCGCGGGCGTGGCCAGCGGCAGCATCACCCGCCAGAACGTGGTGAAGAACCCGGCCCCATCCAGCCGTGCCGCCTCCTCCAGCTCATGCGGGATCGACAGGAAGTACTGGCGCAGCAGGAAGACGCTGGTCGCGGAGATCGCGAGGACCAGGATCACCCCGATGTACTGGGCGATGCCGGTCGTCAGGCCGATGTTGTTGAAGCCCACATAGATGGGCACCAGACGAAGCTGGTCCGGGATCATCAGCGTCGCGAGCACGACGACGAAGAGCAGCTCGCGACCGGGGAACTTCAGCCGTGCGAAGGCGTAGCCCGCCAGGCTGCCCAGTGCGAGGTTCGTCAAGGTCACGGCGCCGGCGAAGATCGCGCTGTTGAGAAAGAGCACCGGCAGCGACGGGTTGAGGTTGTTCCAGGCGAACTCCCAGCCCTGGAACGTGAATGGGTTCGGCAGGATCGACAGGCGGACGGAGTCCGGCAGCGTTTTGAAGGACGTGATGATCGACCAGGCGAAGGGCACGAACATCAGCACCGCGTACGTGATCATCGCGATGTAGGCCAGGCGCCGGCGGAGGCGGGCGCCGCGATCGCCGACGGGTGCGATGGTGGCGGCGGTCTCGGCTCGGATCGGTTGGGTCGTGGCAGTCATGGCCGTTTCCTCACCAGCTCGGCGCCTGGCCGAAGAGCCGGCGTTGGACCAGCGTGGCCGTGAGGATGACCACGAACAGGATCACGCCGGCGGCGGCCGCAAGGCTGAAGTCGAACCGTTTGAACGAGGCGTTGTAGATGAAGAGCACGGTCGTCATGAGGGCGTTGTTGGGATCGCCGTTCACGCCTCCGCCGATCAGTGCCTGGTCGAACAGCTGGAGACCGCCGATCACGGCGACCGTGGCCACGAAGTAATGCCCCGGCCTCAGCAGCGGGAAGGTGACCCGCCAGAACGTCTGCCACGCGTTCGCGCCGTCGATCGCCGCGGCCTCGTAGACCTCGCGGCTGATCGTCTGGAGCGACGCCAGGTAGAACAGCATGAAGGTGCCCGACGTGGTCCATGTGTTCAGCAGGATCACCGACTGGAGCGCCGTGTCCTGGTCGCCCATCCAGTTCTGCTTCGCGATGAAGCCGAAGAACTCGAAGAGCGGATTCAGGCCGATCGCACCGCGGACCTGGTTGAAGAGCCCGTTGGGCTGGACGATGAAGATCCACAGCGTCGTGATGGCCGCGGAGCTGGCAATCGCCGGGAAGTAGAACGCCGCCCGGAAGAAGGTTCGCCCCCGGATCTTGGCGTTGACGATGACCGCCAGGAAGAGGCCCGCGGCCATCGTGAGCGGCACCCAGATGGCCGTGTAGTAGAGCGTGTTCTTGATGCCGGTCTGGAACACCTCGTCGTTGAGCAGCCGCGTGTAGTTGTCCAGCCCCACGAGCTTGACCGGGCCGCTGCGGATGTTCCAGTCCCAGACGCTGATGTAGACGGCGTACAGGATCGCGCCGATGTTGAGGATGAGGAACAGCAGCATCGGGATCGAGACGAAGCTGTACCCGGCGATCGCCTCGGCACGCGAGCCGCTGCCACGGCGACCACCGGTGCGACCGGGTGGCTTGGCGGCCACCGAGGCCGCTGGTCCGACTCCCATTCCCGACCCTCCCTCTCGAGCGCCGAAACGAGTTGCGCCGGAGCCGGCGGCGAGGCCGGCTCCGGCGCTGAAGTGACGGTCTAGCGGGCGTTGCCCGCGGGCAGCCTCGTCACTGGCCCGCGAGGGCCGTGTCGATCGCGGTCTTGGTGGCGTCGACCACGACGCCTGCGTCCCAGCTCTCGGTCTGGATCTCGTTGATGAACGCGTCCTGGAAGGCCTTCTGGACCTCGTTGTAGCCCGGCATGAAGCCCGAGCCCGGCTTGGCGAACGAGCTCTCGCCGGCGAGGACGTCCTTGCCGGCCGGGATCGGCACGTCCGAGCGGGAAGGCAGCGCCACGCCGCCCTCGGTCCACTTGGTCATGCCCTCGGGGCCGGTGAGGTACTGCATGAGGGCGAAGCCCCCATCGGGGTTCTTCGAGTCCGCGCCGATCGCGTAGCTCGCGGTGTACGAGATGGTGACGGGCTCACCGGAGGTGCCCGTGGGGACGTCCGCCCAGGCGTACTTGACGTCGGGGAACGTGCTCGGGATGTACGGGTCCAGCCAGCCGCCTTCGAAGATGACCGCGGCGTCGCCCTTGCCGAGCGCCTCGCCGCACCAGCCGTCACCCATGTCGCTGGCGGTCATGCCGAGACCCTTCTTGAACAGGTCCATGTACCACTGGACGGCGGCCTTGCTCGCGTCCGTCTGGATGGCCGATGCGGAGCCGTCGTCGGTCAGCAGGGAGCCGCCGTTCGCGTAGACGAAGGCGAGCCCGCGGTCCAGACCGGGATTCAGGCAGATCGGCGCCTGGAGGCTGCCGCTGCCCTTGGCGCCTTCGGCCCAGGTCATCAGCTCGTCCATCGTCTTCGGCGGTGCCGTGACGATGTCCGTGTTGTAGGCCATCGCGATCGTGTTGAAGTCCTTGGGGAAGCCGTAGGTCTTGCCATCGGCGCCCTTGAAGACGGACAGCGCCGCCGGGAAGAAGGCGCTGGTGTCGAACCCGGAGGCGGCGATCATGTCGTCGAGCGGCATCAGGAAGCCTTCACGGCTCCACTCCTGCGCGTAGCCGGCGTCGACATAGAAGATGTCCGGCACGTCGTGTGCCGCGAAGTTGGCGGCCATCGCGGCGGCATAGTCGCCGGCCAGCGGGGCGTAGTTGATCTGGATGTCGGGCAGGGTGGCCTGGGCGCTCAGCAGCGTCTGGGTGACGGCGTTGCCTTCCGCGCCGCTGGACTGCCAGCCGGACAGTGTGACGGGCCCGCTCGCGCTCGGCGGGGCGGTCTCTGCGGGTGTGGCCTCCGGCGTGACGACCGGCGCGGGCGTCGTGGCCACGGTGGCGCCCGGGGTGACGACCGGTGCCGGTGTGGTGGCGGCGGTCGCCCCGGGGGTCACGACCGGACCGGTGGTCGGTGCCGGTGTCGCCGCGGTTCCACAGGCCGTCAGCAGCAGGCTGATCGTCGCCAACGAAACGAGAGCTCGTCGCATGTGCTTCTCCTCTCGGCCCCATGGGCCGGGTCATCGTGCGGCGTCTCTGCGCCGCTGCGCGCTGTGGCGGATCCCAGCCGCCACCTCTCGCGGCAACCGCTCGGCCGTTCCGGCGTGGTGGTGGCGGCGAGCCTTCTCCCCTGTCTGCGCCGCTCGAAGTCGGCTTGGTGCGGCGGGACGTCGCGTTGCGCACGTGCGTCTCGTCTTCAATCGGAAGGTGGCCCTCGCCTTCCTCGTCCACGGATGCGTCGCTGCTCCTGATGCGATCGCGCCCGCGGCGAACAGCTCGGCCGTGCTGCCTCCCTGCTACTCAGGTAACGCGTGTAAGTTAGATCACGGCACGGCTGCAATCCAAGAGATTCGGGAGACGGACGTTTCAGTCCTGTTGCAGTCCGCCG
>JAXDKU010000016.1:0-21017 GCA_034667005.1 Chloroflexota bacterium
ATCGGCCTCCTCGCCCGGATGGAGCGCGGCCGGCCGGTCCGGATCGCCGATCTCGTGGATCGGCTGAACGCCACCTACCTCGACTGGATCTTCTCGCCCGCGGTCGTCGGCGACGTCGCGGTGGCGCTCCAGGCCAACTGGATGACGGACTACCGCAACAGCTCCGGGATCGTCATCGAGGACGGGGCCTACGGCATCACGATCGAGATCGAGGACAGCAGTCGGGTGGATCCGTGGATCGTCCGTCAGGCGGAGCGCGAAGCGGCCGCGTGTCGCGAGCGTCTCGCCGCCTTCAGCCGTCTCGATCGGGCAGGTGGGGAGGGTTGAGCTCGATGCCGTCGTGTCCCGAGCGGGCCCGATACCCGCGAGATCGGTGATCTCGCGGATCGTCGCCCGCGACCTCGACCACCCACCTCACGCGTCACGCATCGCCAGCGCGACAGCGCTGCACACGAGGAGATCCTCATGACCGTTTCCGGATACGCCAACGACGTGCTCGTCGACTCGGACTGGGCCAAGGCCCATCTCGACGATCCCGCCGTCCGTTTCGTCGAGGTCGACGTCGACACCACCGCGTACGACCAGAGCCACATCCCGGGCGCCGTGGGCTGGAACTGGACCAGCCAGCTTGCCGACGGGATCCGCCGCGACATCGCCAGCCGCGAGGAGTTCAGCAAGCTCCTGAGCGAGAGCGGCATCGGGCCGGACACGACGATCGTGCTCTACGGCGACAACAACAACTGGTTCGCGGCCTGGGCCTACTGGCAGCTGAAGCTCCACGGCGTGGACAAGGTCAGCATCCTCAACGGCGGCCGCCGCTACTGGCTCGACAACGGGCTGCCGGTGACCACGGACGCGGCGGAGCACGCGTCCACGCAGTACCAGGTCCCCGGCGCCGATCCGGCGCTGCGGGCGTTCCGTGACGACATCCTGCCGCGCCTCGGGGACCCCGGCTTCACCCTGGTCGACGTCCGCTCACCGGCCGAGTTCAGCGGCGAGGTCATCGCCCCGCCCGGCATGACCGAGACGGCCCAGCGCGGCGGCCACATCCCGGGTGCCCAGTCGATCCCCTGGGGCCAGACGGTCAAGGAGGACGGCACCTTCAAGGATGCCGACGACCTCCGGGCCCTCTACGCGGCGAAGGGCGTGACGCCCGACAAGGACGTCATCGCCTACTGCCGCATCGGCGAGCGCTCGAGCCACTCGTGGTTCGTGCTCCACGAGCTGCTCGGCTACCCCAGCGTGCGGAACTACGACGGATCGTGGACGGAGTGGGGCAGCATGGTGAACGTGCCCATCGAGAAGTAGCCCGGTGGGCGGGCGCGGAAGCGCCGCGGCCCCGACCTACGGCAGCCTCGGACCCGGCGGTGAGCAATCCCCGCCGGGTTCGTTGCGTCGCGTGGCAGCGCTGCGGTCCGATCGCTTCAAGCCGGTCGTTCGTTCACCGGCTGGCCCTGGGCCGTGGACATGCCCGCGAGGGCCTGCTGGATGATCGCCGCGATCCTGCCGGCGAGCTGCGGGGACATCCGCACGCGGCCGACGATGTGGCTCGGTGGCTGTTCGGGTCCCGGGGTATCGCTCGGGTCCGTCAGGAGCAGCGTCAGGCTGAAGCCGTACTGGCCGGACGTCAGCTGCGCGCTGTCGGCGTAGATGTCGGGGTAGTCGGCCATGACGGGGTCCTCCTGTGCGAGTCCGCGGTGGTTTGCGCACCCGGTTGCCTTCGCTGGCGGGGACTATCTTCGCTGGCGGGACGATGCGGTGACCCGGGCCGGGGTCAGCCGCTCGCGGCGTCCCAGGCGCGGTAGACCTCGGCCAGGATCGAGAACATCGGCGCGTCCGAGATGCCCCAGTGGTTCGTGAGGAAGACGAAGACCATCTCCCGGTCCGGGTCGATCCAGAGGCGTGTGCCCGTGGCACCGCCGTGGGTGAAGGTCGAGGGCGAGGCGGGGACGCGCACCACCTCGCCCGCGTCCGGAGCCGACGTCTCATCGACCACGCTCGGCGCGATGCCCGCGGGATGCGGCTTGCCCCAGCCCAGCGCGTAGCGCGGATCGCGTCTGGTGCCGTCCTCCGAGACGTCGAAGAGGCCCTGGGTCTGCTCCCGGCTCATCTCCTCGATCGCGGCCTGGGACAGGATGCGCGGCATCGCGCCGGTCGCGGCCGGCAGCAGCGACCTCCCGAAGCGCACCAGGTCCTCGGCCGTGCCCCAGAGTCCGCCACCCGGCAGCGTCGCCCGCGCGAGGAAGCGCAGCACGACCTCCTGGATGAGCCGGTTCTCCACCCCGACGCCGTGCACCCGCACGATGCGGTTGCGCCGGGTGCGCGGGTCGAACGTGACATCGAGGGCCCCGACCGGTCCCAGCACGCGCCGCTCCAGCGCCTCCGCGAACGGCATGCCGGTCAGACGAGTGATCACCGCGGCGAGCAGGTAGAACGAGTCCGAGGCGTATCGGTAGCGCGATCCCGGCTCGAAGTCCAACGGTGCGGACAGGACCTGCTCCAGCATCTTGTCCGCGCCGAGCCGCTTCCGGAGGACCTGCCGCTGGTCCATGTCCCGGAGGCCGGATGTGTGCGTCAGCACGTGCCACGGCGTGATCCGCTCCCGGCCTGGTCCTGCGAGCTCCGGAACCAGGCGCTGGATCGGCGCGTGCAGGTCCAGGCGTCCCTCGTCGACCAGCTGCATGACGGCCGTCGCGACGATCGGCTTGGTCACCGAAGCGAGGAAGTACAGGCTGTCGGCGCCCACGCGCGGGTCCTGCGCGCCGGGAAACGCCTCCACCGCAATGAGGCCCTCGCCGTCTGCGACGGCCAGCACCGCGGTCGGAATCAGCTCGTCGGCGACCGCGCGGGCCGTCACATCGAAGGTCGCCCGCAGGTCCAACCGATCCCGTCGCGCCTGGCCACCGGCTGAGCTGGGGGCAGAGGGGCCCGCGGCAGGGGCCGTCGTCACCATGGCGCGATCATAGGCGGCGATGACGCGTGACCAGCTGATCCGGGATACCCGCCAGCTCGTGGCCGAAGGCGAGCGCCTCCAGCTCAACCCCTCGATCGACGGGCTCCGCACCTGGCTGGCCCTGTCCGATTCGCTGCTCAGCCAGGCCTGGGGATCGATGGACCGCTACCACCTGTCGTGGCTGATGGTCGGCAAGTCAGTGCTCGGCCGGGGCCGCCAGATGACGCCGGCAGAGACGGCGACGTACGTGCGCGACGTCGCCGAGCAGAAGACGGCTGCGCTGCGCATGAGCCTCAAGGCCGTGGAGGAGCAGGGCATGCC
This sequence comes from Chloroflexota bacterium, assembly GCA_034667005.1. Classification (GTDB taxonomy): domain Bacteria; phylum Chloroflexota; class Limnocylindria; order Limnocylindrales; family CSP1-4; genus JAFMJV01. Next base: position 3,275 of record JAXDKU010000016.1, read on the forward strand.
CTTCCTCGGAGAATCACCGGCGGGCTGAACCGGCGCGGAAGCGCGGCAGCGCGGTCCCCGAAGCCACCGGGCGGCCGCCTCAGAAGCGGTGGACCGCCTCGATCGGCAGCACGAGCACGGTCGCGCCGCCGTGGGTCACCTCGGTCGGCAGCCACGCGGGGTCCATGCCGCCCAGCAGCTCCACGGGGACCTGTTCCGTTCGTCGCTGGCAGTTGCGGTCGATGACCGAGAGGGCCAGCGGAAGCTGGTCGTCCTCCACGCCCAGCATCAGCGTCGAGTTGCCGGCCCGCAGGAAGCCGCCCTCCGAGCGCAGCTCGGTCACGCGCAGGTCCGACTCGCGAAGCGCGGAGACGACCCGGCTCGCATCGTCCCGATGGACGAAGCAGATCACCAGCTTGGCCACGCGGACCTCCTCACCCCGGGTTCATGCCGCGTCCCGCGGCGAGCGCGACGCGTACCACGCGACGCCGCAGATCAGGAGCACCTCCAGGATCTCGCGGATGCCGAGCTGCGGTCCCAGCCACTCGAGGAATGGCGACTGGCGGAGGCGGTCCCCGAACGTCAGCGCGGAGTCCGGCCGCAGCAGGAGCGAGAACAGGTACGCGCCCACCTCGCCACCGAGCCAGGTTGCGATCGCCAGCGCCAGGGCCAGGACCTGGACGCTCGCTTGCGGGCCCGGAGCGCGATGGGACCAGCTGCCGGACCGGGCCGCGGTGCCGATCAGCCAACCGCCGAGGGCTGCCACGGCAAGCAGCCCCAGCCCGAGATCCAGCACGCCGACGATGACGGCGATCACGAGCGCGACCGCGAGTCCGGCGAGCACGCCCCGAGCGGCTCCGACGAGCAGATTGGGCCGCCTGTCGCTCGGCGCGACGCCGGCCGCGCCGCCCGTGCCGGTCGGCCGGGCGTAGCGCTCGCCGGGCGGCCGCTCGAGCGTCCGCGGGCGGCTGTCTCCGGGGGCCGGTCTGCCTTCCGTCACGCAGACAACTCTAGTCCCGCGACCCCGGCCCGAATGCGGGGAGCGTGTGCGCACAGGCCGGTAGACTGTGAGCCGTGACCCATCCCAGCCTCGGCATGCCGCCCGCCGACGCGACCGCCGGCCAACCTGACGCCGCGGCACGGCTGCGGGCCGCGTCCAACCGCCTGGCGACGGTCGCCCTGGAGGCCACGTTCCAGGCAGACCCCACGTTTCCGGAGCGCTACGACGAGCGGATGCTGCGGATCCTGCTGCGGGATTACGAGCGTCATATCGAGCAGCTCGCGCGGGCGCTGGAGACCGGTGAGGATCGCTTCGTGGTGCAGTACGGGGAGTGGCTCGTTCCCGTCTACCGCCACCGCAGGATCTCGATGCGCGATTTCGTGACGATGCTGGAGGGCCTGGGCAGCGCCTCGATCGGGGTGCTCGGCACATCCGACGGGCGGCTGCTCCGCGAGCTCATCGACCGCTGGGCGGCGCGGCTGCGCCACCACCAGCGCCTGGCCGGGGACCACAAGGGCAATTCGCTCGTGCGCTTCTTCTGGAAGGGCGCCGGCATCGGCGACGACTCGGTGATCTGATGACGATCAAGTGGGTGAAGGTCGATCCGCTGGTGATGAACGGCGAGCCGTTCTGCTACGGGACCCGGCTGACCGTCCGCAACATCCTGGAGATGCGTTCCAACGGCCTGACCCCATCGGGAATCCTCGGCGAGAACCCGGAGCTGCGGCGCGTCGGAATCGCGGAGGTGTTCCGCTACGCAGCCGAGCACATGGAGCGGTACGAGGACTTCTTCCAGGCCGACGGGACGCTCATCGGTCCCGGCTTCACGGCGGAAGAGGCGGCGATGCTGCCAGCCCACCTGCGCTCCGCGACCGGCATCGTCGTGAGCACCGGAGAGCCCGAGCCGGTCCCGACCCACCGCTGATCGCGAGCGCGCCGCGGCCCGGGTGCCGGAGCCGTCGCCGGCCCCCGTACGAGAGCCCCGGCGACCTGCCGCGGCGGTTGGTCTGCCGAGCCAGTGCTAGGCTTGACCCAGATTCCGCATGAGGCGCCACGCTCCAGTGACCGACACGACCGCAACCACCGATCCCGCCACCGAGACGCTCAGCTCCGGCGCCGACGCCCCCGCCGTTGCGCCCCCGCCGGCCTTCGATCCCCTCACGCGGGCGCGTGAGCTGGCCATCCTCGACGCCCTTCGGTCGGTCGTGGATCCCGAGATCGGCATGAACGTGGTCGAGCTTGCCCTGATCAAGCAGGTCATCCTTGGCGACCAGGAAACCGAGATCAAGATGATCCTGACCACGCCCTTCTGCCCGTACGCGGGCTCGATGATCCAGCAGGTCAAGGAGGCCGGCGAGGAAGCCGAGGGGCACGACGTCAAGGTCACCCTGCTGGCGGAGCGCTGGGATCCCCGCGACGCCGGGCTGGTCTGGTAGTCGCGGACCGGATGACTGACGATCCCGGCGGGCCCACCCGCCGCCGGGCCCGCATCGAGAACAGCATCGTCGCCACGGGGCGTGGGGACGATGGCACCACCGGCCTGCTCTACGGCGGCCGCGTCTCCAAGGACGATCCCCGCACCGAGGCCTACGGCACCATCGACGAGGCTGTCGCGGCGCTCGCGGTCGCGCGGGCCGAGGCGATCGAGCTCGAGTCGCAGGGCCGCCTGCCGTCCTCGCTGGACTGGCTCGTCCCCACGATCCTGCGGATCCAGCGCGAGCTGTTCGTGGTCGCCGCGGAGCTCGCCACCAACCCGGACGCCCGCGACCGGCTCCAGGACGCCGTGACGCGGGTCAGCGAGCCCATGCTGCTCCAGGTGGAGGACGACCTCGCGGCGGCCGAGGCCGGCATCACGCTCGGGAACGAGTTCGTCGTCCCGGGCGCCACCCGCCTGTCGTCGCTGCTCGAGGTGGCACGCACCATCGTGCGCCGGGCCGAGCGGCGCGCCATCGGCCTGCGCGGTGCGGGCCACGTTCCCGGGCCGTGGCTCGTCCCGTACCTCAACCGGCTCGCGGACTACCTCTGGATCGTGGCGCGCCAGGTGGAGAGCGCTCAGTCGGGCACGCCCGACCACCTCGTCGCGCGGCTGCGGGGACCCGCAGGCTAGGTCCTGCCGGAACCTGAGGTACGGCCCGTACTGCGCGGGGGGCTAGAATCAGTGGAGACGCGCACGGCGCGCCTGCCGCGAGAGCGGCTGCTCTAGCCAGAGGGCCATCGTGTTCGACCGCAACTCCAACCGTTCCAACCCCATCGAGCCGCAGGCGCCAGGCTCTCCGATCGGCTGGGCGACCCCCAACACGCTGAGCACGGGCGTGCGTGCCACCGCGGTGCCGCACGAAGGCTTCCTGACGATGAGCTTCGTCTGGATGTTCGTCGCCCTGCTCGTCAGCTCGGCGTCCGCGTGGTTCGTGATGAACAACGCGGTGGCACTCCAGAAGGTGACGGGCGCGTTCTTCATCCTGTTCATCGTCGAGATCGGCCTGGTCGTCGCGATCAGTGCGCTGATCAACCGCATCGGCGCGGTCCCGGCACTCGCGCTGCTCTTCGCGTACGCCTTGATCAACGGGCTCGTGCTCGGGGTGATCGTCCTGAACTACATCGGCGCGATCGGCACCGCCGGCGTGGTCTCGGCGTTCGCCGGAGCATCGGCGATCTTCGGTGGCGCGGCCCTCTACGGAGCCGTGACCAAGCGCGACCTCACCAGCCTCGGCGGGATCCTCTTCATGGGGCTCATCGGGCTGATCGTGGTGATGCTGGTCCAGACGTTCCTGTTTCCGGCCAGCGGCCTGTTCAGCATGCTGATCGGCGTGGTGGGCGTGCTCATCTTCACGGGCCTGACCGCCTTCGACGTGCAGCGCATCCAGAAGGGCCAGATGCCGGGCATCAAGGACCGCGAGTCGGCGTCCGTGATCGGTGCCCTCGCCCTCTACCTCGACTTCGTCAACCTCTTCCTGATGCTGCTGCGGATCTTCGGGAGCAGCCGCAACTGATCCGGATCTGAGCCTCGGATGACCGGGCAACCCGCCCATCTCGACCAGACGGAGCCCCGCCGAACCGGCGGGGCTCTACCATTCCCGGGTGGCGACTGAGCGCATCGGGTTCTGCGGCCTCGGCACCATGGGGGCGGCGATGGCCTCCAACCTGCTTCGCGCCGGCTTCACGTTGACGGTGTGGAACCGCTCTGCGGGCCGTGCGGAGGAGCTTGTCGCCGCCGGTGCGGCCGAAGCGGCCACGCCGCGCGAGCTGGCCGCGGCCAGCGACATCGTCGTGATCTGCGTGTCGGACACCCCGGACGTGGAGGCCGTCCTCTTCGGGCCCGACGGCATCGCGGCCGGTACGCGCTCTGGGGCCCTGGTCGTCGACTGCTCCACGATCGACCCGGCGGCGACGCGGACGTTCGCGGCGCGGCTCGCGCAAGGAGGCGTCTCGCTCGTGGACGCGCCCGTCTCCGGAGGGTCGGAAGGAGCGCAGAAGGGGACGCTGACCATCATGGTCGGCGGCGACGCGGCCGACTTCGAGCGTGCTCGGCCCGTGCTGGAGGCGATGGGCCGGTCGGTGACGCACATGGGTCCCGTGGGATCGGGGCAGGCGACGAAGGCCGTGAACCAGGTGATCCTCTGCGGCACGTACCTCGGCGTCGCCGAGGGCCTGGTTCTCGCCCTGAAGTCCGGGCTGGACGTCCAGAAAGTGGTCGCGGCACTCTCCGGAGGAGCGGCGCAGTCGTGGGTGCTGGAGAACCGGAGCGGGCGGATGATCGCCAACGACTACCCCCTCGGGTTCAAGATCGCGCTGCACCTCAAGGACGTGATGATCGCGCTGGCGATGGCCCGCGAAACCGGCGCCGCGCTACCGGCGACGGCACTCGTCTCCCAGATCGAGAATGGCCTCCTCGCGCAGGGCCACGGCGACGACGACGTCTCCGGGATCGCGCGCGCCGTCCGGCAGCTGTCGGGGCTGGACGACTGAGCGTCGTGCGATTGCGCAACGTCGCCCTCGTCGCCCTCCTGGGCGCGCTCCTGGCCGCGGTGGCCGCGTCCTGCGGCCCGGAAGAACGTCTCTCGCCGAGCCCCTCGGCGGCCGCGATCGACTCCGGTATCCGCGGCATCGTGCTGCTGTCGCCGACCTGTGCCGCGCAGCCCGTCGACGCCTCGCCGTGCGTGACGCCCTACGCGGCGCAGCTCGTGATCGTCGACGCCAGTGGCAACCGGGTCGCGGGAGTCGCGTCGGGTCCCGACGGCCGCTTCGAGATCACCCTGCCACCGGGTGACTACGTGATCCAGCCCACGCCGGGCCCGGACGGGGTCCCCAGCGGCACCCCGTTGAGCGTCACGGTGGTGCCGGACACCTGGGCCGAGGTCGAGATCGACTACGACACGGGGATCCGCTAGAGGCTCTCTTCGCAGCGGCGCCCTTCGCCGCCCACCGGCGCCCGGTCGAGCGCCCGGTCGAGTGCCCGGTTCGGCGCCCGTCCGGCGATTGACGGAGAATGCCGCCGAGGGCTAAACTCAATCCTGATGGATTCACTCGGAATTGCCCCTGGCGCTCGGTCTCCGGCCGCCGCTCCGGACCTCGACGTGCCGGGGCCCCACGCCCGCACCCGTACGACCTTCCCGAGCAACGGCGCGCTGCACTTCTCCACGCGAGGGGAATACGGCGTTCGGCTCATGGTCGAGCTGGCGCGCCACCACGGCGCCGGGCCGGTGAGCCTGTCCGAGCTCGCCGATCACGAGGACCTGCCGCGTCCGTACCTGGAGCAGCTGGTCGTGAGCCTGCGCGAGCACGGGCTGGTCTCCAGCACCCGCGGCGCCCACGGCGGCTACGAGCTGACCCGTGACCCCATCGACATCCGCATGAGCCAGGTGATCCAGGCGCTCGAGGGCCCGATCGCGCCGATGATCTGCGCCAGCGAGGACCCCCTCCACGCCGGGCTGTGCAGCCGGACCGAATTCTGCAACGTGAACCTGCTGTGGGTCCGCGTCCGCGACGCCGTCGTCGGGGCGCTGGAGTCGGTGAGCCTCGCGGAGCTCGCGCGGCCGCGCGCCTCGCACCCGCACCATGCTCCGGCTCTGCCGGTGGTCTCGTTCGCGAACCTTTCAGCCGATCCTTCCGTAGAGGGGAATCCTTCCGCATGACCTCGATCGACGTCGCACCCGCACCCGACCGGACGAACGGCGACAGCGGGCCCGAAGCCGGCACCGACCGCGAGCTGGTGATCCGTGACCTGCACGTGGTGCCGGTCGCCGAGCCGAGCCGGGAGATCCTCGCCGGCATCGACCTGACCGTCCGCAAGGGCGAGGTGCACGCCATCATGGGCCGCAACGGCTCCGGCAAGACGACGCTCGCGTACGCGCTGATGGGGCACCCGGCCTACCGCGTCACCAGGGGCGAGGTCCTCTGGAAGGGCATGAACCTCCTGACCCTGTCTCCGGACAAGCGGGCCCGCCTCGGCCTCTTCCTAGCGTTCCAGTACCCAACGTCGATTCCGGGGCTGTCCGTCGCGAGCTTCCTGCGCACCGCGCTGAACGCCCGCAGCCGGGCCGTCGGCGGCGGCGACTCGGAGATCGACCCGTCCGACATGACCCGCGGCGGCATCAAGATGGGCGAGTTCCGCAACCTCATCCGCGAGAAGATGGCGCTGCTCCGGCTGGACGATGCCTTTGCCGGGCGCTACGTGAACGAGGGCTTCTCCGGGGGCGAGAAGAAGCGCCTGGAAATGCTCCAGATGGCGGTCCTCCAGCCCGAGTTCGCCATCCTCGACGAGACCGACTCCGGCCTGGACATCGACGCTCTCCGCATCGTCGCCGAGGGCGTCAACGCGCAGCTCAACCCGGAGCTCGGCGTGCTGCTCATCACCCATTACCAGCGCCTGCTGAACTACATCACGCCGGACTTCGTCCACGTGCTCGCGAAGGGCCGCATCATCCGTTCCGGCGGTCGCGAGCTCGCGCTGCAACTGGAGGAGGAGGGCTACGCGCCGATCCTCCGCGAGGCCGGACTGCCGATCGACGCGCAGGACGAGGCCCCCGAGCCGGCCGAGGCCGAGACCGAGGGAGCGATCTGATGACCCAGGCACCCGCCGCCTCACCGGCCCGCCTGCTGGACGTGGAGCGGATCCGCGCCGACTTCCCCATGTTCGAGCGCGATTTCGGCGGCCGCCACCTGGCGTACCTGGACTCCGCCGCGACCGCCCTGAAGCCGCGCGTCGTGGCCGAGGCCGTCACCGACTACTACACGCGCTACACGGCGAACATCCATCGCGGCATCTACACCACGGGTGAAGAGGCGACCGCGGCCTACGAGGCGGCCCGGGCGACGATCGCGCGGTTCATCAATGCCCCGGATTCGCGCGAGATCGTGATGGTCCGCAACGCGACCGAGGCCATCAACCTGGTCGCCTACGCCTGGGGACGCCGGCACATCCGCCAGGCGGACACGATCGTGCTGACGGAGCTGGAGCACCACTCGAACCTGGTGCCCTGGCAGTTGCTGGCCCAGGAGAAGGACGCGGATCTCGAGTTCGTCGCGATGGACGAGGAGGGCCGGCTGAACCAGCAGAGCTTCGAGGTGCTGCTGCGGACGCGGCCCAAGCTGGTCGCCTTCGTGCAGGTCTCGAACGGCCTGGGCACGATCAACCCGGCGCGCGAGATGATCGCGGCCGCGCACGCCGCGGGAGCCCTCGTGCTCGTCGACGGGGCGCAGGCCGTTCCGCACGGGCCCGTGGACGTCCAGGAGCTCGGCGCCGACTTCTACGTCTTCTCGGGCCACAAGACGCTCGGCCCAACCGGGTCCGGCGCGCTCTGGGCACGCCGCGAGATCCTCGAGGAGATGCCGCCCTTCATGGGTGGCGGCGAGATGATCCGCGAGGTCCATCTCCGCCGCGCCACGTTCAACGACGTTCCCTGGAAGTTCGAGGCCGGCACGCCGGACATCGCGGCGGCGATCGGCCTCGGGGCCGCACTCGACTACATGAGCGGCGTCGGCATGGAGAACGTGCGGGCTCACGAGCGGGCGCTCACCGAATACGCGCTTGACCTGCTGCCGCGCGAAGTGCCGGGTATCCGTATCCACGGCCCCATGTCCGCGGACGAGCGGGCCGGCATCGTCACGTTCAACCTCCCGGGGATCCATCCGCACGACGTGGCCACGCTCCTCGACCGCGAGGCGATCGCGATCCGCGCGGGGCTCCACTGCACGCAGCCGCTCCACGAGCGCCTCGGGGAGTCCGCGTCGGCCCGTGCCAGCTTCAACGTCTACACGGGCACCGACCACATCGACCGCCTCCTCGCCGGGCTGCAAAAGGTCCAGCGCGTCTTCGAGGGCAGCCGCGGCGCTTCGACCGCTGCCGTCGCGCTCGACGAGCCCGAGGTCGCCGCCGTGGCGGCTCACGGCTGACCGGCCACACCTCCGCTACGCTCACACGACCCATGGACGACCTCTACCGCGACGAGATCCTCGAGCACTACCGCAACCCGCACAACTTCGGGACGCTGCCCGAGCCGGACGCGTCCTTCGAGGGCTCCAACCCGCTGTGCGGCGACCGGATCACCGTGATGCTGAAGTTCAGCGGTGACGGCGAGCGCGTCGACGAGGTGGCCTTCACGGGACGCGGCTGCGCCATCAGCCAGGCCTCCGCGTCGATGCTCACCGACGAGATCAAGGGCAAAGAGCTCGCGACCGTTCGCCAGCTGACGAACCAGGACGTTCTGGACACCCTTGGTATCGAGATCAGCCCCGCGCGGCTGAAGTGCGCGCTGCTTTCGGTCGACACGCTGCGCCGGGCCCTGGCCGAGCGCGCACACCCCGCAGGAGCCCCTTCATGATCGCGAACGCCTGCTCCTGTCCCTGGCCGGTCCGCTGAGGGCTGGCGCTTTCCCCATTCCGACCGTTTCTCTCGGGCCGAGCCCATCGACCCGATCCGCCCACCCTTCCAACCCCCGGAGCGCACACCACCGATGAGCAAGACGTTTGCCGAACTGATGCGAGAGGCCCGCGCCTCCGTCCGTGAGGTCTCGACCGGCGAGGCCGAGCTCGCCAGGGAGCGCGGCGCGCGCCTGGTCGATGTCCGCGAGAGCAGCGAGTGGGACGAGGGCTACATCCCCGGGTCCGCGCTGATCGCCAAGAGCTACCTCGAGCAGCAGATCGAGGGCCAGGTCGCGGACCGCAACGCGCCCGTCGTCCTCTATTGCGCCAGCGGCGTCCGCTCGCTGTTCGCGGCCCAGACGCTCCAGATGATGGGCTACACCGACGTGGCGTCCATGAGCGGCGGCTTCCAGGCGTGGAAGTCGGAAGGTCGCAACTGGCGGAAGCCGGTCGCCCTCACGCCCTCGCAGAAACAGCGGTACAGCCGCCACCTCCTGATGCCCGAGGTGGGCGCCGAGGGGCAGGCGAAGCTGCTCGACTCGAAGGTCCTCTTTATCGGCGCCGGCGGCCTGGGCGCGTCGGGAATGCTGTACCTGGCGGCCGCGGGGGTCGGGACCATCGGGGTCGTCGACTTCGACGTCGTCGACATGTCGAACCTCCAGCGCCAGGTCATCCACACGAGCGAACGGGTCGGGCAGAAGAAGACCGAATCGGCCGCGGAGTCGATCCGCGCGCTCAACCCCGAGGTCCACGTCGAAACCTACGACGAGATGCTCACCGAGGACAACGTCGAGCGGCTGATCGCGGGCTACGACGTGATCCTGGACGGGACGGACACGTTCGAGACGCGCTACACGCTGAACGACGCTGCGGTGCGTGCAGGCATTCCCGTCGTGCATGCCTCGGTCTTCCGCTTCGAGGGGCAGCTGACGGTCTTCCAGCCCTTCGAGGGACCGTGCTACCGCTGCCTGTACCCGACGCCCCCGCCGCCCGAGCTCGCGCCCGGCTGCTCGGTCGCCGGCGTGCTCGGCGTCGTGCCAGGGACCATGGGCCTGCTCCAGGCCACCGAAGCGCTCAAGCTCATGCTGGGCATCGGGGAGCCGCTCGTCGGACGCCTCCTCATCTACGACGCCCTCGACTCCACGTTCACGGAGCTGAAGCTCCGGCGAGACCCGGCGTGCCCCGCCTGCGGCGACGCGGCGGTCGCCGGCCGGTCCCAGACCCTCGCGCAGCAGCCTGTCGGGGTGCCCGCATGACCGCGGTCCGCATCCCGCCCGTCCTGCGCGCGCAGGCCGGCAACAACAAGCAGGTCGACGTCGCCGGGGGCACGGTCGGCGAGGTGCTCGATGCCCTCGTGACGCAGTTTCCGTCGCTCCGCGATCAGCTGATGACGCAGGACGGCGGCCTGAACCGCTTCGTCAATGTCTACGTCAACGGCCGCGACGTGCGCTACGAGCAGGAGCTGTCGACGGCGGTGTCGGACTCGGACACGCTGATCCTGCTGCCGGCCATGGCCGGCGGCTGACCCGCGAGCTCATCCGCAGGAGATGCCCTGCCAGACCTGAAGGAAGCGCCGACGCGCCGCTACGCCTCCATCGTGGAGGCGATCGGCCACACGCCGCTGGTCGAGATCCCGCGTATGTGCCCGAACGACCGCGTCCGGCTCTACGCGAAGCTCGAGTTTCTCAACCCCACGGGCTCCGTCAAGGACCGGGTGGCGAAGTACCTGGTCGACGATCTCGAGCGGTCCGGAAGGCTGCGTCCCGACTCGGTCATCCTGGAGCCCACGAGCGGCAACACCGGCATCGCCCTGGCGATGATCGCGCGCCGCAAGGGCTATCGCGTGGCCGTGGTCATGCCGGACAACGTCACCCGCGAGCGTCGCCAGCTACTGCGCCTCTTCGGAGCCGAGATCATCGACTCGCCCGGTGAGCTGGGCTCGAACGGGGCCGTGGCGATGGCCAAGGAGCTGGCGGCGTCCGACCCGCGCTACGTGATGCCCTACCAGTACGGCAACCCGGCCAACCCGCTCGCCCACTCCGAGACCACCGCCGAGGAGATCATTGCGGACTGCCCGGAGGTTGACGCGTTCGTGGCCGGCCTCGGGACCGGCGGCACGCTGATGGGGGTCGGCCGGCGCCTCCGTGAGCACAACCCCAACGTGCGCATCTACGCCGCAGAGCCGCTCCCCGGGGACGCCGTCCAGGGCCTCCGATCGCTGGAGGAGGGCTTCATCCCGGAGATCTTCGACCCGGCCGCCATCGACGGGAAATTCCTCGTGTCCAACGCCGAGTCCATCGCCGCCCTCCGCGACCTCACGGAGCGGGAGGGCATTTTCGCCGGCGTCTCGTCGGGCGGCGTGCTGGTGGCGGCGGCCCGCGTCGCCGAGGAGATGGAGAGCGGCACGATCGTGACGCTGCTGCCGGACGGCGGCTGGAAATACCTCTCCGAGGACATCTGGCTGCGCGACGTCGAGCGTGACCGGGACGAGATCGAGTCGCTGAACCTGTGGTGAGCGGCGACCCGCAGCGCGTCCCGACCGGCCTCGAGCCGGGACCCGAGGCCGATGCCTGGCGCTCGGCGGCAGAAGCCGGCGCCGCGGATCGCGAGTCGGTGCGGCCGCAGCCGGCCTGGTCGCCGGCGAGTGCCTCGCTCCCCGCCGAGCTGCTGGCGGAGATCGTCGACTGGTCGCTGGCCGGCGTCCCGAACGAGGCCTGCGGCCTGCTGGCCGCGAACCGCACGGCAGAGGACGGCGGAACGCCGTCGCGCTTCATCCCCATGCGCAACGCCGCCGAGTCGCCGTACCGCTACCTGATCGACCCTGACGAGCAGCTCCGCGTGATGCTCGAGATCGACGACCGCGACGAGGTGGTCTGGGGGATCGTGCACTCCCACGTGGCATCGAAGGCAGAGCCGTCCGCAACCGACGTCGGCCTGGCCGCCTATCCCGATGCGCTCTACGTGATCTGCTCGCTTGCGTCGGCCGCTCCCGACGTGCGCGCCTGGGCCATCCGTGACGGCGCCGTCGGCGAGGTCGTGCTCCAGCGGCTGTAGGGGTAGGCTCCCTCCGTGGAATGGTTTCTCCTGATCGCAGCGGGCGTCGTGCTCGCCTCCCTGCTCGCGGTGGCCGGGCTTCTGCTGGTCCGACGGTCACCCCGATTCGAGCGCTACATCGGCGATAACGATGTGCCCGGGCTCCTGTTCGGCGCCCTCGGCGCGCTGTACGGGGCGCTGCTCGCCTTCGTGGTCTTCGGCACCTGGGACAGCTACACCCGCGCGGAGGCCGCGGTCACCACGGAGGGCGCGCAGCTCGTCGGTGTCTACCGCGACACGCAGCTCTTCCCGGAGCCGCTCCGGCAGGACGCCCAGGCCGCGCTGCGCACCTACGCGGAGACGGTCGTGGCGACGGAGTGGAGGTCACACGGCAACCTCATCGTGCACAGCACGCCGGACCTGCTCAACCCGGTCTGGGCGGTGTACCGGCAGGTGCAGCCCTCGGACGTCATCAACGAGTCGCAGATCACCGTGTCCCGCGAGAACCTGCACGCATTGGAGGTCCAGCGCCACGAGCGACACCTGTCCGGGGAGCAGTCGCTGCCACCCGTCTTCTGGCCGGTTCTGCTGGCCGGCAGCGTCGTGCTGGTCCTGTTCTCCTACGCCTTCCACCAGACCAACCTGCGTGCGCAGGCGATCATGACCGGGCTCGTCACGGCGATGCTTACGCTCGTGCTTCTGCTCATCTACAGCCTGAACCAGCCGTTCGTCGGGCCGATGCCCGTGAGCCAGCAGCCGATCCTGCACGCGCTGGCCCAGTTCGACGCGATCGACCTCCCGCCGCAGCCCTGACCAACGAGCCGGTCCGCGCCGTTGGGTCGCTGGGAGCGATCAGGTCCGCAATGCCGCCAGCAGCTCGAACGCATCCATCGGAACCACCTGGAGATCGAGCGCTGCAGCCACCCTGGCGGCCGGCGGCGGACGTAGGCCCGTGGACGCGAGGAGCTGCTCGTTGCGTGGCGCGAACACCTCTGCCGGCGTGCCGTCCAGCACGACCTGACCCTGGCGCATCACGACGATCCGGCCGAACACGCGGCCGGCGAACTCCATGTCGTGCGTGATGGCAACCACGCTTCGGCCGGTTTGGTTCCAGGCCCGCACGATTGCCTCGATGCGATCCTCACCGGGGGCATCCTGGCCCGCAGTCGGCTCGTCCAGCACGAGGACCGCGGGATCCATGGCCAGGACGCTCGCGAGCGCGACGAGCTTGCGCTCCGATGGCCCGAGGTCGTACGGATTGCTGGAGCCCTGCTCACCGAGGCCTGTGGCTTCGATGGCTCGCGCGACCAACCGCGAGCGCAGCGCATCCGACACGCCCATGTTGGCCGCGCCGAAGCCGATCTCGCGCTCGACGCTTCGCTCGAAGAGCTGGTCGTCAGGGTTCTGGAAGACGAAGCCGACCTGGCGCGCCAGGTCGCTCACGAGCCGGCTTCGGATGTCGTTGCCCGACACCCGCACGGCGCCACCATCAGGCCGCAGGAGGCCGTTCAGGTGTTTGACGAGTGTGGTCTTTCCGGAGCCGTTCTGACCGACGATGGCCACGGCCTCGCCCGGCTCGATGCGCAGGTCCACGCCGCGGAGCGCGTCGATGCCACCGGGATAGCGGTGCACGAGGCCAATGAGCTCGATCGAGGCCGGCTCGACCTCGCGGAGCGGCGACAGGTCGGCGATGGTCAATGCCTTCGTCGTCGTCGGGACCTGCGTTGCCAGACGCCCCGCACCGGCCGCCGCGCTCAACGCAGCCGTCACACGCCCCTCGTCGAACGCGTCGGCCGGCGACAGGCCCGCAGCGAAGGCGAGCACCGTCAGGGCGGGCGCGCGAAGCCCGTACGGGGCCAGCGCGCCCGGCGCCAGGGTCACGCCCGGCAGGTCCAGCGCAACCGGCCGGCCGTGATCCAGGAGCAGGCAGCGCCGCCCGAGCCCGAGGATTCCGGCGTCCTGCTCCGCGCAGACCACGACGCGACCATCAGCGGCGAGCCGCTGGAGCAGCACCCCAACGTCCGCCGTGCCGCCGGGATCGAGCTGCGCTGCGGGCTCGTCCAGGACGATGACGTCCGTGCCCATCACCACGATGCTCGCAATGGCCACACGCTGCTGCTCACCGCCGGAGAGAGTGAGTGGCTCTCGATCGGCGAGCGCTGCAATGCCCAGCTGCTCCATCACCGCGTCGATGCGCGGGTCCATCTCCACGCGGGGCACGCCCAGGTTTTCCAGGCCGAACGCCAGCTCCTCGCGGACCGTCCGCTTGGACGCCGAGAGCTGGTGGGCAGGCGTGGAGAAGACCACGCCGATCCGACCGGCCAGGGCCCCGGGCTCGGCGCTGGAGAGAGCCGTGTCGCCGAGCCGCAGGGACCCGCCGATGGTCGCTCGGACAACCCGCGGGATGAAGCCGGCCAGTGCCAGGGCCAGCGTGGACTTGCCCGCTCCGGTCCGCCCGGTCACCGTGAGGATCTCCCCGGGAGGCATCGTCATCGAGATGTCCGCCAGCGCGGATTCGCGCCGCCCGGGATAGCGGACGTTCAGGCTGTCGGCAACGAGCTTCGGCCGTTGCTGGTCCGGCAGCCCCGCCGGCGCGCCGAGGCTCACCGCCCCAGCCCGAGCACGGCAGCGGCCAGGATTCCCAGCATGGCCAGCAGGGTCAGCCATCGCACGATCCGGTCCGCCGGTGGGTCGGGCACGATCCGATAGGCGGTCCTGGGCCGACCGGAGCCGAATGCGCGCGCCTCCAGCGCAAAGGTGCGCTCCCGCACATCGATCAGCGAACCGAGCAGGATGGGCCCGACGAGGGGCACGAGCGCCCGAATGCGCTTGAGCAGCGATCCCTGGACGCTGAGGCCGCGCGCCTGCTGTGCGTCGAGGATCGACGCGGCGCGATGCTGGAGCTGCGGGACGAGCTGGACCGCGGAGAGCACGACGAAGGCAATCCGATGACTTGCTCCGCGCGCCACGAGCGCCTCCAGCAGGTCGTCGGGCAGCGTCGTCAGCAGGAACAGGATCGACGCGCAGAACGCGACGAGGACGCGACCGGCCGTCGTGAGACCGAAGAGGATGCCCTCGGCCGTCAGATGGACCGGACCGAGGCTGGCGATGACGGTCGGGGCGCCCGGGAGAAAGAACGCGTTGACGATGAGGATGGAGGCGATGAGAACCGCCGGGATGCGCAGGCTGCGGAGCAACGGACCGAGCATGCCGGCTGTCACCGCGGCGACCGCCACCAGGATCAGGAGCACGACCAGGATCGCGGGGGGCAGCACGAAGGCTGCCAGCAGCACCGCCACGAACATCAGGAGCTTCGTCGCCGGGTTCCGCCGGTGCAGCCAGTCGTCACCGGGCAGGAAGTAGCCGCTCGCCCGCGTCGTCACGCGCGACCGAGTGGAAGGGTCACTCGGTGACGGTCGTCTCGCCCCTGCTGAACATCGTGCGCACCGTCACCGGCAACGCGAGCAGGATCGCGTACACGACCGTGTAGCTGATGGTCTTGTCGAGGGGGTCGCTCGTGAGACCTTGAGCGAAGGCCGATTGGAACACGGAGAGGCCGAGGGTCCGGTAGAGCGCGACCAGGGCGTCGGTGCCCGAGCCGGTCACGCCTCCGAACACGCCTGCGGAGATGGGTGCGGACATGGCCGCGGCCACGAGGCCGGTGGTCAACCCGCCGATCCAGACCGGGAACAGGCGCGCGCGGTTGCCTCGCGTGGCCCACCTCCACGCAGCGATGCCCGCAAGGATCGCAACGGCCGCTTCGATGATCAGACCGAGGGGATCGGCAAGCGCAAGGCCGCTCAGGTCGGTTCCCGGCAGGGCCGACTCGGGGGACCCGTTCAGCGTCGAGAAGTAGCCGTCGGATGAGAACAGCAGGCGCAAGAGCACGAAGACGATGCCGGCCGTGGTCAGGCCCGTCGCGACGGCCAGGTAGGAGAGCGTTCTCGGCTCGCCGGGCCGGAGTCGGAAGATGGTGCGATTGCTGATCCAGGCAACCGCGACGCCGATCACCACGATCACGATACCGAGCGTCACGAAGCGCGTCTGCGAGTCGGGGTCCGCGGCGTCGAACGACAGCCCCACGGTCGACTGGACGACCAGGAGGGCGACCAAAGAGGCGGCAAAGCCCGCCGCCAGGGCCAGGAAGCCGCCCGCGCGCTCGTCGTCGCTGCGCAGCTGGAACACGCCGCGGCGGCTCCAGAATCCGGCCATGAGCCCGATGACGGCCGCCACGGGCGCAAAGAATGCGATCGTCGGGCCGGCGCCCCCGGGGACGGGGAGGATCGACCAGATCAGGTTCGTGAGCAAACCCGTCAGCGCGCCTGCCCACGGGCCTGCCAGCACACCCACGAGGACGGTCCCGATCGAGTCGAGGTAGATGGGCAGCCGCAGTGCCACGATCAGGGCGCCGACCGCGACATTGATGGCGATGGCCACCGGCATGAGGGCCAGGGTCGCCGTGGAGAGGTCACGCGACCGCCGGGCGATGAGCGCCAGGACCACCGCGCCGATCACGATGGCGATGAGATAGATGAGCTGGACGGCGGGGATGCAGCCTTCGGTCTGGCCTTCGGCGCAGATCGTGAGCCAGTCGACGTTCACGGTTCCCTCTCCTCGTCCCCCACGCCAGTCGCCAACGCTGGCAAAACAGGGCTCCCCTAGCGTGCCACGCCGGCGCGGCTCGCGGCCAGCGATCCGACACGCTCGATGAAGCGCTCGAAGAACCCCGGGATGTCCGCGTCCACGCCGACCTCGAGGTTCGGCGGCTTGCCCCAGCGCCGCCGCCAGTCCGTCACGGTCTCCCCGTAGGTGAGGGTGCCGCCGAGCTCCACCTCCACCGGCAGCGCCTCGTAGCGGACCAGCGCCGGATCGAGCGCCGCGGCGACCGCCAGCGCATCGTGGATGTGCGCTCCGTAGAAGCCGTCGTAGCGGCTGTGGAACTCCATGTAGAAGCGCAGCGCGTCCGTCACGAACTGCATCACGGGGTTCGCCTCGCCGCCTCCGCGCGCCACGAGCTGGGCCAGGTGGTACGGCTCAAACTTTGCTCGTTCGGTTACGTCCAGGCCGAGCGCGCGCGGCAAGGGCCGCGCCCCGGGGACGGCCGTCTCGCGGGCGGCAAAGGCTCGTAGCACGACCTGCATCGCTTCCGGGTCCACGGCCACGTTCCATTCCGTGGTGGGTGCCGTGTTCCCCGGGGAGCGGTATGACCCGCCCATCATCACGAGGCCGCCGAGGAGCGACGGCAGCTCCGGTTCGCGAAGGACCGCGACGGCCAGGTTGGTCAGCGGCCCCAGGGTGATCAGCAGCAGCTCGCCGGGGCGCCGGCGCGCCTCCTCGATGATCAGGTCGGCGGCGTGCCGCTGCGAGAGCGGCGTACGTGCCTCCGGCAGCTCCGCGTACCCGATGCCGCGCGGGCCGTGCGTCTCGGGGGTCGTCATCAGATCGCGGACGAGCGGCACTTCGCGGCCGATGGCCACCTCGACGTCGTCGCGGCCGACCAGCTCCAGCAGCGCACGCGTGTTCTCCGCGACCTGCCTCGCCTCGACGTTGCCGGACACGCAGGTCACGGCCAGCAGGTCCATCTCCGGCGATGCCGCGGCGTAGAGCAGGGCAAGGCTGTCGTCGATGCCGGTGTCGCAATCGATGATCGTGGGGATCGGCGCCGTCACAGACCCGATCCTAGCGGAGGAGCCGCGCGTCGCCCCTCCGCGAAGCGACCGGTCCGGCCACGTCGGGTAGCATCTCGCATGCCCATGAACACGCCTTTCGTCGCCATGATCTGCGGCAGCCGTTCGGACCTGCCGACGCTCGAGGAGGGCGGCAAGGTCCTCGACGAGCTCGACGTTCCCCACGAGATCCGCGTGATCTCGG
>JAXDKU010000017.1:0-42868 GCA_034667005.1 Chloroflexota bacterium
CGGCCGGGGCCCATGCCCGCCGGCGGAGCGCCTCGGGCGATGCGGCGCAGCGGCCTGCGGAACGACGGCGGCCCGGGCGGCAGCGGCTCGGGGACCTCGCGCTGCTGGCTCCTCAGGAGGCGCTCGAAGTCCTCGGTCGGGACGGCCATGCTGATCAGGAAGCCCTGGGCCAGGTCGCAGCGCTGCTCGGCCAGCCACTCCAGCGTCCAGGCGTTCTCGACGCCCTCGGCGACGGCGGTGAGGCCAAGCTCGTGGGCCAGCTCGATGGTCGACCGCACGATCGACCGATCGCTCCCGTCGGCATCCAGGCCCATCACGAACGACTTGTCGATCTTGAGCTCGTCCACCGGCAGCCGCTTCAGGTACGCGAGGGAGGCGTGCCCGGTGCCGAAGTCGTCCACGGCGATCCGCGCACCGAGCGCGCGCAGCTCGCCCAGCGTCGCGATGGCCCGCTCGGGGTCGGCCATCATCGCGCTCTCGGTGATCTCGAGTGTCAGCGAGGTGGCCGAGAGGCCGGCCTCCTCGAGCATCGCCCGGATGTCCGCGGTCAGCTCTGGATCGAGCAGGTTCCGCGCCGAGAGGTTCACGGCCACGCTCAGCGGGAAGCCCATCCGATGCCAGGCGGCGCACCGCTCGATCGCGCTCCGCAGCACGCGCAGCGTCATCGGACGGAGCAGGTTGGTCTGCTCGACGATCGGGATGAAGTCGTCGGGACGGACGAGACCGCGGACCGGGTGGATCCACCGGGCGAGTGCCTCCGCGCCCACGATCCGCCCGCTGGCGACGTCCACCTTCGGCTGGTACCAGGCCTCGAGCTCGCCCGAGTCGACGGCCCGCCGGAACTCGCCGGCGAGTGCCAGCCTCGACGGGGAGTACTCGTCGCGCTCCGGGGTATAGACCTCGACCATGGAGTGCGCCGCCTTGGCCAGGTACATGGCCACGTCCGCGTGGCGCAGCAGGATGCCGGACTCGTCGCCGTCGCGGCCGATGACCGCGACGCCGATGCTCGCCGAGACGTTCAGCATCAGGCCCTCGACCTCGAACGGCTGCTCGAGGCACCGCTGCACGCGGTCGGCCGCGGCCCGAGCCGCGTCGACGGTTGCCGGCCCGCTGACGAGCAGGGCGAACTCGTCCGCGCTCAGGCGGCAGACGACGTCACCCGGCTCGAGGATCGACTGGAGCCGCGCCGCGATGCCGCGCAGCAGCTTGTCTCCGTTGCGATGGCCGAGCGTGTCGTTGATCTCCTTGAAGCGATCGACGTCCATGGTCAGCAGCGCGCCCGGGCGCACCGGTCCGGCAATGGCGGTATCGATCAGGTGCGCGAACCAGGTCCGGTTGGGGAGGCCGGTCAGCGCGTCGTGGCGAGCCTGGTACTCGTTCTCGGCGGCCCGGGCCGCCAGGCCCTCCATGAGCTCGCCGTTGCGCAGCGCGATGCCCGCATGGTTGGCGAGCGTCTCCAGCAGTGGCAGCTCCTCCTCGCGCCAGCCGCCCACGTTGCCCTGGCGGTTCATCACCGTCAGCACGGCCACCACGCCGTCCTCGCCCCGCACCGGCGCGGCCATCAGGTCTCGAATCCCCTCCGCCTGGAGGTGCTCACGCAGCCGTTCGGGGGCGCCGGTGGCGCTCAGGCGCACGCCCTCGCCCTCGGAGGCGACCCGTGCCCAGACGCCTTCCGTGGCCTCGAGCTGGAGATCCTTCTGCTGGTCGACCGCCCCGTCGTGCAGGACGCGGGTGCGGCGCGCCGTGGCACGGCCGCGTGGCAGGACCAGCAGCTCGGACTGCTCCGCACCGAACATCGTGCAGGCGCGCTCGAGCAGCCTCGTGGTGACCGCCTCACTGCTGAGCGCCTCCTGGACCTCCTGCGTCGCATCGTGCAAACCGAGCAGGCGCAGGTGGCGTTCGCGTTGCCGCTCGGAGATGCGGTACGCGCCGAACATGGCCAGCGTCAGCACCGCGGCAAGCCAGCTCGTCTCCGGACGCGTCGTCAGCAGCAGCGTTCCGACCAGGCCGAGCGACGCGTTCGCCAGGACGTAGACGGCGCCCGTGGCGGAGGCCGACCAGTCCGGGCGCTCCCCGGTGCTCACGGCGATGACGGCCTGGACGGTGACGCCAGACATGAAGTCCGCCACGAGGGCGGCGAGGAAGCCGGCGATCCAGTCCCGCGGACCGAGCAGCCCGCCCGGGTCGCTGACGGTGTGGAAGACGACCAGCGCAACCGTGGTGCTGAACGCGAAGCTCGAGAGGTTGAAGGCGAGCTTCTTGAGGTTGTTCCGGCGGTAGATCGCGAGCGCCAGCCCGGCACCCACGGCCTGGCCCAGCAGGAGATCCCCCGGGGTCGCGAGGAAGAGGCCGAGCAGCAGCGGCACTTCGTTGAGGGAGAACGAGTGCGTCTCGCGTCCGACGGCGAGGTGGACGACGAACGCCTCCGCAAGCGCGTAGAGGGCCGCCAGCACCCACCAGGGGATGCTCGGAACGGCCGGCGGTCGCACCGACCCGCTGTTGAGCAGCGTGAAGATCCCGATCGCCGCCGCGGCCAGCAGCATCGTCAGGATGGACACGCCGAAGCGCTGGCGGAGCTCCGCCAGCGCTTTTCGGTGAGTGGTTTGGCTCGCCGCGATCACGAGCCTGGGCCTCGCGTCATTCCCAGATGGAACCCGACCAGACGTTGCCGGTCCATTCGCCAGTAGTCCAGCTGCGGCCAGTCCATTCGCCGCCTGTCCAGCTCCGGCCGGTCCACGATCGGCCGGTCCAGGCGTCGCTGGTCCACGAGCGGCCGGCCCACGTCCCTGAGGTCCAGCTGCGGCCGTCCCAGGCGTTGCCCGTCCACGATCGGCCGGTCCAGGCGGTGCCCAGCCAGCGGCCGTTGTTGTCGAAGGCGTCGCCGTCGGCGGCGGCCTCGAGCCAGTCGCCCAGGTCGATCTTCTTGCCGAAGATGTCACGGTTGCCCGTCAGCTGGACGCCGTTGTCGACGAGGTGGAAGCTGCCGCGCGAGCCTTCCAGGCTGCCGAGCCCGAGCGCCTTCGGGTACTTCTGCTGGGAGCTGCTTGCGCTGGGCGTCGCCGTGGTGAGCGCCGCCGCGAGGTTGATCTCGCCGCTGCCGTCCGCCGTCGGCCGCGGGCCGGACAGACCGACTGCCGTCGACGTCAGCAGCTTCTTCAGCTGGTCGGGCTTGATGTTGGGGCGCTGCTGGAGCACCAGTGCGGCTGCGCCGGACACCACCGCGGTCGCCTGCGAGGTGCCGCTTCCCCGGAAGAGGCGGGGCGTGTCGCCGACCCGGGCGGAGGGGAACTGGGTGTCGATGTAGGAACCGGGGTCGCGCAGGCCCAGGATCGAGGTGCCGGGGGCCACGAGGTCCGGGTGGCGGGTCGCGTCTCCGCCGCTGGAGAACGCGGCGACGGTGTCGTCGCCGATGGCGACGGTGCCGTTGGGCTCCGTGGCGCCCACGGCCATGATGAAGGGGTCGTAGGCCGGATCGTTCAGCTTCGCGGTGCCGTAGCCCTCGTTGCCGGCCGAGACGACCACGAAGATGCCCTTCTTCCACGCCTGCTCGACGGCGTAGGCGAGGGGATCGAGGGTGTAGGTCTGGGTGCCGTTCGTGCCGAACGAGAGGTTGAGGACGCGGATGTTCAGGGCGGCCTTGTCGTCGTTGCGATGGGCGATCACCCAGTCGATCGCGACGATGACCTGCGAGACGTCCGTGGTGCCCCACGCGTCGGCGACCTTGACACTCACCAGGCGGGCTCCGGGAGCGATCCCGACGTAGTCGACGGTCTGGTTGGCATCCAGGGCCGGCTTGCCGGGCATGCCCGCGCCGGTGTCGTTGCCCGCGAGGATGCTGCCCATGTGGGTCCCGTGGCCGTAGGTGTCGAGGTGGGCCAGGCTGGGGCTCTGCGACTCGAACGACAGGTCCGGGCCGTGGAAGACCTTGCCGGCCACGTTGAGGCCGTCGACGGGCGCGACGCCGGAGTCGATCAGGGCAACGTCCACGCCGGCGCCGGTGTAGCCGGCCCGCCAGAAGTCGTCGGCGCCGATCATGTTCGCGACCGAGGTCAGCGCGCCGAGGTTGCCCGCGTCGGTGCCGTCGGGGCCGGTGGACGAGAGATTGACGCGCATGTCGCGGGTGACGCTCCGGACGCCCTTGACGGAGCGGAGCTGCGCGACCGCACGTTCGGGGACCGCCGCGACGAAGCCGTTGAGGATCGCGACCTGCTGGCGGACCGACCCGCCAAGGCGGCGCACGGCCGCGGCGGTGCTCCGGGTGGAGCCCTTGTCCGCACGCACGATCACCGTGACGCTGGCGTCGCCGGTGGGAGAGGCGCCGAGGGCAGCCGACGCCGGCACGCCGGCGACCAGTGTCGCGACGAGTGCCAGGACGAGTGCCGAGCGGCTGGCGATGGATGCCATCGAATGCTTCTCTCCACGCGCGGCTCGGACGCGGGATGCGGGTTTGCTGCGAGGTGCAGCCGGCCTGTTTCCGACCGGCCCGTAACGTAGGCGAACCGTTGGCATAGGGGGATGGCGAAGTAGTACTGGTGGTGCAGGTGTCGGAGTAGGCCGGAGCGTGCACGCACCACTCGGCGCGGCGGAGTCCTGGTCACGGCCGTACCCGAAAGTACTACTGCCGGTGCGGTCCGGGAAGGTGCGCGTGCCAGGGGTAGCGTCGCGCGGAGAGGTCCGGTGGCATGGTTGCGGCTCGAGCGGCCGCCCCGCCCTCGTGGAGACATGGAAACGCCGGCGGGATTTCCCGCCGGCGTGTGCTGCGCACGGGTCGAGCCTGCCAGGAGGGACGGACATCACGTCCCCCACCCGGCGCTCGACCAGGTGTTGCCGGTCCACGTGGAGCTGGTCCAGCTGCGGCCGGTCCAGGCGCCGCCCGACCAACCACTCGAGGTCCAGGATCGGCCCGTCCAGGCCGCGCTCGTCCACGACCTGCCCGCCCAACTGGAGCCTGTCCAGCTGCGACCCTTCCAGGCGATGCCCGTCCAGCTCGTGGAGGTCCACGAGCGCCCGGTCCACGAGCGGCCGAGGAATGAGCCGTCGTCCCACGAGCTGTCGGCATCGCTCTTGGATGACCACGCGGCGCTGTTGAACGTGTCGCCGAAGATGTTCTTGGCGCCCTTCAGCTTCACGCCACCGTGGCCGAGGTGGAGGCCGCCACGAGCGCTCTCGAGCGAGCCCGTGCCTTTGGCCTTCGGCCAGCCCTGCTTGGCCTCCTTGGAGCTGGGCGTCGGCGCGCCCAGTGCGTCCGCCAGGTCGAGCTGCCCGGCGCCCTGCGCCTGTGGATCGGCGCCGGGGAGGCTGTTCGAGGTCGACGTGAGCAGCTTCTTGAGCTCATCCGGCTTGATGCCGGGGCGCTGCTGGATGACCAGCGCGGCGGCACCGGAGACCACGGCCGTGGCCTGCGACGTGCCGCTGCCGCGGAAGAGCAGCCCGTCCGGCCCCACCACGGCCGCCGGGTTCGTGCGATCGATGTAGGAGCCCGGATCGCGCAGGCTCACGATGGACGTGCCGGGCGCGACCAGGTCGGGATGGCGCTGCGCGTCGCCGCGGCTGGAGAACTCGGCCACCAGATCGTCCGCCGGATCAGCGGTCGCATTCGGGTTCGACGCGCCGACCGCCATGACGAAGGGGTCGTAGGCGGGGTTGTTGAGCTTCTCCGTGCCGTAGCCCTCGTTGCCACCGGCGACCGCGACGAAGATGCCCTTCTTCCAGGCCTGCTCGACGGCATAGGCCAGGGGATCGATCGTGTAGTCCTGGACGCCGTTGGTGCCGAACGAGAGGTTCAGCACCCGGATGTCGAGGTCCAGCTCGCCGCTGTGATCGTGGCGGTGCTTCACCACCCAGTCGATGGCGGCGAGGATCTGTGACAGGTCCGTCGTGCCGAACGCGTCGGCGACCTTGACGCTGACGATCCGGGCCCCGGGCGCGACGCCATAGAAGCCGTGTGCCGGGTCGCTGCCCGCGATGATCCCCGACATGTGGGTGCCGTGGCCGAAGGTATCGAGGTAGCGCAGGTCGGGATCCTGGGATTCGAAGGAGAGATCGGGCCCGTTGATCACTGAGCCGGCGGCAGAGAGCCCCGGAACCGGAGCCACGCCCGAGTCGATGACCGCGACATCCACGCCCTCGCCGGTATAGCCGGCAGCCCAATAGGCGTCCGCGCCGATGGCGTGGCGGACGTTGTCCAAGGTCCCGAGATCGGTCTCCTCGCTGGTCATCGCCGAGCTGGCGAGCTCGACGGGGACGTTCGCCGTCACTGCGGTCACCCCGGCGCTATGGCGAAGCGTGCGGATGGAACCGGCCGGCACTCGGGCCACGAAGCCTCTGATCAGCCCGATGGCGCGCTCGACCGTTCCGCCCGTTCGGGCGATCGCTGCACGCACCTGGCGGTTCGCGCCTGCGTCCGCGCGCACGATCACCGAGACGCCCGAACCTGCCATCGATGGGCGCGCGGCCGCCTGGGCGGAGGCCGGCTGGACGGCCATGAGGAGGATCAAGGCGAACGAAGCCAGGAGTGAGATCCGGCGTTGAGTCATGCGAGTTCCTCGAGGGGCGGGCGGGGCGCAGCGGTGCGACCGTGAAGCTACGCACTTCGGCGTGGCCGGAGAACCACCACGAGGTACTGCGTGCAACGTGGCCCGGGTAGCCCGTTGTGCCGATGCACCACGGCCCGGCGCGGGGGTCCTCCCCGGTGCCGAACGTGGGTACCGGTTGCCCTGGGGTCCGGTGCTGTTGGGTGGGCTCCGGTGCGTCACCTCGGCCCGGGGTGGCGCCCCTGCCCCGAGCGGCACTAGACTGCGACCTGGCCCGTCACCGACTCGTCGGGCGTGGCCGCATGGCATGTTGGAGAGGGAGATTGATGCCCCGAGCGCCGCGCGCCGACGACCTCTACGCCCTGCGCATCCCGACGGACGTCCGCATCTCGCCCGACGGAGGGCGGATCGCGTTCGTGGTCAAGGAGTCCAGCCCGGACCTGGATGACTACCGGACCTCCCTGTGGCTGGTGCCCGCGGACGGCTCCGCTCCGGCGCGCCAGATCACGCTCGGTGCGAAGCACGACAGCGCGCCGCGCTGGAGCCCGGACGGCCGAACACTGGCGTTCCTGAGCGACCGCGGCGCCGTGCTCCAGGCAGGCGGTGGCGGCAGCCGGCCGAAGGACGCGCAGCGGGACGGAAACCCCGGGAAGCTGCCCGAGGACGCGACCCAGGTCTGGCTCCTGCCGACCGACGGGGGCGAGGCACGCCAGCTCACGCAGCTTCCGCAGTCCGTTTCTGACCTTGCCTGGAGCCCCGACGGCGCGCGGTTGTGCGTCGTGTCGGCGGCCACGTCCGCGACGAAGCCGCGGAAGTCGCGGGAGCCGGGCGAGCCGCCCGAGGGCGACGCTCGACTGATCGACCGCCTCCAGTACATGTTGAACGGCACGGGCTTCATCTACGACAAGCCGGGCAACCTCTGGATCGTGGAAACCGTGGATGGGAGCGCCCGGCGGATCACCAGCGGCAAGGCTTCCGACGACCAACCGGTGTGGAGCCCCGACGGCAAGCGCATCTGCTTCGTGTCCAAGCGGCACCCGGATGCCGACCTGACGTGGCGGTACGACCTGTACCTGGTCGATGCCGACGGCGGGCCCGTGACGCGGGTCAGTGGCGGCCGCGGTGACCGTGCCTTCGGGACGCCGGCGTGGAGCCCGGACGGTCGCTGGATCGCGGCCAGCGGCCATCGCTACCCGGCCGGCAACGCGTCACGCAACGACGTGTGGCGCTTCCGGCCGCGCGCCGAGGACCCCGGGGAGAACCTGACCGCCGACAGCGACCTCATGGTCGGCGCCGCCCTCGGCAGCGACCTCTCCGGCGTCCCCGAGCCGCGGCTGTTCTGGAGCGGGGACGCGGAATGGATCCTCTTCGCAGCTCCCGTGGACGGCGCGTACGAGCTCTGGGGCGTCTCCGGCGACGACCGCCAGGTCACGCGCCTCACCGCGGGGGAGCACTCGATCACCCGACCCGACGCCGTCCCGGCCGGGAAGGGGTTGCGCGTCGCGTCGGTCTCGTTCACGGGTGACGAGACGCCCGACATTGCCGTCGACGACGTCCGGCTGCCGTCCGGTGGGCGCGCCGCCGCCGAGGGCGACCAGCGCCGCCTGTCCCATCTGATGGGCGACGCCTGGGCGGACGTGGAGATCGTCGCGCCGGTGACCCGCTGGCACGAGGTGGACGGCCGGTCCATCCAGGGCTGGTTCCTCGAGGCGCCTCGGCGGAACGGGAAGCCCGCGCCGCTGGTCGTTGAGATCCACGGCGGCCCCGCCACGCTCTATGGCTGGTCGCTGTTCTGGGAGTGGCAGGTCCTCGTCGCCGCGGGCATCAGCGTCTACGCCTGTAACCCGCGCGGCTCGCAGGGCTACGGCCAGGACTTCTGCTACGCCAACTTCACCGACTGGGGCGACGGGCCCATGCGCGACATCATGGGCGGGATAGACTCGCTCATCGCCGACGGGCTCGCGGACCCGGACCGGCTCGGGGTGACCGGTGGCTCGTACGGCGGTTACCTGACGAGCTGGATGGTCGGCCACACCGACCGCTTCAAGGCGGCCGTCAGCTGCCGGAGCGTCAACGACATGACGTCCGAGATGCTCAGCGGCGACATCGCGGGGCCGCTGTTCGGCCGGTACGAATACGGCGTCAACCCGTGGGAGGACCCCGACCTCTACTGGCGCCACAGCCCGATCGCCTACGCGAAGGACATCCACACGCCGTTGCTGATCCAGCACTCCGAGAAGGACCTGCGCTGCCCGATCACCCAGGGCGAGGAGCTCTTCACGGCCTTGCGATCGCTCAAGCGCGAGGTGCGCTTCATGCGCGTCCCCGACGAATCGCACGAGCTGACGCGCAGCGGCGCCCCGTTCCGCCGGGTGGAGAACATCAATCGAATCCGGGACTGGTTCGTGCACTACCTCATCGAGGGCAGGCGCGGGCTTCCGCCCATCTAGGTCGTGACCTCTCGACTCGCGAGGATCGGCGCCGCAGTCGATGTCGGCAGCAACAGCATCCATCTGCTCGTCGCCGAGGTCGGGCGCGACGGGCTCGTTGCGCTGGCCGACGAGAGCGTCCAGCTCGGGCTCGGCGACGTCGTCGACCGGGAGGGGCATCTGCCCACCCAGTCGCGCGATGCGGTCGTCCGGGCGCTCGAGACGTACGCGAGGAAGGCTGCCGAGCTCGGCGCGACCACGGTCACCCTCCTCGGCACCGAGCCCCTGCGCCGCGCGAGCAACCGCTCCGTGATCCAGGCGGACGTGCTGCGCGCGACGGGCCACCCGCTCCAGTTGCTGAGCCACGACGCCGAGGCGCAGCTGACGCTGTTCGGCGTCACGGGTGGTCGCCGGCCGGATGCGCCGCTGCTGGTCGTGGACGTCGGCGGCGGCTCGACGGAGGTGATCGTGGCGGTCCCGGGGTCGCGGCCGGTGGTCGGCGCGCTGCCCACCGGGTCGAGCCGCCTGACCTCGTTGCTGGTCAGCCACGATCCCCCGACCTGGTTCGAGATCAATGCCCTGCGGGTGGAGGCAGGCCGTCTGATGGAGGACCTGCCGAAGGTCGCCGCGGAACGCGCGGTCGCCGTGGGGGGCTCCGCCACGAACCTCGGCAGGGTCGCGGCCGAGCCGAGCGACCCCACCGGCCTCGGGCGTGACCAGTTGGAGCGCACGTTCGCGGTCCTGGCGTCACGCACCGCGGCCGAGATCTCCGCGAGGTATCGCGTCAGCCTGCGACGCGCCGCGCAGCTCGCGGCGGGCGCGGCACTGCTCGACGCGGTGCTGGCGCGCTACGGCATCGCGCACCTCGACATCTCCGACGCAAGCCTGCGTGAGGGAGCCGTGATCGCGGCCGCGGGCGGCGCGGACTGGCTCGAGCGCCTGCCGGACCTGCTCGCGTAGCCCCATCGGGTCATCGCGGGCGCGCGCCCGCGCCCGTAGCGTTGGCTGCGGTGCGGTCCGGACCAGAGACCGCAGCTGACGGGGAGGCGTTGGGACGAGGCGGATGCCGCTCAAGACTCTCGGCTGGTGCCTGTGCGTGGCGTTCGCCGCGCTGCTGCTGTACGTGGTCGTGTTCGTGGTCGGCCCCACGATCCCGAACGGCTTCGGTTTCGACTCGCGTGCCTACTGGGGCTTCCCCCGGGATCCGATCTACGCGGGTCCGGGCACGGCCAACGGGTACACCATCTATCGCTACTCGCCCGCGTTCATTCCGCTGCTCCAGCTCTTCACGCTGATCCCGTGGCCCGTCTTCGCGATCGCCTGGGCCGCCGCGATGTTCGGTGTCTACCTCTGGCTCGCCGGCCGGAGCTGGCTGCCGCTGCTGTGCTTCCCGCCGATCATCTTCGAGCTCTACATGGGCAATATCCACCTGCTGATCGCGGCCGCGATCGTGCTTGGCTTCCGCTGGCCCGCGACGTGGGCGTTCCTCCTGCTGACCAAGGTGACGCCCGGCGTCGGGCTGCTCTGGTTCGCAGTTCGCCGCGAGTGGCGCTCGCTGCTGGTGGCCCTCGGCGCGACGGCGGCAGTCGCAGGTCTCGGCATCGTCCTCGCGCCCGACGCCTGGAGCGACTGGCTCCGCTCGCTCCAGGAGACGCAGCCGTCGATCGGCCCGAACTTCGTGGCGGTGCCGCTCGTGGCGAGGCTGGCCGCCGCGGCGGCGATCGTGACATGGGGCGCACTGACGGACCGGCGCTGGACCGTGGTCGTGGCGGCCACGCTGGGACTGCCAACCCTGTGGACCCACGGGCTGGCCATCCTGGTCGCCATCTCGGCCCTCCGTCGCGGCATGCCGGAGCGGCTGCCTGCCGTGTCGCGCCTCCCACGCTGGATCTCGTGGCGGGTCGCCGCGCCGTCCGCCTCGTGACCGAGACGCGGGGATGACCGCCGGCGTCGCCGTCGGCGCCCGGCTCGGCTTCGAGCGGGCGACCGAGGTGGCCTGGGCGCGGTACCTGGGACTCGGCGAGCTGGCCCGTCGTGGGCTCGTGTTCGTCGCGGCGATCGGCGCACTGCTGGTGCGCCGCCCGGATTCGCTGCTGCGGCCCCAGTTCATCCTCGAGGACGGCGCCTTCTACACCGCGACCTGGTTCGCGAACGGCCCGCTGGAGCTGCTGTTCCGGCCGTATGCCGGCTACCAGAGCCTGGCCATCCGTGTCGCGGCAGCCCTGGAACGAGTCGTCCCGGTGGCGCTCGCTCCGCTCGTGGACAACCTGCTCGGCCTGGCGCTGGTCGCCGCGCTCGCCGCCTTCCTCGCATCGGACCGGATGGCAACCGTGATCCCCGATGCGCGCTGGCGCTTGGCGCTGGCCGGGCTGGTCGTCGTCCTGCCCGGGGTCCACGAGACGTTCGGGACGATGGTCGACGTGCAACGGCTGGCTGCACTGTTCCTGATCGCCTTCTTCTTCGCGCGACCCGCGCGCGGGCGCGCCGGCACCCTCGCCGATCTCACGGCCGTCGCCGTCGCCGGGCTGTCCGGCCTGACAGGCGTCCTGCTCCAGCCCCTCTTCTGGTGGCGCGCCTACCGGCTGCGACGCCGCGCCGACTTCCTCGTGGTCGCCGTCCTCGGGATCGTCACCCTGGTGCAGGCGGCGAGCCTCATCGTGGACGGGCGGCGGTCGGCAGAGCTGATGCAGCCCCTGACCATCGCGGGCATCTTCATCCGACGCCTGTTCCTCGATTGGCCGCTCGGCATGCAGGTGGGCGTGCTGCTCGGCCTCGCCGCCGTGCCGCTCGTCCTCGGTGTGCTGGCCTCGATCCCGATGCTCGCCGGCACGCTGCGGGCCTGGTGGAAGCTGCCCGCCGGTGTGCGCGGCCCGCTCCTGTACGCCTGGCTGGCGATGGTCGGAGGCGCGTTCATGGCGCAGCGCGACGGAGTGAACCTGGCGTTCCCGCAGGCGGCGCCGCGGTACTTCCTCGTGCCGGGGGCGTTGATGCTGCTCGCGATCGGCGCATGGTTCATCCGCGGCCGGCCCGGCCGCGAGCGCACGGGCGCGTTCGTCCTTGTGGCCGTGTTCACGCTCGGGATCGGCGCCGACTTCCGGCTCCCGTCCCTCCCGGATGACCACTGGACGGCGACGAGCCAGTGCATCGGCGGCGTGGACCCGTGCGTGGTCCCCGTCTACTTCAGCCCCACCTGGGACATTCGCTGGCCCGGCGTCGAGGGCGAGTACGAGTTCCCCAGGCCGGGCGGCTGAGCGAGGGCCAATCGGGCTGAGCGCGGGCCAATCGGCTGAGCGCGGGCCAGTCGGCTCAGCCAGCGCCCGGTCAGCGCAGGCAGCGGCAGCCGGCGCCCGTCAGCGGCCGGGCATCGGACCGTCCAGGGCGCGCTCGACGACGATGCTCGTGGCTCCGAGGCACGCCAGCTGGACGTGACCGGCCGGCGTGAGGCCGCGTCCGATGAGCACGAGCCGTCGGGCGGGCACCGCGCCGTAGGCGTCCCCCACGATCAACCGGGCCGTTGCCGGGGCCGGCGAAAGCTCCAGCCACGTGCCTGCGGTCCCCGCCGGGATGGCATGGGTCTGGCCGTCGCAGGGCACCTCGATCGGGGCGGCGGTGAGCGCGGTCGTGGCCGCAGGCACAGGCAGCGTGCCGTCGTCCGCGGCCAGCAGCCGCGGCTGCCCGAGGTCCCTCGCAGCCATCCGAAGCCCGTAGGTGCGCTCCCCGAGGACCTCCACGATCGGCCAGCGAGCGAGCAGCTCCAGGTGCCCGGTCGACGGGTTCATGAAGGACGCCGAGCGGTAGATCTGCGGGTCGATCAGGTCCGTCCGGCCGCCTTCGGCGAGCCAGGTCGGGACTGCAAGGCCTTCACGCCGGGCCAGGTAGAGGATCTCCGGCGACCAGTCGCGACCCTCGGTGACGACGAGGTCCGTCGCCGCGCTGTTGGCCGCCAGCTCCGCGGCCTGCGCCAGGCTGCCGCTGGGGTCGGTCTGCCGCTCGTACGCGTAGCCCCAGAAATAGCTCGAGGCCGCGATCGAGGCGACCAGGAGGACCGCTGCGGCGGCGATCGCCAGACGGCGGACGCGCGGTCTCCGGAGCGGCGCCAGGAGGTAGGCGACCAGCAGTCCCTGGACCATGGCGATCCCTCCAGAGACCGCGACGAGGTAGTAGTCGTGGATCAGGTAGAGATTGGTGAAGACGAGCGGCGGCAGGACGGCGGTCGCCGCGACGGCGAGCCACAGGCGCCGCTGCTCGCGCACGCGGAAGCAGATCACCAGCCCCACCAGGAAGAGGGCCGCAAGCAGCCCTCCGAACTCCTGCGTCGCTCGCACGATCAGCGTGATCCACGTGTTCGGGTCCAGGCGCTGGGACAGCGTGCCGAAGTTCCATGTCGTCAGCTGGCTGCTCATCAGCCACGCGGTCAGCGGCGACTGTGACTTGACCTGGTCGGCATACAGCGTCCACGCGCCGGCCGTGAGAAAGGGGATGCCGAGCAGCGCAAGGAAGGGCAGCCGTCGCCTGAGCCGGGAGGCGCCCTTCGGTCCGTCGGCCCGGGGAGCCGCTCGATACGCCAGCAGCGGCAGGATCCAGAACGCCCCGGTGGTCACCTTCACCAGTAGCGCCACGCAGCCCGAGCCGACAGCCAGCAGCCACGCCCACCGGCCGCCGCTGTCGCGCCAGCGCATGGCGAACAGGAGCCACGCGAGCGCTGCCGCCGTCGCCATGTACTCGATCAGCTGCGCTCGCGACCAGACCAGCGCGAACGGCGACGCGACGAACAGGATCAGGGCCGCCATCGCCGCCGTGCCACTGGAGATCCGGCGCACGAAGGCCCACAGGAGGCCGGCCGTCAGGAAAAAGAACGCCATCGCGGTGAGTCGGAGCGCCAGGTCCGGGGCGACGCCGGCGTTCATGACCACGCTCGCGAGAGCCTGAAACAGCGGCAGCTCGAGCGGCACCTCGAACGGAGGTCCGAGCACGGGCAGCCTTGCGTGCAGCAGGTCGATGCCGTGCTCGTGGAACAGCAGCGCGACGTAGGCGGTCTGGGTCTGCCTGAACGGATGGGCGAACTCGTCCAGCGTGCTGCCCAGGGCTGGAATCCGGGCGAGCGCAGCAAGCAGCAGGATCGCGGCCACGGCCACGCGCTCCCGTCCGACGGCCCGCAGGCGCGACAGCGGGCCCATCGCGCGGGCGATTGGCGCGGGATGCGCCCAGGGCATCGCGAGGCGCGGAATCACGGACTCGCGTGTCACGAGGCGACCGTAGGCGGTGCGGGCGGGCACCGGCACTCCCCAGGAGTACCAGAGCTCAGCCGTCTCCGAGCCAGCTCCGCAGCATGGGCAGGTCGCGGTCGTCGCGGTAATGGCGGCGGCGGCGGCCGTCGGGAAGGGTCTGGACCAGGCCGGCGTCGCGCAGCACCGCGAGGTGCTTCATGACCGCCCAGCGCGTCAGGCGGGTGTGCTCCGCGGCGAGGTCCGCCGTGGTCAGCCCGGGCCGTGCCTCGAGCAGCCGCCAGATGGAGCGCCGCGTCGAGTCGGAGAGGGCCTGGAAGCAGCGATCCAGCCGCTCGCTTTCGGTGGATTCCATGTGACCTAACGGTCACACATCGCGGGGCGCGGGGTCAAGCGCGCTGGCCCGGTAGCCGACTCGCGAGTAGGATGTCCGCATGAGCACGATCGCTGGTGCCGTTCAGCATCCGGCCGACCAGGCGGAGGCGCGCGCGACCGCGGAGTCCCAGGCGTCCGCGCTGGTGCGGGCGTGGGTCGGCCGTGGCGGCTCGCCGGCGGCCCTGCTCGATCGAGCCGGCGGCGTCGATCAGGTCGGCGTCGTCGAGCGTGTCGAAGCGCTCCAGCGACGCTCGATCAAGCGCGAGTCCAAGCTGTGGGCGCTGGACCTGGCGATCCGGATGATGGACCTGACGACCCTGGAGGGGAAGGACACCGAGGGCAAGGTGCGGGCGCTCTGCGCCAAGGGGATGCGGCCCGACCCCTCCGACCCGACCATCCCCAAGGTCGCCGCGATCTGCATCTATCCGGCGCTCGTGCCGATCGCCAAGGAGGCACTGGCTGGGTCGGGCGTCAAGGTCGCCAGCGTGGCGACCGGCTTCCCGTCCGGCCAGACCTACCTGGACGTGAAGCTCTCCGAGGTTCGCCAGGCGGCAGAGGCCGGCGCCGACGAGATCGACATGGTCATCGACCGCGCCGCGTTCCTGTCGGGTGACTACGCGACGGTGTTCGACGAGATCGTGGCCATCAAGGCCGCGTGCGGCTCCGCGCATCTGAAGGTGATCCTGGAGACCGGCGAGCTCGAGACGTTCGACAACGTGCGCCGCGCGAGCATCCTGGCGATGGCCGCCGGGGCGGACTTCATCAAGACCTCCACCGGCAAGGTCTCGCCTGCGGCAACCCTGCCGGTCACCCTCGTGATGCTGGAGGCGATCCGCGACTTCCACCGGCGCACCGACCGAATCGTCGGGATGAAGCCGGCCGGTGGCATCCGCACGGCCAAGGAAGCCATCCAGTACCTGGTGGTGCTCTACGAGACGCTCGGTCCGCGCTGGATGACGCCCGACCGGTTCCGCTTCGGTGCCAGCAGCCTGCTCAACGACGTGCTCATGCAGATCCGCAAGGAGCGCACCGGCCGCTACCAGGGCCCCGACTACTTCACCGTCGACTGAGGGACCCGGCCGCTCCCATCAGTTGAGCGCGAACCAGGCGACCTTCGTCGCTGTGGTCACGGCCTTGGTGAGATAGATCGTGAAGCTCCCCGCCCCGGCGTTGGACACCACGGCGGCGACGGCAACCCCGGCGCGGTATGCCTGGAGCGTGGCGAGCACGAGGCTGGCGCTCGTCAGGGCCACTCCAGTCCTCGTGATTCTCGTCGCACCGGCCGGGATCGTGACGATGCCGCTCCGGCTGAACTTTGCCTTGCCGTTGACGGAAAGAGCCGTCCCGGAGCCTGACGCGGTCGCCAGGACGCCGATGCCGGTCGATGCGGTCGCATCACCGGTGACCCCGGCCGTGCGCGCGGCGTGGCTGATGCCCAGCACACCGGTGCCGCCCGCGCTCTCCCCGACCACGCCCGGGCCCGAGCCGGTGTTGTCGCCGAGCGTCGCGGCTCGCACCGCGCTGCCCGTGCGGCCGGCCACGCCGTAGCCGTCGGTGGAGTTGAAGCCGTAGACGCCGCTGGCGTAGTCCCCGTTGGAGAGACCGTACACGCCGTTGCCGCCGCCGACGTTGTCGCCCCAGACCCCGGGCTTCAGCTCGGCGTTGGTGCGCCCGACGACGCCCCAGCCACCCCCGCCGGTGTTCTCGCCGTAGACGCCACTGCGGTTCGTTGCGATGGTGGTCGAGAAGATGCCGTCGCCGTTCCGGCCCTTGGCGAACAGCGCGGCGCCGCTCGAGGTGTTCTCCGTGAAGAGAGCCGCGACCGCGCCATTCGCGGACGCCTGGACGCCGCTGCCGTCCTCCGAGATGCCGTACACCCCGCTGCCGGTGGCGGACAACCCCTGAACGCCGGTGCCCAGGCCCGAGGCGTCGCCGGTGATGGCCGGACCGGCATTCCCGCGTTCGTTGCCGAACTGGCCGTTGCCGTAGCGGTTCTGGGCCACGAACACGGACCGCGGAAACTCGACGCGGCCCAGGAGCAGCGTGGTGGCGTAGGACGGGAAACAGGTCGGCGAGCCGGTGCACGACTCGTTGTCGCGACCGATCGCGAGCGAGTCGCCATCCTCCGCGACCACGATGCCGGGGGACAGGAGCATGGGGCCTGCCAGGAGGCCCAGGGACAAGGCAACCACGAACCAGCCACGGCGCCAAGACGGCCGGTGGGAGCGCTGCGATCGACCGATGGTGATCATGGAACCCCTTCTCACAGCTTCGCGAGCACGGACTGGGCGAGCGCCGCCCAGGCCGCGTTCTTGACGTGGTTGTTCAAATCCGAGCTGATCCGGAGGAGGACGCGGTCGTCGCCCCGGAGCGCCGAGAGCAGGTACTCGCCACCGGTGACCGTGGAGGCGCATGCCGAATCGCCCACGCCCGCGAGCGGTTTCAGACCGAAGCCTTCGTTGCACTCGAAGTCCTGGTCCTGTTTCGCTCGCTCGCTGTTGAGGTGGACCGACAGGCCGATCTCGTTGAGTCCCTCGGCGGAGAGTGTCCAGATGCAGCGGCTGATGCCGCGCGCATCCGGGCCGGACTGCGCGACCTCGAGGCCGGTGGCTGTCTCGATCTCAGGCGTGGTGAGGTACGAGCACTGGTCGGCGCCGGCCTGCGAGCCGGCGGACGTTGGAGCCGGGGACGCCGTCGAGCCTGTGGACGCCGTCGCCGAGCCGCCGGCCGCCCCAGGCACGGACGATTGCGGCGCACCTCCGGCGCAGGCGGCGAGAAACAACGCTCCGGCAGCGACCAGGCCAGCCACCTTGCTTCGCGTGCCGCCGCGACGTTTGGAGCTTCGGCGTGCGCGGTCGTCGGCCCGTTCCCAGGAGAGCCACGTGCCCTGGACGATCCGATCGAACGGAAATTCCGCTCGCCGGTTGAGCGCCTCGACGGCCTCGCGGGAGGTGGCGCCAAAGATGCAGAACACCACCTCGTCGCGCTCGAGCAGCAGGGTCGCCACATGCGTCACGGGCGTGCCGTCCCCGGAGGTTCCCGGCAGGGCGTGCCGGACGCGATCGACGGCGGCGTCGAGGGCGGGCCTCGTGACGCCCGGCCAGTAGCGCTCCACGAGGAAGCTTGCAGTCGGAGACTCGGGATGCTGGGGATCACTCATGCGCCGACGGTAGGGCGAGCCGCGCCCGCGGAACGTCGGGCGATTCCCTAGGAATCGATCGCGGAGCGCCCCTGCTCGTCCGCGTCGACGGCGGCCATCACCCGGCCCAGCTCGGCTCGCGACCGGATTCCCAGCTTCGAATAGACCCGCCCCAGGTTCGCCTCGACGGTCTTGGAGCTGACGAACAGCCGCTCGGCGACGGCACGATTGGTCAGGCCCTGCGCGGCCAGCGACGCCACCTCGCGCTCGCTGGGAGTGAGCCCGCTGCCCGCGTCCCGGCGAAGCCCGAGCCGGGCTGCCTCGTTCCTGGCTGCCTGCGCCCAGAGCGGTGCCGGAAGCCGCTCGAAGATCTCGCGTGCCTGGCCCAGCGTGTCGGCCGCCGCCCGGCGCCGGTTGGCGCGGCGCAACAGGCGGCCGTGAACGAGATACGTCCGACCATGCTCGAACGGCGATGCCAGGTCCGCCAAAGCCTGGACCGCGGCGTCTGACTGCGCGAGGGCCCCCTCCGCATCGCCACCGGCGGCGAGGACCAGCGCGGTGGAGCGTGGTGTGACGACCGCCGTCCATGGCCGCGGCAGGCGGCGGTGACGCGCGGCCAGCCCCTCGAGCACCGCCTCCGCGGCGGCCACGTCGCCGATCAGCAGCAACGCCTCGACGTGATCGGGCTCCCAGCGGAACCGGATCGGCTCGCGCTGTTCCATCGCGGCAAGCTCTCCCTCGAGCTGCGCGAGCTGGCGGTGCGCCTCGGTCGGGTCGTTGTCGGTGAGTGCCGCGAAGCCGAGGACGGTTCGGTACATCGCCGACAGCATCAGATCGTCGGACGCGGCACTCGCCGCCTGTCCGGCGAGCCCCGCCGACCGTGCCTCCGCGGTCCGCCCCAGGTGCGCCCGGACCAGCGCCTGGACACGATGCGAGGAGTTCTCGAGCGGCTGACCCATCTGCTCCGCGGCGTCGACGCTCTGATCCGCGTACCGCTCGGCCAGCGTCCAGTCCCCGGCCCAGAGCTCCAGCTCCGCGAGGTGCGCATACAGCTCCGCGTCCGACGATGCGTCACCGGATTCCCGCGCCCATCGGAGGTGCAGCTGGAGCCGCTGTCGGGCACGCGGGTAGTCGTCGGTGTACTTCCACCACAGGGCCGGGATGGTGCTGACCTCCCAGCTGGGTCGATCCGGCTCGAGGTCCAGGGCGCGATCCAGCATGTCGACGGCCGGCCGCTCGCCGGTTTGCACGGCGCCGTAGAACTTGCTCAGGAGCGCGTACGCGAGGAGGCTCGGGTCCTCCTCGGGATCGATCAGCGTGACCGCCGCGTCGTGATGTGCCGCGGCATCGGCGAGGTTCGCGGTGAAGAGCGCCATCCGGGTGTGGATCCTGCCCTGGAGCGTGCGGTCTGTTTCCGCTTCCTGGAGGGCCTCCTGGGCAAGGCGCTCCGCGAGTGCGATGTCGTCGTACCAGTGGATCGTCGCGAGGAGCAACAGCGCCCGCGCACGGTCGGGACCGCCGGCCATCGACGCAATGGACTCCTCCAGGAACCGGCTGCCGGCGACCATGTCGGAGGCCTCGAGCATCGCCTCACCGGCCGCCAGCACACGACGGGCGGCGGCCGGTCGATCGCTGGGCTCGGTGTAGCTCCGTGCGAGCGCGAGCAACTCCCCGCCGATGTCAGCAGCGCCTCGCTGCCGGGCATGCATGCCGGCCTCCTCCAGGACCGCCGCAACACGCTCGTCCGGCGGGTCCGCAGACCGTGCCAGGTGACCCGCGCGTTCCTCCAGGTCGGCGCTCAACCCGGCGAGACGGGCATGCAGCAGACGGAGCTGGCGAGGCGAGGCCGCGGCATACACGGTGGAGGCCGTCAGAGGATGGTTGAACCGGAAGCGCCCCCGTTCACGGGTCAGCAGGCCCGCCTCCTCCGCGGGCGCGAGGACGGCCTCCAGGTCATCGACCTCGAGCGCTCTGGCGAGCTTGTCCTCGTCGGCATCGGCGAGGGCCGAGACCACGAGGAGTGCCTTGCGGGTCTCGGTGGGCAGCCGCGCGATCCGGCGGTGCAGGAGCAGTCGCAACGATTCAGGGACGGGCAGCAAGGCGCCGGGCACCACCTTCTCGCCGGACTCGATCAACGCCGCGCCGATCTCGAGCGCCACCAGCGGATTGCCACCGGACGCCTGCTGCAGCCGGACCAGCGTCGGGCGCGGGAACGGACGGCCGAGGCGCGCGACCAGGAGCCGGTGCAGGGCCCCCAGGCTCAGCGGGCCGACGGGGACGTGCTGCCTCCGCTCGGCCGGGAGGACTCGCGCGAGGACGGCCGCGACCGGCGCCGGTTCGCCCGTCCGCGCTGCAAGCACGACGCAGATCCGGCGATCGGCAGCGCGGCGAAAGGCGAATTCGAGGACACGCGAGGTCGGACCGTCCAACCAGTGGACGTCGTCGACGGCGACCATCACGGCTGCCCGGCCCTCCAGCGGCGCAGCGAGCGCGCCGAGGACCGAAACGAATCCCATCGCCACCGCGAGCGGGTCGGCCGTGGCTGACGTGCGCCGGAGTGCGGCCTCGATGGCCGAGCGCTGCGGAAGCGGGATCGAGGCGAGCGTTCCCGGATCCACATCCCGCAGCAGGTCGGCAAGCGCGGCGAACGGGAGCTGTCGCTCGAACTCGGTCGGCTGCGCCATCAGGACGTGCCCGCCACGGTCGCGGGCGCCCTGCACCGCGGCCTGCCAGAGGGTGGTCTTCCCCATCCCGGCCTCGCCGGTGAACACGAGCGAGCTGGGGCCGCTCGTCGATGCGCCCAGGAACGCGTCGACCGCAGCCACCTCCGCATCGCGCCCCACGATGGCCGGCGCGTGGAGCTCCGCCTCGCCGCGGCCGCTCATCGAGTGTTCCGGAGGCCGTCTGTGGCGCCGTTCACGCTGGGGCCGACGTGCGGTCCGCGACGGCACGGATCGCAGTCATGCATCCATTCTCGCTCACGCCGCGCGCCCGCCTCACCTCAGCGAGGCCCCGAGGAGGTACCGTGGGGAATCCGTCCCGCTGGAGGGTTCCCGACGATTCGTGATCCAGGGCCGCACTCCGCCCGCGAGGTCCTGCGCGAGTTCCTCCGGCTGGGGATCGTGGGCTTCGGCGGACCGTCCGCGCACATCGCGCTCTTCCGGCAGCGTTTCGTGCGGGAGCTTGGCTGGCTCGACGAGCAGCGCTTCCTGGACCTGCTGGGCACCGCCAACCTGCTGCCGGGCCCGACATCCACCGAGGTGGCGCTGGCGATCGGGCAGGCACGCAGCGGCCTGCGCGGGCTCCTCGCCGCGGGCCTCGGCTTCATCGGCCCGGCCGTGGTCGCCGTGCTGCTGCTGGCCGCCGGGTACCAGCAGTTCGGGAGCCGCCCGGAGATCGGCTGGATCCTCTACGGCGTGCAGCCCGTGGTCGTGGCTGTCGTCGCCGTGGCGGTCGCCGGGCTCGCCCCGGCAGCGGTGCGCGGTCCGGCGACGCTCGTGATCGCCGGGGCCGCGGCCGCGGGAACGCTCCTCGGCATGGACCCGATCCTCGTCATCGGAGCGGCGCTGCTGTGCGGGCTTGTCCTGGCGCTGGGCCGGCGTCGCGGAACGGGTGTCGGCTGGCTCACCGCCGTGGCGGCGCTTCCGGTTGTCGGCAGCGGCGGAGGCGCAAAGGCCCGCCTTGGCGAGCTCCTCATCGGTGGCCTGGCGGCGACCTCGCTGCCGGGCTTGTTCCTGCTGTTCCTGAAGATCGGCGTCCTCTCGTTCGGCAGCGGGTACGTGCTGCTGGCGTTCCTGCGCACGGATCTCGTCGGACCGGGCCTGCTCACGGACCGCCAGCTGATCGACGCCGTGGCGATCGGCCAGGTGACCCCTGGCCCGGTCTATACGGCGGCGACCTTCATCGGCTACCTGCTGGGCGGCGTCGGCGGCGCCGCCGTCGCGACGGTCGGGGTCTTCCTGCCGGCGTTCGTCGGGGTCGCCCTCGTCCACCCGTTCGTGCCGCGGCTGCGCGGCTCCGTGACCGCGGCCGGCTTCCTCGACGCCATCAACGCGGCGTCTCTCGGGCTGATCGCCGCGGTCACCGTGCAGCTGGCGCGTGCCACGCTCGTCGACGCGATCACCGTCGCGCTGGCACTCGCCTCACTGGCCGTGCTGGTGCGCCTGCCCAGGGCGGCCGTCCCGCTGATCGTCGGAGGCGGCCTCGTCGGGCTGGCCGTTCACGCAGCTGGACTCGCGGGATGAGACGGCCCGAGTTGGCGACGCGCGACGCGTCAGCGAGCGGCTCTTCGACACTCCGGACTGGGTACACTCCGGCACGCCAATGACGACGAAGGGTGTCGCGACGGTCGGGCTGGCCGGGGAGCCGGCCGTGACCGCTGAGCTGAGGGCGGGGGATCGTCCGTACGCGCCCAGCTGGGTCGATGTCCTGACGAGGTGGATCGACCGGCTCCCGGGCCCCACCTGGGTCGCCTACGCGGCCATCGCGGTCTTCGCGCTCCTCTGGACCAACCTCGAGGGCGCGATGGCCGGCCTCGACTGGTTCGATCCGGTCCAATCGTCGTACGCCTTCTATTTCGTCTTCCCGCTGGCACTGGTGCACTACCTCGACCGCGTCGCCGGGCGTGCCTGGGACCGGTTCAGGCCCGCCACCAATCTCGACGACCGGGAAGCGGCTCACGTGCGCTACCGGCTGACCGTCACGCCGGCGCGGCCGGCCGCGGTGCTGCTGGCGTTGGGCTACGCGATCACCCTCGCGGAGTACGCAGCGGACCCGGAAGGCAACGGGATCTCGGGCAATCCTCTGGCATACGTCCTCCTCCGCGCCATTGCGGAGGGACTGATCGCGGCGATCGTCTTCGTGCTGGCGTTCCACACGTTCCGGCAGCTCCGCATCGTGTCGCAGCTGCACGCCTCGGCGATCCGGGTGAACCTGTTCCAGCCCGGCGCGCTGCACGCCATGTCCCAACTGACGGGCCGCAGCGCCATCGGCATCATCATCCTGGCTGTCTTCATCGGCGTGCCGTATCCGGGCACGAGCGATCAGGCCTGGCTGACCACGACGTTCGTGTCGGCCCTGCCGCTCATCGGGGTCGCGCTCGCGGCCTTCATCATCCCGCTGCGCGGGCTCCACGATCGTCTTGCTGCCGAGCGGTCGCGGCTCCTGGACGACGTCAGCGGACGTCTGGAGACCGCGCTGGCGGCGCTCCATCGAGCGATCGAGCGCGAGGCTGCGAATGAGTCGGATCCGGGCGTGTCCGGGACGTCCAACACCCGCATCGACGCTCTGAGCAAGGCTCAGCAGAGCCTGATGCAGGAGCGGGAATTCATCGCGCGCCTCTCGACCTGGCCGTGGGATCCGGGAACGTTGCGTGCGGTCGTGTCGGCCATCGCGTTGCCGGTCGCCATCTGGCTCTTGACTCGCGGGCTGTCGCGCTTCATCTGATCCCGCGCCTACGGGCGGGCGAATACCAGCGCCGCATTCAGGCCGCCGAACCCGAACGAAGTCGACAGGACGGTCCGGATCTGGGCTACCAGCGGCTCCGACATGACGCCCGGCAGGTGCTCCGCCACGCGGGGGTCCAGCGACTCGAGGTTGACCGTGCCGGGCGCCCAGCCCCGCGCGATGGCGAGGGAGCAGATGGCGGCCTCGATCGCTCCCGACGCTCCGAGAGGATGCCCGTAGTAGGCCTTCGTGCCGCTGACAGGCACGGTCGCCGCTCGCGGGCCGAGCGCCTTCTTGATGGCCAGCGCCTCCGCGGCGTCTCCGAGCGGCGTTGAGGAGGCGTGCGCGTTGACGTAGTCCACGTCGCGGGCCTTGACCCCGCCCTCCGCCATGGCCAGACGCGCGGCCCGTGCCGCCTGGAGCCCGTCGGGTCGCGGCTGGACCATGTGATACGCGTCGCTCGTGGCGGCATAGCCCCGGATCTCGGCGTACGGCGTGGCGCCTCTGCGCTCGGCTGCCTCCGCTTCCTCCAGCACCAGGAGTGCCGCGCCCTCCCCCATCACGAACCCGTCGCGTTCCGCGTCGAACGGCCGAGCGGCCCGGTCCGGCACCTCGTTGTGGCCGGCGCTGAGCGCGCGGATGATGTCGAACGCGCCGAACGCGAGCGGGCTCAGCGGGATCTCGACGCCGCCTGCCAGGGCCGCGTCGGCCGAGCCGTCCCGGATGGCGTGGAATGCCTCCCCGATGGCCACGGCACCCGCGGCGCAGGAGTTCGCGGTGGAGAGGATCGGCCCGTGCAGCCCGAGCGCGATCCCCAGGTTGGCCGGGGCCGCGCCGCCGAAGACGGCAAGCGCCAGATTTGGCGCCACCGACCGGATGCCCCGCTCGAGATAGCGCTCGTGCTGAACCTCCGCGTAGGCGATGCCACCCAGCGCGGAGCCGACGTAGACCCCGACACGATCGGGGCGGACGCCGGACCGCGTGCTCACGCGAAGGCCGGCGTCGGCCACTGCGAGCCGGCCCGCCGCCAGCGCGAACTGGCTGAAGCGGTCGGTCGCCCGGGCCTCCTTCGCCGTCAGGTGGTCGGTCGGCTCGAAGTTGTCGACCTGTGCGGCCACCTTCGACCGGAACGTGGACGGGTCAAACCGGTCAATGCGTTTCACCGGTGAGCGGGCGGCCTGAAGGCCATCCCAAAAGGCATCACGGCCGATGCCGGCGGGCGTCACGAGGCCCATCCCCGTGATCCAGACTCGGCGGCGATCGTTCTTCATGCCGGTCGATTCGTCATGGCTGTGCTCCGTCATCGAGGTGCGTCATAGAGGTAGGTTCGTCGCGGAGCGGTCATCGGGATGTCGGGATGTCTCGGTCTCCGCCTCCGCCAGCGCTTTGAACGTCCGAAGCGTGCGCGTCGCGATCGGGCGTGTGAAGCCGCGGTCGACCATCGCCGGCAGGGCGTTCTTCCCGAGCACCGACAGCAGCGGGAGCCCGCGCTCGAAGTCGTGCTCGATCGTGACCCTCGACCGCGGCCCTTCCCCGGGCAGCGGCCGGATGTGCCACGTGACGCGCATGCCGCGGGTCACGCCCCGGACGTGGAGGAACCGGAGCCGCAGATCCGCGGGATCCTCGGCCTCCGCCCAGCAGACCGCTCGCCATGTCACTGGCAGAGGCAGGCGGCCGAAGCGGCGCACGGCCACGAACTGCGCAAGGACGCGATCCGCCGAGCGCGCGCGGACCTCGGCGCGCCGATAGTGCGGCAGCAGGGCCGGCCACCGCGATACGTCGCGTGCCAGCTCGAACACCGTCTCTGGCGCCGACTCCACCTCGATCGACAGCGAGCTGTGCACCCTCAGCCCGCCCGCCGGTCGAGCATCGCCAGCGCGGCCTCCACGAGGTCGACGACGGGCAGCCCATCGATCTCGGCCCGCGAGAACCAGCGTGCCTGATCGGTCGAGCCGCCGACCTCGTGGCGCAGCTCGCCGGTGTCCAAGTCCACGTCGACGTCGTAGACAATCCGGATCGCGTGCAGGGGCGTGCTGCGCCTCTCGCGCGGCGGATAGACGCGGCTGTCGATCCCGAGGACGCCGCGCAGCCGGACGGTCAGGCCCGTCTCCTCCTCGATCTCGCGCACGGCCGCGACCGCCGGATCCTCACCGAACTCGACCCCGCCTCCCGGGAGTGTCCACTGGCCGACGTCGAGCTCGTCGATGCTGAGCCGGCAGAGCAGGATCCGCTCGTCGTCGTCCACCGCGACCCCGTACGACGCGAGCCGCGTGAGGCCCGGCTGCGTCACGGCCGGAAGAGCTCGCCGAGGAACCCCGGTTCGAAGGCGCGTCGCGCCGGGAGCAGGTCCGCCATCACGCCGGCGAAGGTGTGGCGAGGCCCGGGCCGGGAGTCGAGCCGGCGGACCGCGTATCCGAGCAGGCGCGGCTCCGCCAGGCATGCCTGAAGCACCCACGAGAGCAGGTCCTTTCGACGGAAGCGGGCGCGCAGGCGCCGATCGTAGTCGTCGAAGGAAGGCTCCCGCGATGTCCCGAGCCCTTGAACGACGGCGGCGGCGGCGAGCTCGGCCGAGACGAGCGCGCGATGCAGGCCCTCCCCGCTCAGCGGATCCACGAAGCCCTGCGCGTCGCCGACGAGCAGGAAGCCCGGTCCGCTGCGGCGCGCCACGCGATTGGCGAGCGGCAGAGCGACCGCAACGTGGTCTTCGATCGGTTCGGCAGCCAGGGACGCATGCGGAGGCGGCAGCGCCCCGAGGATGCGGCGCACGATGCCGGCCGGCCGGTCGCCGCGGGAGAGGGCCTGGCGCAGGTGTCGCTCGCCGATGACGATGCCCACGTTCACGCGGCCACCCGGCACCGGGCAGAGGCCGCAATACCAGCCTCGGCCGATGACCATGTAAGCCATGCGGGGCTCATCCGCCGCAGTCTCGCGGCGCGGTTCCCGGACGTGGGCCGTCAGCCCCGCCCGTCTGAGGTGCCGGGCGGAGCGCTGGACGCCGAACGCGCGCGCCACGAGCGAGCCCGGCCCGTCCGCACCCACCACGATCCGTGCGCTCCATCGCTCGACACCGGTCGGGCCCGAGACCTCCAGCACGGAGGCCATCCTGCCGCGGTTCCCGTCCACCGCGAACGGCGACGTCCCGGGCTCGATCGAGCGCACGGTCGTGCGCTCGCGCACGTCTGCACCCGCCTCGCGCGCACGGGCAAGCATCGCGGCGTCCAGGCGGACTCGATCGGCGCCCCAGGCGCTCCCGTTGCGCCGGTAGTCGAGCTCGCAGGTCGCCCCATCGATGGTTTCCACCACCATCGCCGGGACGGGCCTGAGGAGCGCATCCAGCTCCGCCTCCTCCAGGCCGATCTCGGTGAGGCCGCCGCGCGTCAGGGGCGAGGTGTAGACGCCGCATGCACGCCACTGCGGCGCGGCGGCGCGCTCGAAGAGCGCGGTATCGACCCCGGCCCGGGCGAGGCGGATGGCGGTGGCCGTCCCCGCAGGCCCGCCGCCCACGATGGCGACGTCGACTCTCCGCTCGACGGGCCCTGCAACGGCCCGTTCGGCAGCCTCAGGGATGGCGACTGCCGGAAGGTCTCGTGCGGCTGGCGGTCAGCCCGAGCACGCCCAGGCGAGGATGCTGCCGCCACCGATGGCGTTCTTCGCCCGCTG
Organism: Chloroflexota bacterium; assembly: GCA_034667005.1. Lineage (GTDB taxonomy): Bacteria > Chloroflexota > Limnocylindria > Limnocylindrales > CSP1-4 > JAFMJV01. The sequence goes on from JAXDKU010000017.1 coordinate 26,807, forward strand.
CTTGGCCCCGCGCTTCGTCGCCGCATAGGCCGCGCCATATCGGTATCCGCCGCCGGAGCGAACCTTGTAGGCGACCGCTGCGCAGCCATTGGCGACCCAGACCAATACCTGGCAATTGGCGGGGTGCGTCGCCGCGGAGCGGCATTCGTTCTTTGCGCGCGTCTTCGCACCGGCCTTGGTCGTGTAGCCGTAGCTCACGCCGGAGGCTGCCGTGGCCGGCTCGACCGCGATCGCCGCGAAGTGGTTGACCGCCGGCGTCGTTGACGACGTCCTGGCCGGCGCGGCAGCGACCGGCACGGCACCGGCGAGCGCCAACAGCATGGCCAGCACTGCGGCCCCCACGGTCGCCCTCACTCGAACGTGCATTGGTCGATCCTCCCTCTGTGATGACGCTGGCGTCCCGGCGGGCCGAGACTACCACCGGTCACTTGGCGAATCTCAACCGTTTTCGTCGGCTCCCGCGGATGTCGGCGCGCGCACTAAGCAGATCGAGTACCGGTGCCGGAACACGTCGTGGAAGCGCGCCGTTTCGACGAGACCGGCGCGCGTTGCCATCTGCGCCACCTCCGCCGCCCGGTACGCCCGGCGCACCGAGAGCGGCCCGTCATGTCGCGTGTACGGGTTACGGGTGGCGAGGCGGCCGAGCAGCCAGGCGCCGACCCACGTCAGCCAGCCGCGGTCCAGGTCGTTGACGATGATTCCCAGGCGGCTGACGCGCGCCATCTCGGTCAGGAGTCGGTGCGCCTGGCCCGGATCCAGGTGATGGAGCACGAGCGAGCAATGGGCGACGTCGAAGGCACCGTCGTCGTGCGGCAGGCGGTCGCCGGAGACCAGCTCCAGCTTCAGGCCCACGCGGTCGCCGATCCGCCGGCGAGCCGCGGCCAGGATCTCCGGCCTCGTGTCGACGGCGGTCACGAGCAGGTGGCGCCGTCGCCTGGCGAGCCACTCCACGAGGGCATCCGGGATGTCAGCCGCGCCGGTCCCAACGTCCAGCAGCTCCACATGCCCGGGATGACCCCGGAGAAGTGCCACGAGGGCGCGTCTCGAGAGGGCGATGCCACCCAGCCAGCGGTTGACCCGGGCCAGGTCGCGGAGGTTGCCGTCGAGGAGATCCGGGTCCAGCGGACCGTCGAGCAGCTCCTGGACGTTGGACAGGCGCTTCACGGGTGCAGCGTAGCGCCCCGGGATTCCGGAGGACCCGCACATTAGGTGACCGTTTGGGCACCTCGATGCGAGGAGGAAGCGAGGCATCCGGGTGTACTCTGGCGGCGATGGCAACCAGCAAGCGCGCGACCGGGACCACCTCGCTGGTTCCACGCACCCGCTCGGACGCCGTCGGGCGGGGCACCGACTCCCCGGCGTCGTGGGGCCTCGGCGACGGCCAGCCGATCCCCTGGGAGTACGCGCCGGCCCCCGAGGCGCGCGACGTCGTCAAGCTGCGCTCGCGGTACGGGCTCTTCGTCGGCGGCAAGGAGGTCGCCCCGAAGAGCGGCCAATGGTTCACCACGATCGACCCGGCCACGGAGGAGCCCCTCGCCGAGATCGCCCGGGCAGGCATCGAGGACGTCAACAATGCCGTCGCCGTGGCGCGCAAGGCGTTCAAGCGCACGTGGGGCGAGATGCCGGGCAGCGAGCGTGCCAAGTACCTGTTCCGCATCGCACGGATCCTCCAGGAACGAAGCCGGGAGTTCGCCGTCCTCGAGACGCTGAACAACGGCAAGCCGATCAAGGAGACCCGCGACGTGGACGTGCCGCTCGCCGCGGCGCATTTCTGGTACTACGCGGGCTGGGCGGACAAGCTCGAGTACGCCTTCCCCGGCCGAGACCCGAAGCCGCTCGGCGTGGCCGCCCAGGTGATCCCGTGGAACTTCCCGCTCCTGATGCTGGCGTGGAAGATCGCGCCGGCGCTTGCCGCGGGAAACACGGTCGTGCTCAAGCCGGCCAGCTCGACCCCGTTGAGCGCGATGCTCTTCGCGGACGTGTGCCGCCAGGCGGACCTGCCGCCGGGGGTCGTGAACATCATCACGGGCCCGGGTGAGATCGGCCTTGCCCTCGTCAAGCACCCCGACGTCGACAAGGTGGCGTTCACCGGCTCGACGGCCGTCGGCAAGGAGATCGCCCGCAACCTCGCCGGGAGCGACAAGGCGCTGACGCTCGAGCTCGGCGGGAAGGCCGCGAACATCGTGTTCGACGACGCGGCACTCGACCAGGCGGTCGAGGGCGTCGTCAACGGGATCTTCTTCAACCAGGGCGAGGTGTGCTGCGCCGGGAGCCGCCTGCTGGTCCAGGAGTCGATCGTGGACCCGTTCGTCGAGCGACTGAAGGACCGCCTCGGGACGCTGCGGGTCGGCGACCCGCTGGACAAGAACACCGACGTCGGGGCGATCAACAACGCCGCCCAGCTGGCCAAGATCGAGGAGCTGATCGAGGCCGGCCAGGCCGAGGGCGCCGAGATGTACCAGCCGGCCTGCGAGCTGCCGGCGCGCGGCTTCTTCGTCCGGCCGACGCTGTTCACGAACGTGGCGCAGTCGAGCCGCATCGCGCAGGAGGAGATCTTCGGGCCGGTCCTGTCCGTGCTGACGTTCCGGACACCTGAGGAGGCGATCGAGAAGGCAAACAACACGCCCTACGGGCTCTCGGCCGGCGTCTGGACCGAGAAGGGCTCGCGGATCCTCTCGATGGTCAAGCGCCTTCGCGCAGGCGTCGTCTGGGCCAACACGTTCAACCGTTTCGACCCGACGAGCCCGTTCGGGGGCTACAAGGAGTCGGGCTACGGCCGCGAGGGCGGCCTCCAGGGCATGCTCGCGTACCTCGATCTCGGGGAGGGGAACTGACCGTGCCCGACGCCGGTGGACGTCCGTACCTGATCCGGCCCGATGAAGGCGGTGCCATCTGGTCGCTGGGCGGCCATTTCAGGACCCTCGCCCGCGACGCCGACACCGACGGTCACTTCTCGCTCGTGGAGGCGATCGCCTTCCGCGCCACGGAGCCCCCGCTGCACATCCACCACCGCGAGGCCGAGGCCTGGTACATCCTCGACGGACAGATGACCTTCCGGGTCGGCGACGAGACGTTCGTGGCCACTGCCGGGTCCTTCGCCTATGCCCCGAAGGGCATTCCTCACGCGTTCACCGTGGATGTCGAGCCGACGCGCGTTCTCGTGCTCGCGGCGCCCGCCGGTTTCGAGGCATTTGCCGCCGAGCTGGGCATTCCCGCCTTGGGCACCCAGCCGCCGGATGACCTGGCCGTGCCCCTGCCCGAGGTCCTCGGCCCGATCGCCGAGCGCTACGGGATCGAGGTCGTCGGACCGCCGCTCCGGGATTCGCACTGATGCCGGAGACCCGCGCACTGGCCGCGGCTGGGGATGCCTCCGTGCCCGCGCGGATCCCCATCCGCAAGACGTACAAGATCTACATCGGCGGACAGTTCCCGCGCTCCGAGTCGGGCCGCTCCTACGTCGTCAGCCGTCCGGACGGCACGCCGATCGCCAACGGGGTGCGCGGCTCTCGCAAGGACGTGCGAGACGCGGTGCGGATCGCGCGAGGCGCCTTCCAGGGCTGGTCCGATCGCACCGCCATGAACCGCGGACAGGTGCTGTACCGGGTGGCCGAGCTGATGGAAGGACGCCGCGACCAGTTCGAGCAGGAGGTCGCCGAGGCGGAGGGCCTCACGCTCATGCAGGCGCGCGAGCAGGTGGACCGCTCGATCGATCGATGGGTCTGGTACGCCGGCTGGGCTGACAAGATCCTCCAAGTCCTCGGGACCGTGAACCCGGTCGCCGCCAGCTACTTCAACTTCACCTTCCCTGAGCCCACCGGGGTCGTCGGGCTGGTCGCCCCGGAGGCCTCCTCGCTGCTGGGGCTCGTTTCGCGGCTGGCTCCGGCCGTGGTGAGCGGCAACACCGCGGTGGTGCTCGCGTCGGAATCGCGGCCTCTTCCAGCCGTGACCCTGACCGAGGTCCTCGCCACGAGCGACGTGCCGGGCGGCGTCATCAACCTAATCACCGGCTACCGTCGCGAGCTGGTGCCGTGGATCGCGTCGCACATGGACGTGAACGGCCTCGACACCTGGGGCGTGCCGATCGAGATGCGCGCTGACGTGGAGGCCGCGGCCGTCGAGAACGTCAAGCGCCTGTCACGGCCGCGCCGCGACGTCGATCCCGACCGTTTCGACTGGCTGGACGAGGGCCGCGCGCAGCGCCCGGAGTGGATCGCCGCGTTCCTCGAGATGAAGACCGTCTGGCACCCGATCGGGGTCTGACCGGGCTCAGCTCTTCGGCGTCACCGACCAGACCGCGGCGCTGCCCCAGTTGCCGAGCACCATGGCGTGGCCGGGCAGCCCGACGATGCCGGTGAGATACGCGAGGTCGCGCGACTGCGGGAGCGCCCCACCGTCGTCCCAGGTGCGTCCTTCCGTAGAGAGCCACACGTGCCACTTGGGCTTCCGCTGCGCGTCCCAGCCGATGGGGGCGAGCGCCACGTACCGGTCGCCGATCCAGGTCACGTAGTCCGGCGCGGCCGCCATCGGGAGGCCGCCGATCGCCTCCCACGATTCGCCGTCCGTCGACAGGAAGACGCCGTGGCCGAGCTCGCTGCTGTAGCCGACCGCGAGGCTCTCGCTCGACGAGGCCGTAAGCCCCCGCACGTCATTGGAGCCGGACTCTGCCGGCTGCCACGCCACGCCGTCCGTCGACGCGCCGAGCGCGCCCACCGACTGGGTGAACGTCAGCGCGAACTGCCGCTGGCCGAGCTCCACCATCGTCGCGACGCGCTCGCCGGATGGTGCCGTGGTCTCCGTCCAGGACGCGCCGTCGGCCGAGGTCCAGATGGCTGCCCGCGGGAAGTCTCCATCGGTGGCGGCGGCTCCATACGCCTCGACCCCGGCGTCCGTCTGCCGGAGGCCGCTGACCAGCGCCTTTTCGAGCCCGGTGGCCGTGACGCGGGTCCACTGCCGGCCGTCCGCGGACGACCACACGCTCGTCCCCTGTCGTGCCAGCTCGTTCTCGGTGCAGTGCATGCAGAAGACGGCGCTCGGGCCGACCGCCAGCACGCCCTCGCGCCACTCGACGACGTCGGACATGACGCTGCCGAGCAGCGAGGCCTGGCGAGCGACCGGCGTCCAGCGCTCGCTGTCCTTGGATCGCCACACGGCCGAACCGCCGCCGAGCGGGTTCTGGTCGTCCGGCTGGCCGAGGGCGAAGCCCACCGCCACGAAACCATCCTGGGTCGAGATGAAGTCGACCGCCACGCTGGTTCCCTGGGACAGGTTCGCGACGCGCGACCAGTTGACCGCGGCCCGCGAGGCGCTGGGAGGCGCGGGGATCTCCGATGGCGTGGCCGTCGGCGACACAGGGCTGCCGTTGGCGGCAGGTGACGCTGATTGGCCGGGGCGCACTGGCGACGAACCCGGTCCGGAGGAGTTGGGCGGCCCTCCGGTCGGCGTCGGGGACGGAGAGACGCAGCCGACGAGGACGAGGGCGGCCACCACGTTCAGGGTGGCCGCCAGGCCCAGCGATCCGTGCCGAGTGCGCCTCATGCCTCGGCCGTGACGTCGGGCTCCAGGTGCTCGTCGGCGAGGGTTGCGTGGGTGGTGTCGATGCCACTGCCGGACGCGAAGCGGACGCCAACCATGACCTGGGCCGCCTTGAGCGACGAGCGGGAGTAACGCAGCAGGACGGCGAGCAGCACGACACCGACGACCGCCGCGGCGATTCCCGACGCGAGCATGGCCCGCGTCGCGACCCAGGCCGCCAGCCCTGTGACGATCCCCGCCAGCATCGCGTCGATGACCCCGATCAGCCCGGCGTTGGAGATGACCACGTCCCACGGCCGCATGCGCGTCCGCACGGAGCCCAGGCTCGCCAGCACGCCGGCCATGTCGTCATGCGGGGAGAGCGTGATGTGCGGGGCCAGCTCCGGGGCGATCTCCAGGTAGTAGTGGCGCAGCCGGTTGATCGCGACGACGCAGCGGATGTTCTCGATCGCCAGCTGGAGGAGGCGCTCGAACGTGGCGAGGCCGATGAACAGCAGCATCGGCAGCAGGATCGCGGCGAAGAGGAGGAACGCGTCCCCGAGCCCGCCGGCAAGCTGCGCCACGAACGCCAGCGCGACCACGACCGCGGAAAGGGTCGCGAGGAAGAAGCCGGTGCGGCCGTTCGCGTCGCTGATCGCCGTGGCCCGCGCGCCCTGGAGGGTGAAGTGCTCGGTCGTCACGATCGAGAGGAGATCCTGGCGCTTGGCCGGCGGCAGTGCGTTGATCACGCCGCGATCCTACGACCCGGCGCCTACGGAGACCACACCTCCACGATGTCCGAGACGGCCAGGTCGGCGGCACGGCCACCGCCCATCACGAACCAGCGTCCGTCGACCTGCCCGCCGAACGTGCCGTGGCGGCGCGTGGGCAGGTCCGCGAAGGCAGTCCACGTGCTCGTGGCCGTGTCCAGGGCCTCGTGCGCGCCCAGGGTCCGCAGTTCATTGATGTCCTCGCCGCCCGTGGTGTGGATCACGCCATCGAGCACCATCGCGGTCATCGCGCTCGCGGGCGTCGGCCGGTTCGGTCCCTCGATCCATGCGTTCACGTCGGGGTCGTAGATCTCGACGGTCGGCACGTTGGAGAGGTACCGCCCACCGATGACATACAGCCGGCCGCCCACCTCCACCCCGGTGACGTGCTCACGCTGCGTGGGCAGGGCCGGGTAGTCGGCGCTCCACCTGTCCGTGGCGACGTCGTAGACCCACATCGGCGTCCAGTCCCGCTCGCCCCGGATTACGCCGCCGACCGCGAACAGCTTGCCGGCGAACCCGATCAGCGCGTGAGCCGCGCGGCCGCCGGGCATGTCCGCGAGGGTCGTCCACGTGTTCCTCGACGGGTCGTACCTGTAGAGCGACCGGGTCGCGGTTGTCTGGAGGTAGCCCCCGGAGACGTAGAGCTGGCCATCCAGGGCCGCAGCCCCGGCGTGGTTCCGCCCCTCCGGCATATCCGCGAGGGTGCGATACGCATCGGCTGCCGGCTCGTAGACCAGCAGCGAAGCCAGGTCCCGGATTCGCGACGGCGTTCCCGTCGGATTGATGTCCAGGCCGCCCGGGATGTAGATGCGGCAGTCGATCACCGCCGCCGTCGTCTCGGCAAAGGGCTTCGGCAGGGTGCTTCCGCTGGCCCAGATGCCTCCGGCGACCCCGGAGGGCTGGGGCTCCGGATCGGGCCCGCACCCAGACGCGAGGCTCGCTGCGGGGGAGGCGCTGGCGGCGGCGCCCGGAGACTGCGATGACGAAGCGAGCGCAGTACGCGTGGCCTGCGGTATCGATGTCTGTGGAGAGGCCGTCGCCGCCGAGAGTGTCGCCCCGGTCGGCGACGCGGCTGGCGGCGCGGTCGAGCCGCAGGCCAGGCTGATGGCGCCAGCGACGACGAGCAGGACAGCCGACAGGCCACGGCGCACGGTCATCTCCTCGATCCCCGATGCGATTCCTGTGGGGACGAATCCGGCAGATCTGCGGTTCCCGTCCCTGGCGGGCGATCAGCCCGTCAAGAGCCCCGCGAACCGCTCGGCGCGCAGCGCGCTATCGCCGCTCTCGTCGTGCCGGAAGAAGACGTAAGCGTCCAGGCCGTCCTCGATGAAGGGCGCGATCCGCGCCGCCCATCGGCCGAGCTCCTCCTCGGAGTACGTGGCGCGCCGCAACCGCAGGTAGAGGATCGGAGCCGTCACGCGCAGGTCCGGCAGGTCGCGGTCGTCCAGGTCCGTGGCGCAGAGCGCCGCTCCGGCGTCGGTAAGCTGGGCGTGGACGCTGTCGTCGTTCCACGAGGGGTGCTGGAACTCCACGGTCAGCGGCAGGTCCGTCGGCCACGCCGCGAGGAGCGCGGCGAGCGCGGCATCGTCGCGCGTGGACGTCTCCGGGACCCGGAACAGGACCGAGCCGAGCCGCTCCCCGAAGTGCCGGTACGGCCGTGTGAGCCAAGCGACGGTCTCCTCGGCACTGCCGGACAGCGCGCGCATCGAGCCGCCGCGCTGCGCCTTCACGGTGAAGCGGAAGTCGGACGGCGTTGCGGCCAGCCAGGCGGCGATCTTCGCCTCCGTCGGCTGCTGGTAGAACGTGTTGTTGAGCTCGCAGGCGTTGAGCCGCGCCGCGTACGCCGGCAGCAGCGCATCCGCGCGCGTTCCAGGCGGGTAGAACACCGGTGCCCAGCCCGGATAGGCAAACCCGCTGGTCCCGACGTAGAGCCTGCCTCGTGTGCGGTCCGTGCTCACGAGGTGAGGGTAGCGGCCGCGCGCGGGGGAGTGCCGCTGCGCCGGGGAGCGCCGCTGCGCGGGGGAGTGCCGCTGCGCCGGGGAGTGCCGCTGCGCGGGGGAGTGCCGCTGCGCGGGGGAGTGCCGCTGCGCCGGGGAGCGCCGCTGCGCGGGGGAGTGCCGCTGCGCGGGGGAGTGCCGCTGCGCCGGGGAGCGCCGCTGCGCGGGGAGTGCCGCCGCACGGGGGAATGCGTGTGCGCCGGGGAGCGCCGCTGCGCAGGGGAGTGCCGCTGCGCGGGGGAGTGCCGCTGCGCGGGGAGCGCCTTCTGCGCCGCGCCGTGTCCCCGGGATCATCCGGCTCGGTTCGGGGCCTACCCGCCGGAATTGTGTCTAACGTCAACGGGTGGAACCGTATCCAGGTTCAGTCGGCTGCTGCCGCGAATCCCCGGCGAGTCAGGGTGGCTCGAGCGGCCCGCTGAGCGTGAAATCGCCCTTCGCCGGACGTGGTGACTGCCTGCCGACAGTGGATCCAGGCCCGGACCGTGGATACGGTGCTGTGGGTGGCCCGTAGGCCGAAACCCGGCGGCGGCACGGCCACGGAAAGGAGGCAAACCCGACCGCGCCGGGCGCCGCCACGCAAAGCAGCACACAACTGCGAGCGCGGGGGGCGCGGCCGCGATGCGACGGGCACGGCAACCCCGACCAGCACCCCCGAGCGGAAGTCCGGCCGCTCAGGTCTCCGTTGCGGGCGCGGTGGCGCGTCCGTAGAGGCGGCGCTGGCCGAAGCGGCTGTTCGCGAGCAGCAGGCCGCCGATGATCAGCACGGTCCCGAGGATCTCGGCCAGATGCAGCTGCTCCGAGAGGACCGCTACGCCCAGGATGATGCCGACCACCGGCATGACGTACGTCACGAGAGTCATCCGCGTCGCGCCCCACGCCCGGATGATGCGGAAGGCGAGCAGGTAGGCGACGCCGGAGCCGAGCAGCCCCAGCCACAGGATCGCGAACCACGACGGCAGCGTCGGCGGCACGACCACCTGCCCGGGCTGAGCGAGCTCCACGACGGTGGCGAGGGCCGTCGTCATCAGGCCCGCGACCACGACCTGCGGCAGCGCGATCTCCACCGGCGTCGGCGGCCGCGGCCCGCGCACCGGGTCGTCGATGAGTGGCCGCCCCGTGATGGAGTGCCGCGTGAACACGGCCGCGACGGCATACGAGAGCGACGCCATGGCAATCGCCAGCTCACCGATCAGCTCCATCGACCCGCCGGTGCCGCCACTGGCGAGATGCGGTGACGCCAGCAGTACCGCGCCTGCGAAGCCCGTCAGCAGGCCGACCAGCCGGTTCAGCGTGATCGGCTCGTCGTGCAGGACCAGCGCGGCGATCACGATCACGAACAACGGCACGAGGCCGTTGAGGATGCTCGCCAGTGCCGAGGTCGTGTACTGCTCGCCCCAGGTGAGCAGCGAAAAGGGGATTGCCACATTGCTCAGGCCGAGCAGCGACAGCCGTGACCAGGCATGCCGCGATCGCGGCAGCGTTCCGCCGGTGAGGCGGATGACGACGGCCAGGAACGCCGCCGCAACCCAGAGCCGGTAGCTCACCAGCACGAACGGTGGGACGCCCTCGTCGAGGCCGATCTTGATGAACAGGAACGAGCTGCCCCAGATCAGCGAGAGCCCGACAAAGGCGACCCATACGGGGACGGCAGTTCGGCTGGGGCTCGAGGCGGGGGGCTGGGACGGCATGGGCGGCGGCTCCGGGCGCAGGTCGAGTTCGGGCGGCGACGGCGGCCCGATCGTAGAACACGACGCCCACGAGCCCGGTTGCAGAGCCCGAGTCCGGTTGCAGAGCCCGAGTCCGATTGCAAAGCCCCGGTCCGATTGCAAAGCCCCGGTCCGATAGCAAAGCCCCGGTCCGATAGCCAAGCCCCGGTCCGCTAGCCAACCCCCGGTCCGGTTGCGAAGCCTCGTTCGAACGCCGTGACGAACCCGCGGCCGCGTTTTCCGCCCGAAGTCTGGCCGCGACCCGGACCCGGCGGGGCGCTCACCCCTAGGATTGCTCCGTGGCCACCTATGACGCCCGGACCGCCCTCATCGTCGTCGACGTGCAGAACGACTTTGCCGACCCAAAGGGCAGCCTTTCTGTCGCCGGCGGCGAGGACGTGGTGCCGTACGTGAACGAGCAGGTCGCTCGCGCCCTGGAGGCCGGCGCCTCGGTGGTCTACTCACAGGACTGGCACCCGGCGACGACCCCGCACTTCCGCAAGGACGGCGGGGACTGGCCGGTCCATTGCGTGCGGGATACCTGGGGCGCCGAGCTGCACCCCGACCTGCTCGTCGACGGGCCGATCGTGCGCAAGGGCACCAACGGCGAGGACGGTTACTCGGCGTTCTCGATGCGCGACCAGGTCACCGGGGAGACGACCCCCACCGAGCTCGCGGCGCTCCTCGGCGCGGCGGGGGTGGAGCGCCTCGTGGTCTGCGGGCTCGCGACCGACTACTGCGTGCTCCAGACGGCGCTCGATGCCCGCCACCTCGGCTTCCCCACCTCGCTGCTCGTGAACGGGATCCGGGCCGTGGACGTCCGTGCCGGCGACGGCGAGCGGGCCGTGGCCGAGATGCGTGCCGCGGGCGTCGAGGTCGACGAGACGGCCTGACCGGCCCAGGCCGCCGCCGCCCCGCCGCGCGGCCCGCGCGAGAGCGACCACACACGGCGCGCGGCTAGACTTCCAGCGAATGGATCGCGACACTCGCCCCTACTCCGTCGGGCTCGAGGGCGTCCTGGCCGGCGAAACGTCCATTGCCCTCGTCGACGGCGCGAAGGGACGGCTCCTCTATCGCGGCTATCCCATCGGCGAGCTGGTCCGCCACGGGACCTACGCGCAGGTCGCCGAGCTGCTCTGGACCGGGGATTGGCCCGCCAATGCGACCCTTGCCTGCGCGCCGCTGCCTGCGGCCGTCCTGGCCGCGTTGCGGGAGCTTCCACGCGACGCGAACCCGATGGACGCCCTGCGCACGGCCGTTTCCGCCTGGGGCGCGACGCAGTCGCTCGGCTGGCCGCCGACCGTTGAGCAGGCACGCGCGCTGACGGCCGTCGCGCCGTCGGCGGTGGCCGCGTTCGGACGGCTCCGCGACGGCCTCGAGCCCGTCGATCCCGACCCGGACCTGGGGATCCCGGAGGGCTTCCTCTACCAGCTCACCGGCGCGCGCCCGGACCCGGCCGCGACCCGCGCGCTGGATGCCTACTTCATCGTCGCCGCCGAGCACAGCTTCAACGCCTCCACGTTCACGGCCCGGGTCATCGCGTCCACGCAGTCCGACATGGCGAGCGCGATCTGCGGCGCGATCGGAGCGCTCAAGGGGCCCCTCCACGGCGGAGCGCCGACCGAGGTCGTGAGCCAGCTGCACGACATCGGCTCCATCGACCGCGCCGAGCAGTGGGTGGACGAGACACTGGACCGCGGCGAGCGCCTGATGGGCTTCGGGCACCGCGTCTACCGTGCCTACGACCCACGGGCCGCCGCCCTCCGGGAGGTCGCGGAGGGCATGGCGACCACCGCGGAGTGGCTCGCGCTCGCCGTGGCGGTGGAGGACGTCGTCCTCCGCAAGCTGGCCGAGCGCCACCCCGACCGCGCGCTGAAGACCAACGTGGAGTACTACACCGCCGCCGTGCTCCAGGGCGTCGGGCTGCCGCCGAACGTCTTTCCCGCGACCTTCGCCATGGCGCGCCACGCCGGCTGGACCGCGCACGTCCTGGAGCAGGCCGCCAACAACCGGCTGATCCGTCCCGACGTGCGCTACGTCGGGCCCGCGGAGCGGCCCCTGCCCGCCACGGGGCCGGCGGCGGACCCGACGGCGGCACGGACCGGCGCTCCTTGAAGCTCTGGTACCCGGAAGGGCCCATCGAGAACTTCGGGGACGACCTGAATCTCTGGCTCTGGCCACGGCTGCTGCCGGGCGCGTTCGATGAGGACGCGAGGATCATCTTCATCGGCATCGGCACCATCCTGGGAGCCGGGCTGCCGCAGGCGCCGCTCAAGGTGGTGCTCGGGGCGGGAGGCGGGTACAACGAGTTCCCCGTCCCGGACGAGCGCTGGCGCTTCTACGCGGTGCGCGGGCCGCTGACGGCGGCGGCGCTCGGCATCGACGCGTCACTCGCCGCAACGGACCCGGGCAGCATGGTCGGCCGCGAGCTGGCCCGCGAGCTGGGCCCGGCCCCGTCTCCGACCGGCGTCGCGTTCATGCCGCACAACGGATCGGTGATCCGCGCGGAGATGGAAGGCTGGGACCTGGGCGAGGTCTGCCGCCGTATCGGCGTCACGTACATCAGCGGCAAGGAGCCGGTGGACGAGGTGCTGGCCACGCTCCGGGGATCGCGGCTGCTCGTCACCGAGGCGATGCACGGCGCGATCGTCGCGGACGGCATGCGCGTGCCGTGGGTGCCGGTGCGCGTCTTCCAGCAGGTCCTGGGCTTCAAGTGGGACGACTGGTGCGCCTCCCTTGGCCTGACCTACGAGCCGCTGCTCATGGACGCGATGGCCTCGCCCGACGCCCCGACCGAGCTTGCCGCGCTCATCGAGCGTGCGCAGGCCGGCCGGTCGTTCCTGAGCAGCGACGCGGCGCTCCACGGGGCGCTCGGAAAGCTCGACGCGGCCGCCGGGTCGCTGCGCGACGACCTCGCGAGCGGCGCCCTCGAGCAGCTGGCGACGCGCCTGGGTGCCGGGCAGGCGGACCAGAGCCGGCTCGAGAAGCGAGCAGGCTGGTCGGGAGACGTCATGCGCCGCTGGACCAAGCACCACGAGTCCGTCCACGCCCTCCTGGAGAAGGTGCCCAGGAGCGGCTCCTTCGTGCTGCTCGACGGCGGTGCGTGGGGGCTCGGCCAGGAGGTCGCCGGGCGCCGGATCGTCCGGCTCGCGAAGGACGCCGGGGCGCGCGGCGATTCCGCGCTCGGCGAAGGGAACGGCGACGCCGCTCGCGTCACCGCGCGCCTGGACGGCCTCGCGGCGAACGGGGCGTCGATCCTGGTGGTCGGCGGCCTGATGCTGCACGGCGAGGCCCGGCCACGCTGGCTCCTGCCGGCGCTGCGAGCGCGCTACCTGGAGATCGACACGCCGGCCGACATCGTGCTGTTCGACCTGCGGCGCAGGCCAGAGAGGTCAGTCTCCGGTGTGCTCCGGAGGATTGCCGGCCTCGGAGGCCGCTCGCGCGCCTCCTGAGGCGATCATCGAGCCGCTCGAGGCGTAGCCGTCGAGCAGCTGCCGGCGCAGAGCTTCGAGCCGGGCGGCTCGCGCCTTGCCCTCGACGACGTCGCGGATCTTCGCCTGGGACAGGAAGCGGTAGTACGCGCGGCCGATGGCCATCGCCAGTCCGGCGGTTCCGTCACGGAACCCGGCGTAGACCACGTAGCGATTCCAGAACTCCTGGACCACGGGGATGAGGATCCGCCTCGGAGAGACCGGCCGCGCGCCGTCCTCGACCGCCTGGTTCGCCTCGATCGTTGTGTACCGGTTGGCCTTGTCGGTGTAGGTGTCGAGCGTCTGGTGCGTGAAGTGCCAGATCGCGTGTTGCGGATCGGCCGGCGCCTCGATCCGCTTCGTGCCCTCCTTGCGCTTGAGGCCGCGGTGAAGGCGGTCGGACACGTTCATCGATTCGCGCCGGAAGAGGCGCGGCAGGTAGCCCGGCCACCAGTCGCTGTTCCGCAGCCACCGGCCCAGCATGATGTTCACGCGCGGCACGGCGATCACCTCGATCGGTCGTCCCGAGCGGATCTGGGCCGAAAGCCACTCCGCCAGCCCGGGGTGGACGATCTCGTCGGCGTCGAGCACGAAGATCAGCTCGTTGCGGGCGGCTTCCACGCCGGCGAGGCGGGCCACGTCGAAGCCCTCCACCACCGGGTGGTCGATCACGACGTCCGCGAGCTGGGTCGCGATCTCCCGGGTGCGATCGGTGCTGTGCATGTCGACGACGATCAGCTCGTCGCACCAGTCGCGCAGGCTGGCCAGGCAGTACGGCAGGTTGCGCTCCTCGTCGCGCGTGATCACCACGGCGCTGATGGGCATCCGCTCGAGGGTCCTGCCGCCGGTGCGCCCGTCCTTCGCGGACGCCGCGAGCATCTCGCGCGTGCGATCCGAGGCGGTCGTCACAGGCCGACCCGGCCGATCGGCTCGACGCCCCACTTCTCGGCGAAGCGCCGCTGGTCGTCCGACTTCTGGCCGGTCTGGCGGCGCGTCGTGCCCTGGTAGGGCAGGGGCCGGTGCTCGAAGATCACGTCCGGGAGGACCTCGACCTGAATGGCTTCCGTGCGGCACTGCATGAAGAAGTCGTAGAGCTCGTAGAAGAAGTCGTAGCGCGGGTCGAAGGCAGCCCGTTCGAGGACGTCCCGGCGGATCATCATCGTCGCCAGGACGGCATCGACGCGCACGCTGGCCAGCTCCATGGCGCGCGCCTCCGCCATCGTGAGGAACGTCTTGTAGACGGCCATGCGGTCACCGACCCGGCCGAAATGGAAGAACTGGCCGAGGGCCCGCTTCTCCAGGCTGCCGTTCTCGCGCCACCCGCCCGCCGCAATGCCCACGTCGGGGTGCTGCTCCAGGTGGGCGATGAGGGTCCGCACCGCACCCGGCGTGACAAGGTTGTCGTCGTCCAGGTAGAGGAGGAGGTCGCTGTCGGCGGCGTCGGAGATGCGGCGCCGCGCCTCGGACGGTCCCACCGGCGACTCGAGCCCGATGGCGGTCACCGTCGGATGGCGCGCGTAGGTCTTGAACGCCTCCTCCGTCACCAGGCTGTCGAGCACGATGACGCGATGCGGCACGTCGACATGGCGCTGGATGCTCTCGAGGCACGCGGCGATTGCCTGCGGCCGGCCGCAGGTGGGGATGCCGATGGTCAGACTGGGCTGGCTCACGCTTCGGGGAACGGGTTGCTCGCCGAACCAGCCGCCGCTGTCATCACTGACAAGCTCGGGCCCTCCGTGGTATCGACGGCGGAGCCTAGCAGCGTTCCCGGGCCCACGTTCGCAGCCGGGGAGTAGGCTGGACCGGCTCGGGACCATCTTTGGAGGGTTGTCATGATCAGGGCTCGGATCGCGGCCGTCGTCGCGCTCGCCATGCTGGCCACGGCGCTGCTGCCGCTCGTCGGCGTCCAGGCATCCACGAGGCCCGACGGCCCGCCACCTCCGGTGGACCTGCTGCCCGACATGCGCATGGCGCCGTTGTACGACTTCAGCCTGGAGACCACCGCCAACGGGCGGACGCGGCTCCATTTCGGCACGATCGGCTGGAACCTCGGTGACGGCCCGATCGAGGCGCGCGGCCAGAAGGTGGACCCGAACGACGACTACATGAAGGTCAAGCAGCGCATCTACAACTCGGCCGGCGGCTACCGCGACCGGAACACGTCTGCGGTCTCGATCTTCGAGACCGGAGACCACCACCATCACTGGCACATCCGCCAGTTCATGCTGGCGCAGCTGTACAAGCCGGGCGACCCGAGCGAGGACGTGTACGGGCTCCGCAAGATCGGCTACTGCCTCCTCGACGCTCGGCAGAAGCCGAACCCGCCCCCGGCTTCGCCACCCCATCCGGTTTACCCGCTGACGGCCTGCGGCGGGCCCAACGCCCACCAGTTCACGATGGGCCTGTCCGTCGGCTACGGGGACGACTACCCGCCGGCATTCGCGCACCAGTGGATGGACGTGACCGGCCTGGCCCCCGGCACGTACCGGATCTGCACCACCGTGGACCCGCTCGGCGAGTTCAAGGAGAAGGTGGAGACGAACAACCAGCGCTGGACCAACGTGAAGATCAACATCCCGAACCACAAGGTCAAGGTGCTCGGCAC
>JAXDKU010000018.1:0-24113 GCA_034667005.1 Chloroflexota bacterium
CTCCCCGCGGCCGCAGCACTCCCCCGGGCCGTGCCGCTCCTCGCCCCGACGACTGCGGCCACCTGCGCACCGAACCGGCTGTTGCCGATCCCGACACGCGGCGCACCCGGCAGCCGCCGCGCCATCGAGGCCACCACACGCTCGACCAGGACCGGCTCCGCGCCCCACAGCCGTGCCAATCCCTCGATCCCCAGGAACGCCTGCCCGAACGCCGCGTGCCGCGGCTCGATCTCCCCCTCGAGCGCGGGCGTGAAATCCGCCAGCACCTCCAGTGCCTCCTCGAACGCGTCTCGATACGCGTCCGGATCCGCCGGCAGGAAGACCGCCTCCGGGACCAGGTTGTGCGCCGACCCCAGGCTCTGCCCCCGGCTCACGCCGAGCCGGCTCGCGCCGGTGCTGCAATCCAGCACGGTCCCCGGCTCCCACGGGTGGCCGCCCAGGACGATCAGCTCGGCGGCAACCGGGCGCGCGGCCAGCTCCAGGCGGAGCGGCAGATGTGGCCAGTCGAGGTACAGCAGTCGCATCGGTCGGCAGTCAGTTGGCTGAAGGGACTGGGATGTCGATCGGTCGGTCGATGGATCACCTATGGGCCTTGGTCACGGCGGAGATGGATTGGGCGGCTGGTCGGGTCGACCGGGCATCGGCCGCGGCCGGGGACCGGCTCGCGACCGGGCATCGGCTCGGGCCGGTCTCTCGGTGTCAGGTCTCCGCGAAGCGGTGGGTCGCCAGGGCTCGCTCGCCCGCGTCGGCGTAATGGATCTCCAGGGCGACCTGCCGTCCCGGGGGCCCGAAGCGGTTCTTCGCGACCGTCACCTGCGTCTGCTGGCCGATCACGTCCCGGCCGAGCCGGATCCAGTCGCGCCGGTCGAGCTCGAGCCGGAGGCCCGTCGATTCCGCGGCAGCGTGCGTGCCGCTCGGCGACGCCGGCTCCAGCACGATCAGGCGAGCGTCTGCGCGCTGGGCACGTGCCGCGAGCTGCCGCAGCTTGTCCTCTCCGCCGGGGAGGCCGGCCGCGGGCAGGTCAACGATCAGCAGGTCCACCGCGCGTCCCGTGAGCAGCGCGGCGGCGATCGCGAAGCCCTCCGCCGCGTCTGCCGGGCGAATGACGATCAGCCAGCGGAGATCCACGCCCCTCGCGACGGCCTCCAGGGGATCGAAGGCACGGCCGAGGTCCAGCCACGCGCCGATCGCACCGGCCCCCTGGGCCTCCGCGAGGCAGCGCAGCGCGAGGGTGGTCTTGCCGCTCGAGAGGTCCCCGCGGATGGCCGCGCTCACCTGGCGGGGCAGCCCACCCGACCCGAGCGCCGCATCCAGCTGCGGGAAGCCGGTCGAGACGACCTCCCTGCCGGCCGGCGCCAGCGGGTCGTGTCGAGGCGCGCTGAAGGGGTCCGCCTCCAGCTCCGGCGCGGGCGCCAGCGCCAGGGCTCCCGCGGTCCGGTGGTCCGGGACCCGCGCAGGATCGCCGTTTCCGAGCCGGATGGCGGCCGTTCCCCAGCGGCCCTGGAGCCTGGCAAGGGCGTTGGCGAGGGGTTCGTTGGCCGTCTGCATGGCCCGGCCAATGATAGAACGGATGTTCTAATCGTCAAGCCCTCAATGCAGGGCTGCGACGGCCTCCTCCGCGAGCGCGCCGTCCGCCGTGGTCACCTCCTCGACCACGTTCCCCGAGACTCGCAGGTACGTCTTCCTCCCATCGCTGCCGGCCACGCTGACCAGCACGTCCCGGCCGCCCACCGACGTCCGGCTCCAGACCTCCGCCGGGAATCCGGCCAGCCTCGCGTCGATGGCCGAAGCATCGACCCCCTCGAGCCGGTAGGCCGACAGGACGACGCTCGACCCTTCGACGGGAACCGCCAGCGCAAAGCTCACCTGCCCTGGCGTCCTCACCAGCGAAGCCAGGGCGTCCAGCACCGTGCCCGACCCGAGATCGCCGCCGATCAGCTCCTCCCCGTTGGCGGAGCGCTTCTGGAGCGCGATCCCACCCACGCTCTCCGGCAGCATCGACTCCAGGTCCGGATCCGCATGCCCGGCCGGGCCGGTCGAGGGGGCCGGCATGTCCCCGGATTCGTCGCCCGGCAGCGGGGCGAGGCTGCCGGCCATCGCCAGGAAGCGCTGCTCCGCGGTCCGGTCGATCGCGCTCGTCACGAAGCTCATCGCCAGCACCAGGTACCGGCCGCTCGGCGTTCGGAGGTGGATCTCCCGATGGACGCCCAGGTCCCCGGCGTCGCGATAGCTCGCCAGGAAGCCCGTGCCGGCCGGCAGCTCCACCCGGTCGATCGAGCTGCCCTCCAGCGGCGCGGCCCGGGCCGCCACGGCGCTCTGCACGATGCCCTCGAGGTCGGCCTCCGCGATGCGATACGGCCGTCCGGCGAGGACGCCGACCTGGGCCAGCGACTGCGGCTCCACGGCCCAGACGCCCAGCTCGCCGAAGACCCCGGCAGATGACGCCAGGCGCGATGCCTGGACGCGGAGCCCGTTGGCCAGCTCGGGGGCGATGCTCTCGATGGCCGCGATCGACGGCACCGGCGTCTCGGTGTCGTCGGTGACGGTCTCGAAGGTCGGGGGCAGCTCCATCGCGTAGCCGAGCGTGTGCATCCGCACGAGCACCCAGCCAGCGGTGTCGATCGGGCTGGCGACGGGCGAGCCACCGGGGGCCTGCGTGCCGGAGGCGGCCGACTGCCCGGCCGACCCCGAAGGCAACGCGGACGGCCTCGCCTGGCTGGGGACGACGGGCGAGCTGCTGCAGGCAGCCAGCAGGAGCGCCGTCACGAGCGGCAGCGCGCGGGAAGGCCGGAACAGACCGCGTCTCATCCGCCACAGCATGGCTGACCTGCCCGTTCGACAGCCGCTGCGAGGCCATCGGCCGCGTATACTTCGCCAGCCTGGCGGCGCCCATCGGCGGCAGCCCGCGGCCCGTGGGGATGTAGCTCAGCTGGGAGAGCACCGCGTTCGCATCGCGGGGGTCAGGGGTTCGAGTCCCCTCATCTCCACCACTTCTCCAGGCGATTTCGAGGGGCTGACGATGGCCGTGAGGCACTCCGGGAGCCAGGGGCCCGGACTCCGTCGCGGCCGCCGGATCGCGCTCGCGGCGCTCGTCCTGTCGGCCTTGACCGCGTCGTCCCCGGCCGGTGCGGACACCGTGGTCTCCACGTCGGGCGTCACCGGAGACCACCACCTCGTCGACGTCGGGTCCACCCCCGGAGCGGTCTGCACCTACGACCCGGCCTCGCGCGCGATCAGCCGCATCCGCGCGCGCGTCCCCGTGGCGCTGGCCGTCGACCGGACCGCCGTCGCCGACACCCAGGACGTTGCCATCCGGGCCCGCGCACAGGAGCTCATCACCAGGGCCAACGGCTCGAAGCGCTGGGAGGACCGCCGCATCGGCCAGCTCGTGCGGCTGCCGGCCACCGACGCGGCCTCACCGTTCACGGGCTGGACCGAGTTCCTCGTCGGCGACGGCGACTGGCGCATCCAGTGGGACATCACCTGGTTCGGCGTCGCGAACCCGAGCCGCGTGACCGGCCGCGCGATCCGCCAGGTGGACCACTACGGGCTCCTCCTCGGGCAGCAGGTCCGGGTCGCCGGCCACCAGGACTCCTGTCCCGCGTCGATCGCCGGCATGCCGGCCAAGCGGATCACCCACGGCCCGCGCAGCCTGCCGACCGTGGCCCTGACCTTCGACATGGGCAGTGGCAGCGGCGGCGGCCTGGTCAACTGGCTGGTCGACCACGGGATCCACGCCACGATCTTCGCGACGGGCGTGGCCGGGACCAGCACCGCATCGGGCCGTGCGGTGATGCGGCTGGTCGGAGACCACCGCGACCTCCTCGACATCGGCAATCACTCGTGGGACCACCCGAACTTCGCGAAGCTGACTCCCGAGGAGATCGCGGACCAGCTCGACCGCATGGACGCTGCCGTCTCGCCGCTCGCCGGAGGGACGACGAAACC
The DNA here is from genome assembly GCA_034667005.1 of Chloroflexota bacterium. Taxonomy (GTDB): domain Bacteria; phylum Chloroflexota; class Limnocylindria; order Limnocylindrales; family CSP1-4; genus JAFMJV01. The sequence goes on from JAXDKU010000018.1 coordinate 3,949, forward strand.
GCTCTTCCGGCCGCCGTACGGCATCGCGCACCGTCCCGAGAAGAACGCCGTGGGCGCCGCGGGGTGGGGGCTCGACGTGATCTGGGACGTTCCCACGGACGACTACCTGCCGGTGGGGCAGGGTGGCCCGACCGCCTCGGAGCTGCTCGACGAGGTGCTCGCCACGGTGCAGAACGGCTCGATCGTCGTGCTCCACGTGGACGGCCCGCACACGCTGGAGGCGCTGCCGTCGATCGTCGCCGCGCTGGACGACCTGGGCCTGGAGCCTGTCCGGTTGAGCGACCTCCTGGGACTCCAGGGCTAGCGCCGACGAGCCCGGTCCCGCGGCGACCGGGTATCCTCGGGCATACCGTCACTCGGAGCCTGCTCGTGATCAATCGTGTCCTTCTGCTCGGCCTGACCTGCCTGCTCGCCGCCGCCGCGTGCGGTGGTGGACCACCGGCCGCCTCGAGCTCCGGCAAGCCCAGCGGCTCCGGCGCAGCGACTCCCGCCGGCAGCGCCGCGCCATCCGGACCGGTCGTCGACGAGGCCTTCTGCGGCACGATCGCCGACCTCGAGTCCGAGCTCCAGGCCTTCGAGGCGATCAAGGTCAGGGCAACGAACCGCGCCAAGCTGAACACGCAGGCCGGCAAGGTGGCGATGACCATCGACGCGATCTCGGCGGCAGCCCCGACAGACCTGACCGACCTGGTCGACGAGCTCACCGCGGCGATCGACGGCCTGACCGGCGCCGCCGAGAACTACGCCACGTCGGACACGGCCGACGCCGCCCAGAAGCGCCTGAAAAAGGCTGTGACGACGCTCCACAGCAAGATCACGGCACTCCGCGAAGCCGCCGCCTGCTCCACGTAGTCGGGGCTCAACGGCGGCGGACGGCTCAGTCCAGGGCCGCGAGGAGCTCCGCGTGATGCGCCCGCAGCCAGGCTCTCGCGGCGTCCGCGTTCGGGGCGTGACGCCGGACCAGGCTCCAGAACCGCGCGGAGTGTCCCGGGACTTTCAGGTGCGCGAGCTCGTGGACCACGACATAGTCGAGGACCGATAGCGGCGCGAGGATCAGCCGCCAGTTGAGCGAGAGCCGGCCCCCGCGCGAGGCGCTGCCCCATCGCGACCGCTGCGCCCGGATCGTCAGGACGGGAACGGGCACGCCGACCACCGGGGCCAGTGCCCCTACGCGCTCGGTGAGCACGCGTCGAGCCTCGCGGCGCAGCCAGGCCTCCAGGATCTCGGCCGCCGGCCGGCCGCTGGAGCCGAGGTGGATCTCCAGGCTGCCCGGCTCGGACGGCACAACCGGAGGTCGGGCCACGACCCTCGCCCGTACCGCGCGCGCCGGCGCGGGAGCGGCCGAAACGACGACTCGGTAGGGCGTGCCGGCCACGGACAGCAACCGTCCGCCGGTCAGCGCCGGCCTGTCGGCGAGGCGTTCCCTCGAGGCCCGGCTGCGGGACAGCTGGCGTTCGAGCCAGCCCGCGTGTGCCGCCACGAGCTCCTCCGCAAGGCCGGCGGGCGCGCGCCGCGGCAGCACGACGACCGCCTCCCCATCGGCCGTGACGGTGAGCCGCGCCCGGCGCGCACGGTCGGAGCGGCGGACGGAGTAGGCGAGGTCAGCCATCGACGCCGGATACGCGGAGCCGGCGCGCGGCCTCGTCCAGCGCTCGCTCGGCTTCGAGCCACGCCGCCTGCGCCTCGGCCACGTCCACCGGAACGAAACGGACGCGGTGCGGCGGTCGCAGCTGACCGAGAACCGGGCGGTCCACCGCAGCCACGACGAGCGGCACGGGATAGCCGCCGACCGTTGGGTGGTCCGCCAGCAGCACGATCGGCGCGCCGCCGGGAGGGAGCTGCACGGCGCCCCACGTCATGGGCAGAGAGACGAGCTCCGCTGCGGCGGACCGGTCTCGATTCGGAGCCGCACTTGTGGCGAGCCGGACGCCCATCCGGTCGCTCCGATGGTCCACCTCCCAGGTCGTCGATAGGAGGCGCCCGAACTCGTCCGCGGTGAGCTGGCCGGCATGCGGACCCGGCACGACGCGCAGGACCACGTCGTCGACGCCTGCGGGCACACCGGATGACGGGCCCGGACCGGGCCACACTCGTTCCGACGGCGTCGGCCGGCCGGCTTCGTCGACGTTCGCGAGGAGCACGTCGCCCGGTGCGAGCGGACGGCCCGAGAAGCCGCCGAACCGCCCGGCCAGGCACGTCGACGCCGAGCCGAGCACGATCGGCACGGCAAAGCCACCCGGCACCGCCAGGTAGGCGCGCGCTCCATCGGCGGCCGCGCCCAGGACCAGGGTTGTGCCCTCCTCCAGGTGATGCGTCCGGCCCAGGCCGAGGCGCCGGCCGCCATCCGAGTCGCGGGCCTCCATGTCCGCGCCGGTGAGTGCCACGAACCCGGAGCGCAGCACGCGGAGCTCCGGCCCGAGCAGGGACGCTTCCAGGACGGCGGCCTCGGGGGCATTGCCGAGCAGCAGGTTCGCGGCGGCCATCGCGAGCGGGTCGCAGGCACCCGAGCGGGGCACTCCGAGGGCGGCGGCATCGGGGCGGCCCGCGTCCTGGATCGTGGTCAGGAGTCCGGCCGAACGAACGTCCACAAGCGGCACCTGCCGCGGCGGCCCAGCGGCGCCGGGCATACCACTCATCGCGGGCTGGCCACGAAACGCACGGACTGCCCCGGCTGCAATCGCGACGGGGGCGTCGCGTCAGGGTCCCAAAGGGACACCTCCGTCCGCCCGATGAGGTGCCACCCGCCAGGAGTCGCGGCCGGATAGACGGCCGTCTGGCGCCCGGCGATCGCGACGCTTCCGGCGGGCACGCGGGGGCGCGGCTCGTCCCGGCGCGGCAGCTCCAACTGGGCCGGCAGCCTGCCGAGGTAGGCGAAGCCGGGCACGAACCCAAGGATGAAGACGCGATACGTGATGCTCGCGTGGAGCTGCGCCACACCGTCCTCATCGAGCCCGGTCCGCCGCGCGACGTCGGCCAGGTCCGGACCGGACTCGCCGCCGTAGCGCACGGGGATCTCGATCAGCGCGGAAGCATCCGGCTCCTCGGCCGGCTCGTCTTCCGCCCTCCCGACCAGCCGCTCCAGCCGGCGCGTCGCAGATGCGAGTGACAGCCGCCCGACGTCATACGGGACGAGCAGCGACGCGTAGCCCGGAACCGGCGCGCCCCATGGAACGCCCTCGCGCTCGCGGTCCGTGCCGACAGCGGCGGCCAGCCGGTGCACCCGCCGATTGAGATCCTCGTCGATCGAATCGCCAAGGACACAGAGCAGGGCCTGGTCGCCGAACGGCACGACCACCGGCTGCGAGCCGGGATGCGCCTGGCTCACCGGCCGGCGAGCGCCCTGACCTCGATGCAGGCGGACTCGAGCGCTGCCCGAACGGCCTTGGCGAATGCCGGCGCACCCAGTGTGTCGCCGTGGAGGCAGATCGTGTCGGCAACCACGGCCACCGGCGTGCCGTCGAAGGCGCGAGCTCGGCCGTCTCGCGCGATCGAGAGCGCCTGCTCCGCGGCCGCCTGCGGATCGCCGTGCACAGCTCCTGGGAGTCGACGGGAACGCAGGCTGCCGTCCGGCTCGTACGCGCGGTCCGCGAAGGCCTCCGCGGCAACGGCGAGCCCGGACGCGCGACCGGCGTCGAGCAGCGCCGATCCTGCGAGACCGACCACGATCAGGTCCGTCGAGAACCGCCGGATCGCCCGGCAGACGGTCTCGGCGAGCACGGGATCCCTGGCTGCGCGGTTGTAGAGCGCGCCGTGCGCCTTCACGTGTGTCAGCGGCACTCCCCGACCGCGCGCCACCGCCCACAGCGCACCGAGCTGCGCGAGGAGCGATGCCTCCAGCTCGTCGGGCGTCATGTCCAGGTCGCGCCGCCCGAAGCCGTCGCGATCCGGGTAGCCCGGGTGGGCACCGACTGCCACGCCCCACCGCTGCGCCAGCTGGACGGTGCGGTCCATGACCAGCGGGTCGCCAGCGTGCGCGCCGCAGGCCACGTTTGCCGAGGTCACCAGGGGCAGCAGCGCGTCGTCCTGCCCCATCACCCACGCGCCATAGCTCTCGCCCACGTCCGCGTTCAGGTCGATCCGCACGACCCGATGCTAGCGGCCCTTGCGGTAGCATTGGGCGTCGGGGCGATAGCTCAGCTGGGAGAGCATCTGCATGGCATGCAGAAGGTCCGGGGTTCGAGCCCCCGTCGCTCCACCATTCCCGCCGGTCGCGTGCGTGTGCCTATGAGGGACAGCGGATGAAGCGGCTGCGCGGTCTCCGAGGCCGGGCGCTCAGCCGTCGCTGGGGCGCGGTCATCGTCGGAGTCCTCGGCGTGGCGCTGGCCGCGTACGCCCTCCTGCACTCGCCGCTCCGCCCATTCCTGAACGATCTGATCGGAGCCCAGGGCCGCTGCTGGGTGTTCTGTGGCCGTGAGGCCGTGCTCTCCATGGCGGACCGCGCCAGCGTCGGCCTCCTCATCGTCGTCGCTGTCCTTGCGGCGTGCGCGAGCGTGGCGAGCCTGAGGCTCCGCGGGTTCGAACGCATCCCAGCATCGGGCCTCCTCTCGCTCGCGTTCCTCTCGGTTCCGGCGGCGCTGGTCGCCGGCCTCGGCGACGTCGTCGGCGTCGGACTTCTTCGCCCGCCCGTCGGCCCGGTCCTGGCGGCCATCCCAGGGATCGCGGTCCTCGCCTGGTCGATCCGGCGGGGCTGGCGGCCCCCTTGGCCGGATGGCGCAAGGCCCCCGTTGACGCCGCTGACGATCGTGGTCGGCGCCGTCGCGGCCGGGCTGCTCGTCCTGTCGGCGGCGGTCGGGATGAGCCATCCGCCAACGGGCTTCGACGAGCTCGGCTACCACGCGCCGCTGGGTGTGCTGCTGTGGCGCGACGGGCTGTTGAGCACGCCCGTGGACTGGTTCCCATCCTCGTTCGCGCTGGCGCAGCCCGGCACCGCCGAGCTGTGGCACGGAGCGCTGCGGATCCTCGGCGGCGAGAGCCTCGCGAACCTCGGGCAGTTGCCCTTCGCGTTGCTTGGCGCGGCTGGGGTGAACGCGTTTGCCCGCCGCCTGGGCCTGTCACGGCGGGCCGCGCTCGTCGCCGGCACGTGCTTCCTGGTCGCGCCGATGCTGGTGATCCAGATCGGCCGGCAGGCCAACGACGTGACGGCGGCCTCGATCCTGATCGCGCTCGCGGCCCTCGCGGCGGCGCCGCTGCGGGAGTGGACCCCGGGCAGGGTTGCGCTCATCGGCCTCGGGCTCGGCGTGCTCACGGCCACGAAGCTCGCGCTGCTCCCCGGGGTCGCGGCGATCGGCGTCGTGCTGGTCGTGACCGTCGTGCTGCTGTGGCGCCGCGACCGTGGCCAAGACCCGGCCCCAGATCCGGGTGACGCCGGAGATCCGCGCCACGGCGCCGAGCCGTCGCGGCTCCCCCGGCGCGCCATCGGGGTCGGCGTCGCCGCCGGCGTGGGGCTGTTCGTCCTGACCGTCGCGCCCTGGTGGATCCGCAATCTGATCGACTTCGGGAATCCGCTCTATCCCGCAGCGGTCCCGTTCTTCCACGGGGTGTCGCAGCCGAGGCTCGGCGCGCTGGACTTCTCGCACGTGCCGTCGCGCCTGCTGTGGCCGTTCTACCCGCTGCTCGAGCCGCACGCCAACAGCAGCGGCTTCGGCGCGCCGTTCGCGATCGCCTTCGTGCCGGGCCTCGTCATCGCCGCGCTCCGCGGCGTGCGGCGGCCGCTGCTGATCCTTGCCGCCGTCGCCGCGTTCTCGCTGCCCGCGTGGTGGCTCTTCACGCGCCACGAGCCGCGCTTCCTGCTGGGGCTGGCCGCCCTGGTGTTCGCCACGCTGCCCTTCGCGCTGGCGGCCCTCGCGCGGCGCGACTGGCAGCGGGCCGCAGCCGGTCTGCTGTGCGCGGCCGCGCTGCTCTCCGCCGGCGTGACGCTCACCACGGAGCTCGCCACGGACTCCGCGCACCCCGTGGACCGCGTCACGTTCTACGAGGACGTTTGGCGGATCGATCCGGCGGTCCAGCAGCTGCCGGACAGCGAGGGCGTGCTCCTGGACGACAGCTGCCGAGCCGGCTTCGGCGACCGGCTCTACCCGCACCTGGCGGCGTCGGGCGAGAGACGCGTTGCACGCATCGCCTGCGGGGCGACCCCGGATGGCGTGGTGGCCGCGCTGAAGCGCTACCACCTGCACACGGTCTACGCCGTCGTGGCGGTGACCCGGAGCGCGACGCTGGACGCCCGCTACCCCGCCGACCGGTTCAGCCTGGTTTCGCGCTCCGTCGCCGCGGACCCGAAGGCGGCCGGCAGGCAGATCGACCGCCGCATCTACCGGCTGCTGCCTGCGCCGTAGCCCTCCGCGGGTGGATCGCCACCGCTGTCACGCGGCATTTGTGTCTACGGTTTCACCGGTGGAACCGTATCCACGTCCCAGCTGTCCCAGGCGGCCCGTCGGGCTGACCAGCGCGGCTCGGGCGCAGTCCGGGACGGCAAGCTGAGCGTGCGAGGCTTCAGCTGGGACCGCGCCGAGTCAGGGCGCGGTCGGGGCCCGGCTGCGGAACGTGGATACGGTGCTGTGGGTGGCCCGTAGACACAAACTCCGCCCCAAGCACAGCCGAGTGACTGGGTCCTGCGAACGCGCGCCGCGTCCCCGCAGCCGGTTTGTAACGCGCTCGACATTGACACCCCGGACAGTGGTGACTACTCTGCCGGGCAAATCTGAGACGACGAGGCGTGGGGGGTTCGCCTGCCCAGACCACCACCGCTCGGGAGATTCGTCGAGATGCTGCGCAGATTTCATCACCGGTCCGTGCTGGCGTTCGCCGCCGCCGTGATCCTCTCCTCCACCGCCGGCGGCGCCGTGACGACGGCACCCGCGCTGGCCGACGCCACGGCGCGCTCGACCGCGCCGAGCGCGGCCTCCGAGGCCTCGCGAGGCTCGGCGACGGGCTCGTCCCAAACCGCCGCCGCGGCAACGTCGCACGGCTTCGCCGCGGGCGCTCTCGCCGGGGGCGCTCTCGCCGGGGGCGCCTCCGCCACGTCCGCCGGGACATCTCCCGGCGCGGCCGCGGCATCCGCGCGTGTCGCGACCGTCGCGACCAACAACGCCGACTACCAGCAGTGCGGCCGCGTCTTCCCGGATCCGCACGCGTACTGGCCGGCCCCGACGCAGACTCCAGGCCGCTCACCGTGGGCGAAGGGCAACCAGGTCTGCGCCTCGACCGACTTCCTCCAGTACACCCAGATGATCGACGGCCTCACGTACCTGGAGAGGCTCTTCCCCAGGTTCGTGCAGTTCTACCGGCTGGAAGAGGACTTCGGAAACGGCTCCAACTGCGCCACGAGCACGAGCCTCAATGACATGTGCTCGGCGGGTCTGCCGGACAGCGGCGCCACGTCCGGCCGCAGCCGGCAGGACCTCTTCATGGTCCGCATCACCGACGAGCGGGTGGCCGACAGCGGCAAGAAGTACTTCGTGTTCCCGCTCTCCATCCACGGCATCGAGCGTGCCGGCGCCGAGGCCGGCGTCCGCGCCGCCGAGGACCTGGCGACCTGGGGCTTCTGCGAGGCCGTGGCCAACGGCACGCTCGCGCCGAAATCGGTCGTCCACTGCGACAACGAGGGCACGCTGCCCCATCCGCTCCTCGAGGCGCAGCCGAACCGCAGCGTGACGGCCGGCTCGGCCCTCCGCCAGAGCGTCGTCTACTTCGTGTTCCCCAACCCGGACGGCTGGAAGCGCGGGGATATGACCAACACCGTCCGCTACTACCAGCGCTACAACGGCAACGGCGTGGATCTCAACCGCGACTGGCCGACGCGTGGCTACACATTCAAGCCGTACACGCCCTGGTCGGAGCCCGAGACGCGCTCGATCGGTCGCGTGTTGAAGGCGATCAAGGGCAAGTGGGACGGAGGAATCGACCTCCACGGCCAGCTGATCGATCGAGCGTTCTCGTTCACCCTCATGGGCGCGTCGCAGCGCGACTTCGCCAAGAACCAGCGCATCCTCCAGACGGTCAAGGGCGCCTGGGCCGACGCCGAGAAGCGGCTCTCCTGGTCGTCACAGATCAAGCCGAACGACGCGCCCGATCAGTGCTCCAGCACGCTCGACCCACCGAACTGCGACGAGCGCATGTGGGGCGTCCAGTGGGGCACCGTCTGGGACACGATCGCCTACACGGTGACCGGCGACCTGGGCGACTGGATCGATTCGCCGATGGGACTCGGCGCTGACGGCATCGACAACGAGATGAGCGTCAGCCACCTGATCAACTGCGGGCTCGGCTCCTGCTACCTGCACGAGTTCGAGCAGCTCCACGTGGACGGGAACAAGAGCCTCGTCTACGCGATGATCAACTTCTCCCTCAAGCGCGAGGACACCCACTTCAAGGTGCCGGGCAAGGTCGCGTACGTGTACGACCCCACCGTGGTCGAGCACGCGGGCAGCCCGACTGCCATCAACGACAAGTGGAAGCACCTCCCCCACCAGGCCGGCATCGCCAACGTGCAGCTCGGCCCGGACAACGACTGGACCTACAACTTCCGAGCGAAGGGCCCCAACCAGGGCATCTACAACGGCGGCATCGAGGGCAAGGTGACGCTCACGAACCTGGGCGGCGTGTCGTCCGGGGACCTGGTCCAGACCGTCCTCGAGAAGTACGGTCCGAACGGCGAGGGAGCCGGCGAGGTCGAGGGCTGCGGTGCCGCGGGCGGCAACTGGACCGAGATCAACCGCTACTTCAGCCAGGGCGCCGGCTACTTCCCGGCGGGCCAGGCGGTTCACGGCAACATGGTGCTGCCGGGCAGGTACCGCATCTGCCTCGTCGGCACGATCACCTCCGCGGAGGCGGGGCTCGCTCGGCTCGACATCAGCTTCTCGAAGGAGAAGGGCTGGGCTGACCCGGGACAGCTCCCGTACAAGGTCTCGAACATGCGGTTCTTCCGGGACCTCAAGAGCCACATGAAGCCCGGCCAGCTCGTGAAGATCGACTCGCGCGACGTCCTCGCCGAGCGTGTCCAGCTGGAGCGCTTCGACAGCGTCGTGATCGCGGACGACCCGTGGCCGTTTGCCAGGAACGGGACGAACCACGACGCCGACCCGCGCATCGCCACCTGGGCGGAGGAGCTCGAGGAGTACGTGCGCGGCGGCGGCAACCTCGTCCTGACGGACGGCGCCCTGAAGGCACTTGGCCGGATGGGCGTGGTCGCCGCGGACACGGTCGGCAGCAGCCCCGTGTATGCGGGCTACGTTGCTCTCACCGCTGACGGCGGCAACACCGACACGTACACGGACCCGCTTGCCCGGAACGTCAACCAGCCCGGCGCGGCCGAAGGCCCGGGCCACCGGCACCAGACGTACGAGCCCGTCCCCATCGGCTTCGCGATCCAGGACGAGGCCGGGAACGACCTCGACACGTCACCGGCGTGGACGGTCGACCAGGCAGCCTGGGAAGCCGCGCACGGCCGCACGGTCGGCACGACCGGCGACGGCCGCACGAGCCTCGGCGAGCTGAAGCACGGCAAGGGCGTGGTGCGCATCATCGGCGCGCTGCTGCCGATGCCGACGGAGGCGTACTACCACCCGTTCGGCCTCTCGAACTACGCGCTCACCTACACGGGCTACCAGCTCTTGGACAACGCCCTGGGCTGGATGCACAAGTAGAGGTGCGACGCCCAGAGGTGTGACGCCGCCGCCTCTGGCGCCGCGGTCGCTCGCTCGTGTCGGGCCTGGCAGAGATGCCGGGCCCGACGGGTCGATGGCATGGCTGCCGCCGGGCCGAACGGTGTCGACGGCATCGTCACCGGACGCGTTTCGGAGGGATCGGCGCTACCACGTGGCGGCTTCCGGCCCCGCGTGTCGATGGCTTCGTCATCTCGGAGCCCAAGGTCTCCACGGGCGGCGGTGCGAGCACCACCCCTCGCCCTCGAAGGCTTCGTGCGATCGCGAAGCCCACCTCGCGACGATGCCATCGACATCAAGGCCACCATGCTGTCCGCGGAGGGCCGGGCCCTACGACGATGGCGCAGCGATCCTGGGCGCAGGGGCGCAGGCGTGCGACCGCGACTGCCTCCGATTCCTTCGCGTACCATGTACTGGCTCATGAGCCGCAGCACCAGCACCACCCGCTGCTCGATGCGCGCCCTCGCGCTTACCGGGGTCGCCGCGGCCCTCTGACGCCGCGCGCGACCCACAAGCACCAGCTTCTTCCCTGACCGACCGACCCTGAGGGCCGTGCCATGACCACCGAAGCGTTCGAACGCACCCGCATCGACCGATACGAGCCGACCGAGATCGAGCCGCGCTGGCAGCAGCGCTGGGACGAGCTGGGGCTGCATCACACCGACCTGCGGGACACGTCGAAGCCCAAGTTCTACCTGCTGACGATGTATCCGTACCCGTCCGGCGACCTGCACATCGGGCACTGGTACATCGTCACGCCGACCGACGCCATCAGCCGCTATCGGCGCATGAACGGCTGGAACGTGTTCTTTCCGGTCGGCTTCGATGCCTTCGGGCTGCCCGCCGAGAACGCCGCCATCCAGAGTGGCATCCAGCCGCGCGACTGGACGATGCGGAACATCGAGAACATGCGCCGCCAGTTCCGGACCATGGGCTCGACGTTCGACTGGTCGAGCGAGGTCATCACCTGCGAGCCCGAGTACTACTGCTGGAACCAGTGGTTCTTCCTGAAGTTCCTGGAGGCGGGCCTGGCCTACCGGCAGATGGCTCCCGTCGACTGGTGCCCCAAGGACCATGTCGTGCTGGCGCGCGAGCAGGTCGAGGGCCCCAACCGGGTCTGCTGGCGCTGCGGCACGCCCGTGATCAAGCGGGATTTGGAGCAGTGGTTCTTCCGGATCACCAACTATGCAGATGAGCTGCTGAAGTTCGACGGCATCGACTGGCCCGAGCCCATCCGCGTGCAGCAGACCAATTGGATCGGCCGATCCGAGGGCGCCGAGGTGGTCTTCACCACGGCCGAGTCCGAGCACCACGCCGGAGGCGAGGAGCTGCGCGTCTTCACGACGCGGCCGGACACGCTGTTCGGCGCGACGTTCATGGTGCTGGCGCCGGAGCACCCAATGGTCGATCGACTGACCAGCCCGGCGCAAAGGGCCGAAGTCGACGCCTACATGGCCCAGGCGCGCCGGCACACGGAGATCGAGCGACTGTCCACGGACCGCCCCAAGACCGGCGTGCCGCTGGGCTCGGACGCCATCAACCCCGTGAACGGCGAGCGCATTCCGGTCTGGATCGCCGACTACGTGCTGGCCGGGTATGGCACGGGCGCGATCATGGCCGTGCCCGCTCACGACGAGCGCGACTACGCGTTCGCACAGCGGTTCGGCCTGCCCATCCGTCGTGTCGTGGCACCGCGCGGGACGTCCGCCGACGACGTGATGGACGGCGCATACGTCGCCCACTCCACCGACGAGCGGCTGGTCAACAGCGGCTCGTACAGCGAGATGCCGGCACCCGAGGGCGCACGCGCCATCACCGCCGAGCTGGAGTCGCGCGGCCTGGGCAAGACCGCGGTGACGACGCGGATCCGTGACTGGCTGGTCGGCCGGCAGCGGCCGTGGGGCACCCCCATCCCCGTGATCTATTGCGACACGGACGGCATCGTCCCGGTGCCGGAGGCTGACCTGCCGGTCAAGCTGCCGGATCACTTCGACTACCGCCCCGAGGGCGGCAATCCCCTGCTGCGTGACCCCGAGTTCCTGAACGTGGACTGTCCGAAGTGCGGCAAGCCCGCGCGGCGCGAGACGGACACCATGGACACGTTCGTGGACTCGAGCTGGTACTGGTGGCGCTACTTGTCGCCGCACAACGACGAGGCGGCGATCGACCGGGAGCTGGACGAGGTCTGGTGTCCGGTCGACCAGTACACGGGCGGAGCCGAGCACGCGGTCATGCACCTGCTGTATGCGCGGTTCGTGTGCAAGGCGCTGAACGACCTGGGTGTCGTCTGGGAGCGCGAGCCGTTCAAGAAGCTGTTCAACCAGGGTCAGATCCTGGGCGCCGACGGCGAGCGCATGAGCAAGAGCCGCGGCAACGTTCAGGACCCGGATGAGCTGGTCAAGCGTTACGGCGCCGACACGATCCGGCTGTTCCTGATGTTCATGGGTCCGTGGGACCAGGGCGGGGCGTGGAATCCCTCGGGCATCGACGGCGTCCACCGCTTCCTGCGCCGGGTCTGGACGGTGACCCTGGACCCGGCCGGCCGGGAAGCGGGCGACCCGGAGTCGGGCCGTCTGCCGGAAGGCCAGGACCCGGAGGCCGCCGAGCGGGCCGTCCGCGTGGCGGCCCACCGGACGCTCCAGCAGGTGACGGACGAGCACGAAGGATTCCGCTGGAACACGATGGTCGCGCACCTGATGGAGCTGACCAACCTGCTTATGCGCCATCGCGGCACGGAGATCGCCGGGGGCACGGCGTGGGAGGAGACGATCCGCCTGCTGCTGCTGATGCTGGCACCGATCGCGCCTCATTTCTCCGAAGAGCTGTGGTCGCGGCGGCTGGCCGCGGCCGGCGAGGAGTGGCGCTCGATCCACACGGAGTCGTGGCCGCACTTCGACCCGGCGCTCGTGGCCGTCGACCAGATCGAGCTGCCCGTGCAGGTCAACGGCAAGCTGCGCGATCTGGTCCCCGTCGCGACCGGACTGTCACAGGCGGAGATCGAGGCGATGGTCCTGGAGCGTCCCAAGGTGCGGCAGAACCTGGAGGGCAAACAGGTCGTGCGAATCGTCCACGTGCCGGGCCGCCTGGTGAACATCGTCGTCCGCTGAAGGGCGCTCTCGGCCGGCGACGCGATGTTCGCCGCGGGGCCGTCTCACGCGTGATACATTGCCGGACATGGCAAGCGTCACGATCCGGGAGTTGCGCAACAAGGGTGGCGAGGTCGTCGACCGGGTCGCCGGCGGTGAACGCGTCACGATCACACGGTCGGGAAAACCCGTGGCGGAGATGCGGCCCGTCCGATCCGATGGGTCGACGGCAGCGGTCCTGCTGGAGCGCTGGCGCCGCCTCGCGCCCGTCGACGCGGAGCAGCTGCGGCGCGATCTCGACGGCGTCCTGGATCGAGACCTGTGACGCAGGTCGAGATCGGCCTGCTGGACACGAGCACGGTGATCCTGCTGTCGCGGCTCACTGATCCCGGAGTGCTGCCCCTGCGGCCGCTGATCTCGGCCATCACCCTGGCCGAGCTGACGGTCGGGCCCCTGGTTGCGCGCACGGATCCCGAACGGGTCGCGCGTCAAGCGCACGTCCAGCAGGCAGAGGCGGACTTCCAGCCGCTTCCGTTCGATGCTGGCGCCGCGCGAGCGTTCGGCGGTGTCGCGGCGTCGCTGCGGAGCTCGGGACGGACGTCCAGGGCGCGGGCCTACGACGCGATGATCGCCGCCATCGCGATCGCCAATGGCCTGCCGCTGTTCACCTGCAATCCAGCCGACTTCCAGGGCATCGCGGGTCTGGATGTGATCGCCGTGCCGCACCCGGACGCGGCCAGCTAGCAACCGCCGTCAGGCCTCACGGTCCGCCTCAGGCGGCCGACGGGCTCGCGCCGTCCCCTGCTTCGGCCTCTTCTCTCTTGCGCGCGCGATGGCGCGCGACCTTTGCCCGGTTGCCGCAGGTCGCCATGTCGCACCAGCGCCGGCGGCCCGTTCGTGACGTGTCGTTGAAGACCCAGCGGCATTCGTCGTTGTCGCAGATGCGCAGGCGCTCGGGGTGGCCCTGGCTGACCTCGCGGGCAATGCTCTCCGCCAGCCGTGCCATGGCGCCGTCGACCGGGTCGCCTTCATGGCGGTGGTCCATCGAGACGCCATCGGGGCCGGGCATCAGGTAGTAGCTGTACGGCGTCCGCAGCGCGCGATTGATCTCTTCCACCTGGCGCCCGTCGGCCGGCCGCCGCTCCACCGTGGCGTCGACGAGCTCGCGCATGGCAGCCCGGATCCTGCGGATGCGGGCCAGGACCCGGTCGCCCGACGCTGGGTCGTCAGCCAGCCTGGCCAGCTCACGCTCGAGCATGTCGCGATGGAACAGGTCGTGGTCGTACAGCCAGCCGAGGGCCGTCTCGACGGAGTCGAAGTGGTCGTCGGGAAGGCCCTTCGAGTACTCCAGGGTGTTGACGAAATCCAGGCCCGTCTCGAGGTCCACCACGTGGCCGTGGGGCACGCTCGTCGCGTGGAGGGGAGACATTTGACTCATGCTATCTAACCGCTTTCGCCCGATTGACAGGTTACAGCCGAGAGGCTACTATCAACCTCGTTGGTAACCGTTATAGCACATCAAGCAAGTTACCCGAAGGAGGGTCTCTCATGGTCGAACTGATCGTCGTCTCGGTGATCCTCGCAGGCCTTGCCGTGTTCGGGGCACTCGCTTCCGTCGTGGGAGCCGACTCGCGCGAGCGGATCGAGGATACCCACACGAGCCGCGCCGCAGGGGGCAACCTGTGATGTGGCAGGTCTACGCGCTCATGGCCCAGGACCTCGTCGCGGACCGCCGTCGCGAGGCCGAGCAGGCGCGCCGGCGTCGGAGCGCCGCGCCGCGAAGGAGCCCTCGACCGGGCTTCGTCCGCCGAATCCTGGACGGCCGCCAGGACGTCTGACCCGACGTTCCGACGGTGCGCCGAGCGCGAGGACGTCATCACAACCGAGAGCAACCTTTCGGGGCCCGAGTCATCGAACGACTCGGGCCTCTCTTTGTTATCGAGCCGCCACGTGGCGACGCCGGCGTCGGGCTCGCCGTTCGCGAGCCTCGGGTAGGCTGCCCGCATGCCCGATCACACTGCGCCGCTCAAGCTCGGCGCCAACTGCTGGAACCAGTACACCGACTGGCCGGAATTCCTGGAGGCGCAGCAACGCGCCGACAGGCTCGGCTACGACTCGATCTGGACGTGGGATCACCTCTATCCGATCCAGGGCTCCCACGAGGGCCCGATGCTCGAGGCCTACGTGGCCATGACGGCCGTGGCTGCCCTGACCGAGCGGGCGACCATCGGGATGATGGTCGGTGCGAACACCTTCCGGAACCCTGCGCTCGTGGCGAAGATGGTCACGACGCTCGATCACGTCAGCGGCGGACGC
Organism: Chloroflexota bacterium; assembly: GCA_034667005.1. GTDB lineage: Bacteria > Chloroflexota > Limnocylindria > Limnocylindrales > CSP1-4 > JAFMJV01. The sequence continues at coordinate 19,010 of JAXDKU010000018.1, forward strand.
GCGGTGCTGGGCATCGGCGCGGCCTGGTTCGAGACGGAGCACACGGCCTTAGGCCTTGAGTTCGGCGATGGGCCGCCGGAGCGCCTGCGCTGGCTGGGCGAGGCACTGCCGATCATGCGCGGCATGCTCCACGGGGAGCGGCCCACCGCGGCCGGGCACCACTACTTCGCGAAGGACGTCATCAACAACCCGCCGCCCGTGCAGCCGCGCCTGCCGATCCTGGTCGGTGGCAGCGGGCGAAATGTCACGCTCAAGCTCGTCGCCAAGTACGCCGACGCGTGCAACCTCGGCGGCTCCGTCGCCAGCGTGGCGGACGCGGACGCCGCGCTGCGGCGGCACTGCGAGGAGATCGGCCGCGACGAGCGGGAGATCGAGCGGACCAGCGGGACCGGCGTGATCGTCATCCGCGACTCCCGCGAGGAGGCCCGTCGCGTCTTCGAGTCGATGTTCGAGCACAACGGCAAGGCCGAGCTCTGGACCGATCAGCCGGTGGGCACGCCCGAGGATGTCGTCGCCCACCTGGAGCCCTATCTCGACCTGGGCTTCCACCACCTCATCTGCGGCTTCCCCTCTCCGTACGACGAGGAGTCGATGACGCGCATCGCAACCGAGGTGCGGCCGGCGCTGGAGCGCAAGCTCATGGTGGCGACCGCCTGACGGCAGACGGTCGCGCAGCGGTTCGCGGCGCAATCCGGCGCGGCGCAATCCGGCGTGCATTCCGGGATAAGTCTCTGGTAAGGGCCGGTCAGTACAGTTCATCAGAACCGGCGACCGACCGAAGTGCCCCGGGCGGTCGCCGGTGAACCTTCCCGTTCGCACACGGTCCGCCGTCCCCGCCCCGCCGGCCGCCGAACGGCCCGCCGAGCACTCGCTCTCCGCCTGAGCCCGCACCCGCTGCCGCCCTTCGAGTGGAACTGGCCCGCCTGCCGCCGGCAGGAGGTTGTGCATGAACGCGGACCCGGCGGAATGGCACTCGTTCGGGGACCAGGGCCTGCAACCCGGCGCGGCCGGAGCCGGTTCGCTGGCGCAGGGCGGTGCGGCCGTCCAAGGCCGTGGAACGGCCGGCAGCCACGCCCGGCGAAGCCCGTGGCTCGTGATCGGCGCGAGCGTGCTCGCGATGGCGGTCGGCCTAGCCGTGTTCGTCGCCGTCCTCGTCTGGCCGGGCGGCCGTGACGAGCTCGTGATCGCGGCCCGGACCTCCGCGTCATCGGCGCCGGAGCCGTCGAGCCGCGAGCGGACCGAGGCGCTTCATGCGCCCGCGGGGAGCGCGGAGCCCGTCGCGCTGCTGGTCGACGTCGAGGGCGCCGTCCGACAGCCTGGGCTGCACCACGTCGCGGCCGGGTCGCGGATCGGGGATGCGATCACGGCCGCCGGCGGATACGCCGAAGGAGCCGACCTCGCGGCGGCCGCGGAGGTCCTCAACCTGGCCGAGCCGCTCGCGGACGGAGCCAAGGTCCGCGTGCCGCGCGTGGGAGAGACCTCCGCCGCGGTCGGGGTGGCAGCCACGCCCGGTGCGGCCAAGGAGCCGGAAACGACCGACATGATCGACCTCAACCATGCGGACCAGGCTGGCCTGGAGAGCCTGCCGGGGATCGGGCCCGTGACGGCGGGCAAGATCATGGCCGCGCGCGAGTCGGCGCCGTTCGCGTCCGTCGACGACCTGCTCGGTAGGGACGTCGTCACGGCCTCGGTCATGGACAAGATTCGCTTGCTGGTGACCGTGACCCCATAACCGGCAGTCGGTCAGAGTCGGCGGAGGCGGCGGATGCCGCGTGCCGGGTGGCTTGCGTGCGGCGCGATCGCGGTCGCGATGGCCGGATCCGTCGCGGCGCAGTCGCAGCCTGGACTGGCCCTCGCGTTCACACTGGCGGTCGTCGCCGCCGCTCTGGCCGTGGCCGTGCCGCTGGTCGTGCGGAGGCAGGTCCGGACCGCGCTGTTCACGCTCGGGCTGCTCACCGTCGGCGTGCGGCTGGCCGTGGGGATGGCCGCGGGCGCCACAGAGCCACCGCCCGGTCCCGTGCCGACCGGTTCTCGCACCTACCAGGCAGAGGTCGGACGCCTCGGTTCAACGGACGGCGGCATGCAGAGAGCGCTGCTCGCCGTCGTGCCGGCCGGGCCACGAGAGCCGCGACGCCAAGCGGAGCCGGCGGAGCCGGCCGGCGCCGATCCCGCAACGTCCGCAACCGCCGCAACGCCCGCGACCGGTCCATGGACCGTCTACGCCTGGCTGCCTCGCTATCCCGTCGTCGCTCCGGGCGACCGGATCGAGTTCGCCGGCACGCTGGAGCCGCTCCCCGACGGTCCCGGCTTCGGCGACGCGCTGCGCAACATGGGCGCGGTCGCGACCGTGCGCCTGCGCGCGATGGCACCCCTGCCGCCGGCCGACGGTATCGCGGCGCAGATCGAGCCCCTGCGCCGTGCGGCGGGCGAACGACTGGCGGCGGTCCTCCCCCAGCGCGAGGCCGGACTGGCGAGCGGGATCCTCGTCGGGCTCCGCGACCTCGTCGACCGTGACGTCGCGGCGACCTTCACGACGGCCGGCCTCAGCCACGTCGTCGCGATCAGCGGCTGGAACATCGCCCAGGTCGCCGCCGTCATCGTGGCGCTGCTCCGCTGGCTGCCGAGACGCCCGCGCTCGTGCTTGGTGATCGCGGCGATCGTCCTCTACACGCTGCTCGCCGGAGCATCGGCGAGCGTGATCCGTGCGGCCGTGATGGGTGCGGTGTGCCTCCTGGCTCGCGAGTCGGGGCGCCGCGGAGGCGCCGCGTCCGCCCTGGCCCTCTGTGTCTGGCTGCTGCTCCTCGCGGATCCGGTCATGGTCACCGACGTCGGCTTCCAGCTCTCGTCGGTCGCGACGGCCGGCCTGCTGGCGTGGGCCACGCCCCTCCAGGAAAGGCTCGCCGGGCGCGTGCCTCGTCGTGTGCCTGCCTGGCTCGTCGAATCGATGGCTGTGTCGCTGGCGGCGCAAGCGTCCACGCTGCCGCTCGTCCTCTTCCACTTCGGCCGGCTCTCGCTGGTGTCCCCGCTCGCCAACCTGCTTGCCGCGCCGCTGATCGCGCCGGTCATGCTGCTGAGCCTGGTCGCCCTGACGTGCGGGTCGGTGGCCGCGCTCGGGATCCCGGCAGTCCTCCTCGCGCCCGCGATCCTCGCCTCATGGCTCGGGCTCGCGGCCCTGATCGCGATCGCAAATGTCTGCGCCGCGCTGCCCTTCGCCAGCGTGACGCTCCCGCAGCCGATCGACCTGGTCGCGGCCAGCGGCACGGCGGCAGCCGTCTTCCTCGCCGGCACGGCGACAGGACGGCGCTGCTGGTCTAAGCTCCGGGAACGCGGCCGAAGGTCGGGTACCGCCGGTTCAGCCTCACTGAGAACCGTCGCAGGCTCCGCCAGAACCGCCGCGGGCTCAGCGGGGACCGTGGCCAGATCCCACGAGGATCAACCGGCCCCGGGAACGCGCCGTCTCGCCAAGGTCACGGCCGCGATCGCCGCCGCGTTCCTTCTCGGAACCGTGGCCGTCGTCGCCGCTCGACCCGACGGACGGTTCCGCGTCACGGCACTCGACATCGGCCAGGGCGACTCCATCCTGCTGGAGGGCGACCGCGGGGCTCGCGTCCTGATCGACGGCGGCCCGGACCCGGACCTCCTGATGCGCCGGCTGGATGGTCGCATCCCCACCTGGGACCGCCGGCTCGACCTCGTCGTGCTCAGCCATCCGCACGAGGACCACGCCGCAGGGCTGCCGCTGCTGTTCTCGCGATACTCGATCGGTTCCGTCGCCGAGACCGGCATGCTGGGGAACGGCCCCGGCGCACGGGCGCTCCGGACGGAGCTGTCGAAGCTCGGCGTCGAGAGCATCGCCCTCGCGGCCGGCGACCACCTCCAGATCGACGACGCCTCCGCGACCGTCCTCTGGCCACGCGCCGGCGAGGTGCCGCTCCACCCGTCGAACGACGGCGCGGCGGTGAACAACGTCTCGATCGTGCTCGACGTGCGTTTCGGCAGCCGGAGGTTCCTCCTGACCGGTGACGTCCAGGAGGAGATCGACCCTGCGCTGCTGGCCGGCGGCATCGGCAGGGGTCAGCCACCCGTCGACGTCCTGAAGGTGGCGCACCACGGCAGTGCCACCGCGTCCAGCGGCGACCTGCTGGCGCAGATCCAGCCGAGGGTCGCGTTCGTGAGCGCCGGGGTCGGCAACCCGTACGGCCACCCGGCTCCCAGCACGATCGACCGGCTCCGCCGCGCAGGCGCCGACGTCTACCGGACCGACACCGACGGCGACCTGACGGCGAGCTCTGACGGAACGGACCTGACAGTCTCGATCAGCGGTTCGCACGCGCCGCGTCCGACGCCGTCAAGTCCGACGACGCAGCGCACCACACCGGCGTTCGTGCTCGCGTTTTCCTGCGCCATCCCGACCGTGGCGGCGGTCCGCACTGCCGGTGCGAATCCGGCACCGGCGGCTGCTCCGCCTGCGCCGAGCCGTCGGCGTCAATCCCTCGCGCGCGTCGGTGTGCACGTCCACCAGGAGATCTCCGTCCGTGGACGCGTTCCGGACCAGCGGGGCTCGGCTCCGACCCTGCCTTGCTACGATCGGCCGGATGACCGTCCCATCGCGAGAAGAGGCCGCGGCGCTGCTGCTCGAGCTGAAGCCCGCTCCCCGGCTCCTGCGCCACATGACCGTCGTGGCCGAGATCGCCGCGTTCCTCGCCGCGCGCGCCGCCGAGGGCGGGCTCGAGCTCGACCGCAGGGCCGTCGAGACCGCGGCACTCCTGCACGACCTGGACAAGGCGCTGCGGGGGAAGGACCCGCTCCGCCAGATGGGCCACGGCTTTGCCGGCGCGCGCTGGCTCGAGGACCACGGGTACGCCGAGCTGGCGCCTTCCGTCGAGTGGCACCCCGTTGTTCGCCTCAGTGACGATGCCGCCTATGAGCGCTTTCAGGCCGAGGCGACCTGGGAGGTCCGGCTCGTCGCCTACGCGGACAAACGCGCAGCGCAGCGCCTGGCTCCGATCGGCGAGCGGTTCCAGCGCTGGGCCCGGCGCCATCCTGAGATGAAGGAGTCGCTCAAGCAGTCGCGCAAGCGAGCGGCGCTGCTGGAGGCCGAGGT
>JAXDKU010000019.1:0-51902 GCA_034667005.1 Chloroflexota bacterium
ACGGCATCGGCGACTGGGACCTGGCGTTCGCATACGAGGCGCTCGCGCGTGCCAGCCGCGTGGCGGGTGACCGCGAGGCGCGCGACCGGTACCTGGAGCTGGCCCGCGAGGCCGGCGCTCAGATCAAGGAAGCCGAGGACCGCCAACTGCTGGAGGCGGACCTGGCGACGGCGTAGCAGCCCGTCAGGCTGGCTGCGTGGCGCAAGTACGGTCAGATATCGGCGGGAGCGTTGTTGGCCACGGAATGCGCCGCGACGTTCGCCACTGACCGGCGATCGGCATCTCTGGTTGTGCGGCGAACGTCCGGACCTCGAGTGACGGCGACTCTCAAAGGGTGCCGCGGCCTGCCGAGTACCGCTCCGATCGATATCTGTCAGGCGAAGGCGGCCCCAACGCGTGGATGGGCCCCGCGGCGGGCGGAGATGGGCCGCGGGCGGGCGTGGATGGCCCCCGCGTAGCCGCCCTCAGATCGAGGCGATGTTCGAGCAGCCCCCGATGACGCCCGCGATCACGCCGATGGTGAGGAGCAGCGCCGCCGTCCGGTTGCGCCGCACGCGGTAGAGCAGCACCGCCGTCAGTCCGAGGAAGATCACGCTCGCGAGCTTCGCCACCGTGAGGCCCGGCAGGCCGAACTCGGTCGCCATGAACACGACGATGGGATTGAGCTCGGCGGCGAGGCCGTGGCGGCTCGTCATCACCAGGAACGTGCTGAAGTCGAACAGGTGGGCGAGCGCCAACAGGCTCAGGGTAATGGCCGGCAACTCGCAACCTCCCGATCCAGTTCAGCGAACGGGACCGGGCTCGCCACTGCTCCGCGGACCCGACGGCGACCGATCGGATGGGTCCGCATCAACGCTTCCCGCGAAAGATGTGCCCCGATCCTACGCCCGGCGAGCCCCCGGTGTCGATGCGCGCTCGTGCGGCGCGGTGCGTCGAGGCACCGCGCGGCTCAGCCGGGGAACAGCTCGTGGATCCGGGCCGCGACGGCCAGGCCCAATGCGCGATGCGACGCAGCCGTGAGGTGCACGCCCTCGGCCGGATCGACCGTGGCGACCTCGCCGGCGTCGAGGAACTGGACCCCTTCCTCCTCCGCGGCGAGGCGGTACAGCCGGGCGAGCTGCCGCGAGGACTCCTCCGCGGCACCGAAGCCCCACAGCCCCGCGAAGTCGTTCAGCGGGCCGAGCGGCGCGGGACTGATGACGAGGATGCCCGGGGCACGCTTGCCGGGACCGGCCTCGCTTCGGCGACAGACGCGCACCAGGCTCTTCATGCCACTCGCGATCGTCTCCGGCGCCACGTGGTGGTACGCCTTCAGGTCGTTCGTGCCGAGCATGATGGCCACGAGGTCGACCGGCTGGTGCGACCAGAGACACGGCAGCAGGTACGAGCGGCCGTTCAGGCCCTCCGTGAACGGGTCGTCGAAGGCGGTCGTGCGGCCGCCGAGTCCCTCCTCGATGACGTACCAGCGTTCGCCGAGCGCGCCCTGGAGGACGCCCGGCCAGCGGACGCCCCGTTCGAAGCGATCGGGCCCCGCGGGGTTCGCGCCGTGCGTGTTGGAGTCGCCGTAGCACACGATCGTCCGGCTCACGAAAGCGGCCGCCGTCCGCCGCAGCCCGCCGACGCGGTCAGCTCAGGTCCACGAAGACGTTCTTGACCTCGGTGTAGAGGTCGAGCGCGTGCATCCCCAGCTCTCGTCCCGTGCCGGACATCTTGTAGCCGCCGAACGGCGCCTCGGTGTGGATCGCGTTGTTCGTGTTCACCGACAGCACGCCGGCCCGGACACCCTTCGCCACGCGCAGGGCCCGGCCGATGTCCCGGGTCCAGATGGAGCCCGCCAGGCCGTAGCTGGTGTCGTTCGCCTTGGCCACGGCGTCTGCCTCGTCGTCGAACGGGATGATCGAGACCACGGGGCCGAAGATCTCCTCGCGGACGATGCGCATGTCCGTCCGCGCATTGTCGAAGACGGTCGGCGTCAGGTAGGCGCCCTGGTCGAACACCGCCCCGACCGGCGCCTCGCCGCCGAGGACCAGCTCCGCACCCTCCTCCTGCCCGGACTCGACATAGGCGAGCACCCGCTCGCGCTGGCGCTGATGGACCAGCGAGCCGACCTGCGTCTTGTCGTCCGCCGGGTCGCCAACCACGAGCTTGCGCGTGGCCTCCACGAAGAGCTCGACCACCCGTTCGTGGACGCGCCGATCCACCAGGATCCGGCTGCGGGCGGTGCAGTCCTGCCCGGCGTTGTCGAAGATCGCGAACGGCGACTGGGCGGCGAAGCGCTCCAGGTCCGCGTCGGCGAACACGATGTTGGGGCTCTTGCCGCCGAGCTCGAGCGAGACCTTCTTCACGTTCGCGGAGGCCAGCCGCATGATCTCCTGGCCTGTGGACGTCTCCCCGGTGAAGGCGACCTTGCCGACGCCCGGGTGCGCGGCGATCGCCGCCCCCGCCGTTCCGCCCGGACCCGTGACCACGTTGACCACGCCGGCGGGGAAGCCTGCCTCGAGGGCCAGATCTCCCAGGCGGATGGCCGTCAGCGGCGTCCACGACGCGGGCTTCAGGATGCAGGTGTTCCCGGCGGCGAGCGCCGGTCCCAGCTTCCACGAGGCCATGTTGAGCGGGAAGTTCCATGGGACGATCAGGCCGACGACGCCGATCGGCTCGCGGAGTGTGAAGTCCAGCCCGGGGATGCTCGTCGGGATCGTCTCGCCGAAATGCTTGTTGGCCGCGCCGGCGTAGTACTCCAGCACGAGGCTCACCGCGAACGCCTCGTTGCGCGCGCTGGCGATCGGCTTGCCGACATTGCGGCTCTCGAGCTGGGCCAGCTCCTCCACGTTGCGCTTGACGAGGTCCGAGTACTTCTGGAGCGTTCGCCCCCGTTTGGCCGCGGACCATCCCGACCACGGGCCCTCGAAGGCCTTCTGGGCCGCCGCGACCGCGCGATCCACGTCGGCCTTGCCGCCCAACGGCGCCCGCGCGATCACCTGGCCGGTGGCCGGGTTCACGACGTCGAACGTCTGGCCGTCAAGCGCGTCGACCTGCTCGCCGCCGATCACCATTCTCACGTCCCGCGGGGCTTCTCCTTCGGCGGTGGAGGAACCGGCGGACTGGATCGCCTCTGTCATGCGGGCATGGTACGCGCGGTTTCGGCGTCGCCTCTGGACTGCCGCAACAGGGGCCAACGCTCGTCGACCCAGCGGCTCAGCGCGCCGACGGGATCGCCCGGCCAGACCACGCGCGGCAGGCCCAGCCAGTCGTCGAGGTGCCAGCAGAGGACGGGCGCGATCGCCGCGACGTAGGCGAAGGTCGACCACCAGCCGAGGTACAGGGTCCCCAGGAAGATCGCGACGCCGGCGAGGATCAGCGCGCGGCCCGATCGGATCATCGGAACGGTGACGACGGCGAGCGTCGCGCCGAGCGCGAACCGCAGCGCCGAGAAGACCTGCTCGGGTATGGACCGTCGGTCCGCCAGGGCGTAGGCGAGCGAGTAGTAGGGCACCTCGTGGATGGCGTCGGCTCGCTGGAAGCTCCGAAGGACGTTCGACGGGCCGTAGAGCACCAGTGCCGGCCCCCACAGCCCGATGGACGCCACGAGGAACGGAAGGAGCACGGCAATGCCGCCGTAGGCCGCCAGTGGAACGAGCCACGCCAGCGCGTAGGGCTTGAACGCGGCAGCGATCGCGAGACCCACGGCACCGGCCCTGGGTGCACGCAGCCCCACGAGGAGCGCCACCATCAGCAGGAGCCCGGCGCTGGTGTCGTTGGAGCCGTCGGCCGCGGTCACGATCAACGGGGGCAGTGCTGCGTACACCGCCAGGCCGAGGATCCGCCCCCGGACCGCGAAGACCGCGAGCAGGGCCAGCGAGACCAGCAGCTCGAGCTTGTAGGGCTCGGCGCGCGATGGCAGGTACCAGAGGAGCGCGAGCGGGCCGTACGCGTACGGCGCTCCCGGCGGCGTGGATTCGGCGAAGCCGTGGCCGTACGGGCTGCCGCCTGCCAGCGTCAGGTCGATCGCCGCCCTCGTGACCGTCAGCACGTCCGAGAACGCATGGCCGATGGTGTCGAGGCGAAGGATGACGCCGACGACGACCAGCACCGCGACGGCCAGCAGGCCGAGCTGCCAGCGCAGCGACGCGAGCAGGACCCCCGCCACGAGGATCAGGCACAGCACGACCGCGGGCGGTGGTGTCCCGGTCTGGACGAGCAGCAGCGCGGCGACGAAGAGGCCGAGCCAGACGCCCAGCTGGCTGGCCCGGGTCTCGGGATTCATTTCGACCGACCGCGCGGTCCCCCCACCGGCGATTCACGCTCGGATCGATCGGGTCGCTCGGAGCGCAGCAGGTCGTCGAGGACCGTCGAGGCCGTGTCCAGGCTGGCAAGGCGCTCCGGGGTCAGGCTCTCCAGCCAGCCGGCGAGCGCCGCCACGCGCTGCTCGCGACCGAGCAGCAGGATGCGCTCGCCCTCCGGTGCGGCATGCACGATGACCGACCGCCCGTCCGCATCGTTCTTGCGTCGGGTCACGAGGCCGTCCGCCTCCATTGCCGTCACGAGGCGCGTCATCGACGGGGCGGAGACGCCCTCCGCATCGGCGAGCTTGCCGAGCGTCCGCGGGCCGCCGAAGACGAGGACCGAGAGCGCCGACAGGCGCGCGGCGCTGAGCCCGAGCCGCGCGTCTTCGCGCTGGAGCCGTCGAAGGAGATGGATCGCGACGGAGTTCAGGCGCGTCGCCAGGTCGCTTGGCACGGGCGCGGCCTGGGTGACCTTCGCGGCAGCCGGATCGGCCGCTGCGATCGCAACGGCAGTCTCGCCGGGGGGCGCCTGGGCCGCAGTCTGGCCGGCCGCTCCCGTTTGAACGAGGGCCTGGGCCTCGCGCTCTTTCCGCTTCTTCTTCGCTGCCTTCTTGCCCACGGCGGTATCTTAGTTGCCGGTGCTAACGATCGTCGAGGAGGCCGTGAAAATGACCGACGCCCGCGACACATTCCTCGACGCGGTTCGAGCCGGCGACGCGGACCACATTCGCGCACTTCTGGCGGCCGATCCGGGCCTCGCCTCTGTCCGCGACCAGGCCGGCCTGTCCCCGATCATGCTGGCGACCTACCGAGGCCACGGTGCGGTGGTGGAGGCGCTGCGCACTGCCGGAACGCCACTCGACGTCTTCGAGGCCGCGGCCGTTGACGACGCCGACCGCCTCCGGGAGCTGCTGGACGCCGACCCGGCCCTCGCTCGGGCGTGGAGCCCGGACGGCTTCACGGCGCTCCACTATTCGGCCTTCTTCGGCGGCTTGGACGGAGCTGAGCTCCTGCTGGACGCCGGCGCGGACGTCGATGCCGTCGCGCGAAATGACTTCAAGGTCGCGCCGCTGCACAGCGCCGCGGCCGGCCGCGCGAAGGTTGCCCTGCTCCTGGTCCGGCGCGGCGCGATCGTCACGACGCGTCAGCAGGCGGGCTTCACCGCGCTCCACTCGGCGGCCCAGAACGGCCATGTCGAGCTGGTGGACGCGTTGCTTGCCGCGGGGGCGGACCCCGACGGGCGGAACGACGAGGGCGTCTCTGCCGCGGATCTCGCCGCGAACGCGGGCCATGCGGCGATTGAACGGACGCTACGACGGGCGGTCGCCCAGCCTCAGTAGAGCATCCGGACGTCGGATGACAGGTGCAGCTCGAACAGGTCGTCCGGGATCGGCGGGTCCAGCTCCAGCTGCGTGACCTCGGCGTGCCGCGAGACGGCCTCGCCGATGTGCTCCACGAGCAGCAGCAGGAACCCGGTCGCCCGGTCGATGCCGACCTCGATCCAGTGGTCCGGCCGGTCGTTCAGGACCTGGGTCGACCGCGGGTGGTCCGATCGCACCACGAACGCCTCGTGCCCCGCGATCGTGGCTGATGCCACCAGCGACGCGCGCCCGCTGGACAGCACGTTGCGGGCGTACCCGTATGGATGCACGAACGTCTCGGCGATGCTTTCCGCAGGCAGCTGCGTCAGCGGCTTCGACAGGCGAGAGAACGGCGGCAGATCCGGACGGTCGGCCCCCACGACGCCCCAGCGCAGCGGGCGGACACTGGCACGGCTGGCCACGGCCTCGTAGGTCCGTACGTAGACGCCATCGGTGATCCACACGTCGTAGTCGCGGTCGAGCGGGTTCTCCGACCGGCGTCGCAGGACGCGGGCGTGCCCCGGATGCCGCACGGCCACGTCGAGCCACTCCGTCTCCTCGCCGCGTGAGGTGATCGCCGTGTCGCGGATGCGCATCCGCAGGCTCTGGACGCGAAGCTCGGCCTCCGCCATGAAGTCGAACAGCTCGCGCACGGACGGGGCGTCATCGGGGAGCGCGACGACCGAGGGCGCCCGGTAGGCGATCGCGTCATCGAGAACGATCAGGTCGGACATGCAGGGTGATTGTAGGGCTGGTCGGCGCACCGTCGTAGACTCCGGGCCATGACCATCGATGCCGTCGAGGGCGCCACGACGACACACCCGGAACGAGCGGAGACAGCCCCCGGCGCCGGGCGCTTCCGCACCGAGCGCGATCCGCTGGGTGAGCTCCAGGTCCCCGTGGACGCCTATTACGGCGTCCAGACCGCGAGGGCCATCCGCAACTTTCCGATCAGTGGCCGCCTGCCGGACGCCGCCCTGGTCCGCGCCGCCGTCCAGGTCAAGAAGGCCGCGGCCCGCGCGAACCACGCCACCGGACGCCTTCCGGACACATTGGCCGGCGCCATCATCCGTGCCGCCGATGAGATCCTCGGGCTGGCCGACGACGCCGACGATCCGGCCGCACAGGAGCGCCGCAGCGAGCTGGTCGACAACTTCCGGGTAGACCCGTTCCAGGCGGGCGCGGGCGTCAGCCACAACATGAACACCAACGAGGTGCTCGCGAACCGCGCCATCGAGCTCCTCGGCGGGGTCGGGATCGGGTCGGGGCAGCGCGGTGACTACGCCGTGGTCAGCCCCAACGACCACGTGAACATGGCCCAGTCCACCAACGACACGTTCCCCACGGCCATGCGCGTGGCGACGCTCGACCGGACGAAGGAGCTGATCGAGGCCCTCGACGAGCTCGGTGCCGCGTTCGCGGAACGGGCGCAGGCCTTCGACGGCGTGCTCAAGTCGGGCCGCACCCACATGCAGGACGCCGTGCCGATTCGCCTCGGCCAGGAGTTCGGCGCATACGCGCTGACGATCGGTCGCGCGCGGAACCGCATCGTCCAGGCCGCCGAGGGTCTGGCCGAGCAGAACATCGGCGCGACCGCCGTGGGCACCGGGCTCAACGCCGAGCCCGAGTACATCGAGCTGGTGATCCAGTACCTCTCGGAGCAGACGGGCTACCGGCTGCGGACCGCCGAGAACCTGGTTCAGGCCACCCAGTCGATGGCGCCGATGCTCGACCTGTCGTCGGCGCTCCGCGGCCTCGCCGTGGACCTCGCCAAGATCATGGAGGACCTGCTGCTGATGTCGTCGGGGCCGCGGACCGGCTTCGCCGAGATCCGCCTTCCGGCCAAGCAGCCCGGCTCCTCGATCATGCCGGGCAAGGTGAACCCGGTGATGGTCGAGAACCTCTCGATGATCTGCTACCACGTGATCGGCAACGACACGGCGGTCGCGTGGTGCGCGTCCCGCGGCCAGCTCGAGCTGAACGTGATGATGCCGATGATCGCGCACGAGGTGCTCGAGGCGGAACAGGTCCTCACCACGGGCTGCCGGCAGTTCGCGCGCGAGTGCGTCGCCGGCATCGAGGCGGACGTGGAGCGCTCGCGCTGGCTGCTGGAGCAGTCGAGCGCCATGGCCACGCCGCTGGCGCCGTACATCGGCTATGCCCTGGCGGCCGCGATCGCCAAGGAGGCCGTCGCGACGGGCAAGACCATCCGCGAGCTGGTGCTCGAGAAGGGCGTCTTCGACCAGGAGGCCCTGGACGCCATCCTCGACCCCCACGAGCTCACCGAGCCGGGCGTTGCCGGCGGCTTCCGCTACGAGCCGAACATGCCCGACGGATACGAGCGCCCCACCGGGCCGGTGGGCGGGGGCGGATAGCTCAGGTGGCGGATGCGCTGATTGCGGCGACGGCCCTGGAACAGAAGCTGAGCCTCGTGACACGCAATCGGGAAGATTTCGCGTCTGTGCCGGGTCTGACCGTCCAGGATCCCTGAGATGACGCGGCAAGCCTTGATCCGCCGCGATCGCGCGGCACGAGAGGCTGAGGAAGCCGTCCGCCTCGCAGGGGCCGCCCAACGCTCTGCGGACTCGCGCGGCCGCGCAACCGCCGAGACGCCGGACGAGTTCCGCACCGCGTTCGAGCGGGACCGCGACCGGATCCTCCACGCGAAGGCGTTTCGCCGGCTGAAGCACAAGACGCAGGTCTTCCTCAACCCGGAAGGCGACCACTACATCACGCGGCTCAGCCACACGCTCCAGGTCACGCAGATCGCCCGGGCCCTGGCTGCGGCGCTGAGCCTGAACGAGGCGCTCGCCGAGGCGATCGCCCTTGGTCACGACGTTGGACATTCGCCCTTCGGCCACACGGGCGAGGAGGCGCTCAGCCCTTACTTTCCCACTTCGGGAGGGTGGCACCACGCTGCCCAGAGCGTCCGCGTGCTCGACGTGCTGGAGCCGCTGAACCTCACTTGGGAGGTGCTCGATGGGATCCGGGCGCACAGCTGGAAGATCCAGCCGCCTCCGGCGACGCAGGAGGCCATCTGCGTCCGCTACGCCGACCGGATCGCGTACCTGACCCATGACGCGCTCGACGCCCTGCGCGCCGGGGCGCTGTCCATCGAGGACTTCCCACCGAGGGCCCTGGCGCGCTTCGGCGAGCCCGGGCGGGCCTGGGTCGGCGAGATGATCGAGGCCGTGGTCGAGCACAGCCTTCAGACCGGCGCGGTGGCCATGGAGCCCGACACCCTGGACGTGATGCACGAGCTTCGGGACTTCATGTTCGAGCGGCTCTACTTCGCCCCGGAGCTGCGCCGGCACGCCGTCCAGGCGATCGATCTGATTCGCCGGCTCGTCGACCACCACCTCGTCCATCCGGACGAGATCCCGCCCACCTACCGGGACACCGACGCGGACCGCGTGACGCAGGTCGCGGACTACGTCGCCGGGATGACCGATCGATTCGCGGTCGCCACCCACGAGCGCCTGTTCGGCACGCCCGGCATCGCCGACCCCGTCCTGTGAGAGTCGCCGGGAGGCGCGGCTAGACTCGGACAGATGCCCCACGTTCGTGCCAACGGCCTCGACGTCCACTACCTGACCGAGGGTGCCGGCCCTCCGCTCGTGCTGCTCCACGGAGCGACATCCACGGCCGCGGAGGACTGGGCGGCCCAGCGGCCATTGATCCGGCAGGCCTTCAAGCTCTACCTGGTCGACGCCCGCGGCCACGGCGGCACGCGCTGGGACGCCGCAGACGGGTTCAGCCGCGACCTGCTCGTCGAGGATCTCGAGGCTGTCGTCGATGCGCTCGGCCTTGGAACGTTCCACGTCGGTGGCTTCTCGATGGGCGCCATGACCGCGCTGGTCTACGCGACGCGCCACCCGGAGCGGCTCCGCACGGCAATCATCGCCGGCATCGACGTCCAGCGAGAGCCTCGTGCCAGCGTCGCGAAGCGGCTCATGGATCCGGACCGGATCGAGCGGGACGAGCCGGCATGGGCTGCGGCCCTGGAGCGGCGGCACGGTCCGGTGCAGGGCCCCGCGGCGTGGAAGCGGCTGCTCCGCGCGATCCTCGAAGACGTGGCAACGCAGCCGCTGCTCACCCCGGAGGAGCTCCGCAATGCCCGCGTGCCGGTCCTGCTCGCCTACGGCGATCGCGACGTCTTCGTCCCGGCCGACCACGCCGTCGCGCTCCACCGCCAACTGCCGGATTCACGCCTGCTGATCGTGCCCAACAGCGGCCATGTTGTGACGGTCACCCAGCCGCAGCTCTTCAACGACGCGGCCGCCGCCTTCTGGCGTTCCACCGAGGCCGAGGCACGAGCTCGCGCGGAGCACCGGCCGCCGCAACGCGGCGCCGGCGGAGAGGGTGCCGTCGTGCTCAATCCGGAGTCGGGCAATGACGAGGTGAGAACAGCAACGGGGGGACGGGGATGAGCGTTCGGCACGGGCAAGGGGCGATTGGCGCGCTTTTCATGATCGGTTTGCTCGTCGGCGCGTGTGCCAGTCCAGCGCCGAGCGCGGGGACCAGCGCCCCGACACAGGCGGCGGCGCCAGTGCCTTCGTCCGCGAGCTCGGCTGCGACCACCGCTCCGCCGGTTGCGACCCAGCCGCCGGTGCCCGGCACGGCCGCGACCGCCGGCGCGAGCCCGGCGACCGGGACGGCGGGCGGCGGCAGCCTGGCGTATATCGCTGGGTTCAACGTCTGGTTGGCCGCGCCGGATGGATCGGGCGCCCGCCAACTGACGAGCGACGGGAACGAGGCCAACGCGTACCACGACCCGTCGCAAGTGGACGACGGCCGGATCTTCGTAGTGCGCGGCACGCGAACGCTCGTTCAGCTGGGCAGAGACGGCCAGGCTGTGGCACCGCCCGTGTCGCTGAACGTCCTGGAGAACGGGGCCGAGGGCCTCGCCGTCTCGCCGAACGGCGCCCGCCTGGCCTACGCGACGACCGGTTTCGGCACCGAGATCGATCCTCGATTCGGGACGCCCGCGGGAGCGTTCCTGTATGGCGGGACGGACATCGCCGCCGCGGACGGCACGTCCATCCCAGGCGCCGCGGCGCCAACCCTTCTGTTTCCGGACTGGGTCGACGACGACAACCTCGTCGGATCCGATGGCGTCGAGCTGTACACCAAGGTCGCGGGTCCGGGAGACCTCCAGCCGTGGCTCGACTTGGGCGACGGCTGCCTCATCGACTTCGACTGCCCGGCTGGCCAGGAGGCCGCGGCCAACATCTCCATCCCCGCGGTCAGCGCGGCCGCCCGCGTCCTCGCCTATTCGTACCGTCCGTATTTCGGCGCCGCGGGCCGCAGGTTTGCCACGCTCGCCGGCCTGCCGCCGGCGGCACCCACGACCGCCTGCATGGTGCCGGGCCAGGAGAACTTCCAGGACGCCGGTTCGTTCGCGCCCGACGGATCCGCCTTTGCGTTCGATGACTCCGAGTTCGATCCCCAGGAGCTCACGACACGAATCGGTGAGGGCATTCACGTCTTCACGCTGGACCTGAAGGCGCCCGATTGCGGCGCTGCATTGGCGCGGCTCGTGCTGGCCGGAGGCTCCCAGCCGGACTGGGGCCCCGCGGCACCTTGACCCGATGCGCTGCACCCTGGGCTGCTGTCCGGCTAGGCTGTGCGGCCCGGAAGACGCATCGCGGAGGCACGCCGATGGCGATCACGCTCCTGGCCCTCTACCGCCGCCCGGACGGTGGCGACGACGCCCTCGAGACGTTCATGGAGCGCTACCACGCGGAGCACTTGCCGCTCGTCGCCGCGACGCCGGGGCTCCGTTCGATGACCGTGCACCGGGTCTCGCACACCTACACGGACAGCGACCTGGTGCTCACCAACCACATGACCTTCGACGACCGTGAGGCACTGGACGCCGGCGTCGCCAGCGACGCCATGCGGCAGGCCGGCCGAAACCTCCGGGAGATCGCTCCCGGGCTGTTGACGCTGCTCGTGCTCGAGGAGGAAGGCCCCGCGAGCATCCCGGTCGTCGACCCGGAGGCGGCGTGACCGTTCACTACACCGTCGAGGACGGGCGGGCGACGGTCCGTCTCGACCGTCCAGAGGTCCTCAACGCCCTCGACCGGGCCACGTTGGAAGGCGTGCGGGACGCGATGCGGGAGGCTTCGGCCGATCACGGCGTCGGCGTGGTGGTCATCACCGGGACGGGGGACCGCGCGTTCTGCACGGGCGCAGACCTCGAGGAGCAGAAGCAGTTCCTCCAGCGCCCGAACGACTACTGGGATTGGATGAGCCGCTTCATCGAGATGATCGAGGCGGTCAAGGGCTGCGCGAAGCCCGTGCTGGCTCGATTGAACGGGATGGTCGTCGGCGGCGGCAACGAGCTGAACATCGCGTGCGACCTGGCGATCGCCACGGACGATGTCGTGTTCCGGCACGTCGGCCCGTCGCGCGGCTCGCTCCCCGCCGGCGGCGCGACCCAGTGGATGACACTCCTCGTCGGCGACCGGCGCGCGAGGGAGGTCCTGCTGCTCAATCGTCCGATTCCCGCGGCACAGGCGGTCGAGTGGGGCTGGGTCAACCGCGTCGTGCCGCGCGCGGAGCTCGATGCCACGGTCGACGACTTCTGCGGCTCGCTGCTCGAGAAGATGCCCGAGATCGTGCGGGCCACCAAGGTCGAGCTGGACTTCTGGAAGGACATGGCGTGGGCCGCGACCATCCGGATGGCGCGCGAGTGGCTGACGGTGCACGCGGGATCCGCAGAGGTTGCGGAGGGACTCGCGAGCTTCGAGGAGAAGCGTCCGGTCGACTACGAGGCGCTGCGGCGCGCGATCGAGGAGGCCGGCCGATGACGCAGGAACCCGCGGCAGACGGCGCCAGAACGGACAAGCCGCGCGTCAAGGTGGAGCCCACCGCGACGCATCCGGCGTCGGGCGCGCCCCTCGACGGTGTCGCGCTCGTCACCATCGACCGCCCCGAGGTCCTGAACGCGCTCGACTCGGAGACGATGCGCCAGTTGGTCGAGGCCCTGGAGGAGCTCGATCTCGACGACCGCGTCCACTGCATCGTCGTGACGGGAGCCGGTGACCGGGCATTCGCGGCCGGAGCAGACATCAAGGAGATGGCCGGGCAGACGCCGGTCACGCTCACGATCGCCAACAGCTTCGCCCGTTGGGAGCGGATCCGGCGCATCCGCAAGCCGATCATCGCGGCCGTGCGCGGCTACGCCCTGGGGGGCGGCTGTGAGCTGGCGATGGCCTGCGACATGATCGTCGCGGCCGACGACGCGATCTTCGGCCAGCCGGAGATCCGGATCGGCGTCATTCCCGGCGCAGGCGGGACCCAGCGCCTGACGCGGGCGCTCGGGAAGGCCAAGGCCATGGAGCTGATCCTCACCGGCCGGCAACTGCCGGCTGCCGAGGCCGCCGAGCACGGCCTGGTCACCCGGCTGGTCGCGCGCGAGGAGACGCTTCCGCAGGCCCTGGCGCTTGCGGCCGAGGTCGCGGCGCAACCGCTGATCGCGGTGATCGCCGCCAAGGAGGCGGTGAACCGGGCCTTCGAGCTGAGCCTGGAGGCGGGGCTCGAGTTCGAGCGCCGCAACTTCTTCCTGCTGTTCGCGAGCGAGGACCAGAAGGAAGGCATGGCCGCCTTCGTCGAGAAGCGCAAGCCCGAGTGGAAGGGCCGCTGATGGCCGCGCCCGCATTCGAGACGGTCGGCTACGAGGTCGCCGACGGCGTCCTCACGCTGACGCTCAACCGGCCGGATGCCCTCAACGCATTCAACCGGCAGATGAAGGACGAGCTGCTCGCCGCGCTGAAGCAGGCAGCGCGCGATCCGGCCGTCCGCGTCCTGATCCTCACGGGGGCGGGCCGCGGCTTCTGTGCCGGACAGGACCTGAAGGAGACACGCTCGTCGGACGCTCCGGATCTCGGGGCCGAGATCCGCGCGCGCTACAACCCGCTGATCCTGGCCATGCGCCGCCTGGAGAAGCCCATCGTCGGCGCGATCAACGGCGTTGCCGCCGGTGCGGGCTGCTCCATTGCGCTGGCCTGCGACCTGCGCATCGCGGCCGAGGGAGCGACGTTCATCCAGTCGTTCGGTCGCGTGGGGCTGGCCCCCGACACCGGCTCGTCCTGGTTCCTGCCGCGTCTCATCGGCCTGGCGCAGGCTGCGGAGATGATCCTCGGCGCCGAGCCGGTGGAGGCGCACAACGCGCAGCGCATCGGCTTGGTCAACCGCATCGTGCCCGCAGGCAGGCTGATGGAGGAGGCACGCGCGCTGGCGACCCGCCTCGCGGCGGGCTCTCCCGTCGCGCTGGCCCTGGGCAAGCGTGCGCTCAACTACGCCCTCGAGCACGATCTCGCCTCCACCCTCGAGTTCGAGTCCCAGCTCCAGTCGACTGCCGGACGCTCCGACGACCATGCGGAAGGCGTGGCGGCGTTCACGGAGAAGCGGCCGCCCGACTTCAAGGGGCGCTGAGCCCGGTGGTCCAGGGCCGCCCGCAGCCGTCGCCGATGACGGTCGGAGTCGTCGGGGCCGGAACCATGGGCGCAGGGATCGCCCAGGCGACGCTCGCCGCGGGCCACCGCGTACTGCTGCACGACGCCGATCCGGCCGCCGTCGCGCGTGGCCGGCAGCGCATTGAGTCCGGGTTGGACCGCTCGATCGAGAAGGGCAAGCTTTCCCCCGAGGGGAAGGAAGAGGCCATGGGCCGCCTTCGCGAGGCCGCGGGACTCGAGGAGATCGCGGCCGGCTCCGACCTCGTCGTCGAAGCCGCGCTCGAGGATCTCGCGCTCAAACGGTCGATCTTCCGGGCGCTCGACATGCACGCGCTGCCGGATGTCCCGCTGGCGACCAACACCAGCTCGCTCTCGGTGACGCGGATCGCAGAGGCGACCCACCACCGCGAGCGCGTCCTCGGCCTCCACTTCTTCAACCCCGCACCCGTCATGCCCCTCGTGGAGGTCGTGGCGACCGACGGGACGGCTCGAGCGGCGCTCCAGGCGGGGATCGACTTCGTGGCCGGCCTGGGCAAGACGCCCATCGTGTCCGCCGATGCCCCGGGCTTCGTGGTCAACCGCGTGAACCGCGGCTTCACGCTGGAGCCGCTGCGCATGCTCGAGGCGGGCGAGGCCACGGTCGAGGCAATCGACGGGGCCGTGGAGGCCGCGGGGTACCCGATGGGCCCGTTCCGGCTCATGGACCTGGTCGGTGTCGACATCGGCTACGCGGTCGCCACGTCGCTCTACGAGGCGTTCGACGAGGCGGGCCGCTTCCGGCCGTCACCGGTGCAGGCCCAGATGATCGAAGCCGGACGCCTCGGCCGCAAGACCGGGTGGGGCTTCTACCGGTACGACGAGGAGGCCAGCTCGGCCGGGGCCGCGGACATCGGCGCCATCGCGGCAGGGGGCGCCGGCGCGCCAGCCGGCGGCTCGTCGCTGCTGAGCGCAGCGGCGATCGTCGAGCGCGTCAACCTGGCGATCGTGAACGAGGCGTACCGCGCCGTCGAGGAGCGCGTGGCGTCGCCGCAGGACGTGGACGTGGCCATGAAGCTCGGTGCCGGCCACCCGGAAGGGCCGTTCGAGCGCGCCGGACGCCTCGGTCTGCGTGCCGTGATCGAGGGCCTGCGCCGTCAGGCAGCCGCGGCCGCGTTGTCCGGCGATCAGTTCGAGGTGGCACCGCTCCTCTGGCAGATCGCCACCGCCTGAGCGTGGCGGGATCGGGCCCGGCCGCAGGATGCGACCGCGAGGGATCGGGGCTACCGCTCGCGGAGGGCAGCGACCACCTGGAGCCGGGCCACGGCCCCGTTCGCGATCGCCGTGGCCAGCACGAGGGCCAGCGTCACCGCGCCGATGAGGCCGGCAAGGCCGAGAAACGGCACGACCGGGAATTCCGCCGGCGGGTCGAAGACGCCTGCGAGGATCTGGAGGAAGGCGAAGCCGAGCAGCCCGCCGACCACGAGCCCCGTGAGCGTCCCTGCGAGGCCGATCACCAGCGTTTCGGCCGCCATCGCACGGCGCATGTGCGCCGGCTCAGCGCCGATCGCCTTGAGCGTCGCCAGCTCTCGGCGCCGCTCCGTGAGGGAAGCCAGCAGGAAGAGTGCCGTCCCCAGCGCCGCGATCAGAACCGCGAACGCGACCTCGATCTGGACGAGCGCCGCCAGATCCACGGACGTGATGCCGTTGGCAAGCCGCGCGGTCACCGTGGCCAGGCTCGCCACCGCCCAGTCCTGCCCGACTCGTTGCTGAAGGGCCGCGGCCGCGGCGACGGGATCACCCGACGACCTGGCGAGCACGAACGAGATTCGGTCGTTGCCGGTCTGCTGCGCGACGTAGCTCTGGTTCGCGACGAGGAACGCGTCCTTCGGCGCCGTCGGAAACTCCAGGGCAATGCCGGCCATGTGGAACTGCACCACGGTGAGGTTGCCGTTCGCGTCCGGAACCCGAATGTTGAGCGTGTCGCCCATCACGATGCTGTAGTCGTGCGCGGTTTCCGATGAGACCAGGATTGCGTCCGGCTGCGACGTGAGCACATCGATCGCTGCGCTTGCCGACTGGTGGTCGAAGAACGAGTCGCTCAGATGCGCAACACCCGGCAGGGTGTTCGGGTCGATGCCGAGGAGGTCCTGCGCCTCGCTGCCGACGTAGACGATGCGGTCCACGAACGGCGTCGCGAGCGCGACCTCCGGGCCGGAGACGGCCTGAACGGCCGGTAGGGCGGCGGTCGGGGTCGACGGCACGACCTTGAGGTCGCCTCCGAGCGTCAGCTCCGCGTCGACGACCTGCTGTGCCCCGTACGTGGCATCGAAGATCAGCACGCTGCTCGCGAGCGAGACCGCCAGCGACAGCACGACCACGGCGCGCGCACCGGCGGGGGCCCGAGCGCTCAGGCTCCCCGCGGCCACCAGCCCGCCACCCCCGAAGAGCCGCTCGAGTCCCCGTCGCAGGCCGGTGCCGCGCTGCAGCCAGCGCATCGCCAGCCGGAGCAGAAGCAGGGTCGAGCCCGTCCAGAAGAGGAACGGCGCGACGAAGGATGTCAGCGCGAGCGTCACCGTGGCATTGCCTTCGGCCGTGAAGATCGGCTTGAGCGCCGTGCCGCCGGTAATCGCGAACACCAGCACCGCGGCGACGAGCGCTGCGACGTCCAGGAACAGCCGCTGCCACAGGGGCGGCGTGGTTCTCTGGAGCTCCTGGCGGCCCGTGGCAACCTCTTCGCGCAGCTGGTCGCGGAGCACGACGCCGGCCGCGACCGCGCCGAGGGCCGTGACGACGGCGACGGAGACGATGACGGCTCGAACGGTCGAGCCGACCGGATCCGCTGAGGCGAGCTCGGCCCCGAAGCGGAGCCAACCCACGGCGACACCGAGGACCGCGCCCACGATCGCTGAGACGAACGAGATGCCGACGGTCGCCTCGAGGAGGATCCGCGCCAGCTGCGACCGCCGCGCCCCGCGGGCGCGGAGCAGCGCCAGATGACGGCGCGTCGCGTCGGAGGTCGCATCCGCGGCAAGGCGCGAGACGGCGACGGCCAGCGCGATGCCCGGCAGCGCGAGGAAGAGGAACAGGACCTGGCCCCACAGGAGGTCGCCGGCGACCGGCTCCAGAGCGGCGATCGCGTCGTCGACGATCGAGAACGCGCCGGCCGCGGAACGCTCGATCCGGCGGCGGACCTGGTCGAGCCACGTTTGC
Source organism: Chloroflexota bacterium (assembly GCA_034667005.1). Taxonomy (GTDB): domain Bacteria; phylum Chloroflexota; class Limnocylindria; order Limnocylindrales; family CSP1-4; genus JAFMJV01. The sequence continues at coordinate 17,296 of JAXDKU010000019.1, forward strand.
GCAGCGACGGGATCGCCAGGCACCTGTGCGAGGTCGTAGCGCAGGTGGACCTGGCGGTCGACGGCCGCGATGGGGGTCGACACCGGCGCGGAGCCGCTCCCGCCCGTGGTGGCCGGATCCTGGGCCACGGCCCCGGCGGGCACCAGGGGAAGAACCTGCTGGTCCAGCGAGGCACGATCGATGATCGCCACATTCGTCGGCGGGTTGGCGCCCGAAGCGCGGTGTGCCGCATCCGTGGGGCCAAGCACCAGGTCCCCGCCGGTGATGTCGGCGATGCCGGAGACCTCGAGCTTGAGGGATCTGCCGCCCGGCAGCGTGAAGGTCACGCTATCGCCCGGAATGGCCCCCAGGTTCGTGGCGAGATCGCGGCTCATCGCGATCTTGCCCGGAGACCGCGTCCCCTCCGCCGTCGTGAAGAGGCCGGTCTGCTGCGCGTAGTTGTCGTCGATCCCGACGAGGAGCCCGACGCTCGTCTGCGTGGCGGAGCCGGCCTTGTCGAGGACGGCCGTGGCGAAGTGGACGATGTCGACCGGGAGCGCGGCGGTGACAGCCGGGTCGCTGGCGATCTGTGCCGCGGCGACCTGCGGGTCCGACCCCACGCTCGAGACTGCCTGGGCATCCACCGGGACGTCGGCGAGGGCGCGGCGCGTCAGCGTGGACCCGGAGGCGCTGCCGAAGAGCAGCACCGTGGCCATGAGCGCCGCGGCGAGGATCACGCCCGCTCCCACGGCAAGGCTGCGACGCGGCTCGCGCATGATGAGTCGAAGCGCGTGTCGCTCGAGGAACATCAGATGGGTTTCTCCGCGACCCGGCCGTCTCGCATCCAGAGGCGTCGGTCGGCGCGTGCGGCGCTCACCGGGTCGTGGGTCACGAGGACGAGGCTGGCGTGACGCGCCCGCGCAGTCCGCTCGAGCAGTGCCAGAACCGTCTGGGCGCTCTCGTCGTCCAGGCTGCCAGTCGGCTCGTCTCCGAGGATCAGCACCGGCTCCCCGACGAGCGCTCGAGCGACGCCGAGGCGCTGGCGCTGGCCGCCGGACATCTCATCGATGCGGGCGTCTTCCATGCCGTCCAGGCCGACCTCGGCCATGGCATTCGCGGCGCGGCTGCGGCGGTCGGCAGGCTCGACGTCGGAGAGCGTGAGGGGAAGTGCGACGTTGTCGATGGCCGTGAGGGAGGCGACCAGCCCGAACGACTGGAAGACCAGGCCCATGCGACTGCGCCGGAGCCGGGCTCGCTCGGTCGACGACATCCGCGACGCGTCATGGCCCAGCATCCAGACGTCGCCCTCGTCGGCCAGCTCCAGGCCGGCCATGAGGCCGAGCAGGGTGGTCTTGCCGGATCCGGACGGTCCCTGGATGGCGAGAAACTCGCCGGCCTCGACCCGCAGGTGGACGTCACGGACGGCGACGACCGGCTCCATCCCCGGGCGTCGGTAGGCGCGCGTGACGCCGGAGCAGCTCAGGACGGCGTCCATGACGTCCTCCGGTCGCTGACCACCCGGCCGTCACGAAGCTCGATGACGCGATCGGCGCGTTCGGCAACCAGGGGGTCGTGCGTCACAAGCACGACCGTCAGGGCCGTCTTGGCGTGGACCTCGCGGACGAGGTCCAGCAGGCGGACGGCCGTTGCCGTGTCCAGCTCGCCGGTGATCTCGTCGCCCAGCAGGAGCTTCGGCAGCGCGGCGAGGACGCACGCCACGCCACCCCGCTGCTGTTCGCCGCCGGAGAGGTGTGACGGGTGGTGCGTCGCGCGTTCCTCGAGGCCGACCTCGGCGAGCCGGGCGCGCACCGCGGCGTGGCCCGAATCGCGGCCGGCGAGCCGCGCCGAAAGCGCCACGTTCTCTTCAAGGGAGAGCAGGTCCGCGAGGTTCTGCGACTGGAAGACGATGCCGACCACCCGCCCCCGCAGTTGCGCGCGCTGGGTTTCGTCGGCCTGCTCAAGCGCGATTCCATCGATCGTGACGCGGCCCGCGGTCGGCCGGTCCGAGCCGGACAGCAGGTTCAGGAGCGTGCTCTTGCCCGAGCCCGAGCGCCCCTGGATGGCCACGAACTCGCCGGGCGCGATCGAGAGGTCGACCCCGCGCAGAGCGATCGTCTCGGTACGGCCATGGCGGTAGACCTTGATGAGGTCCGACACCTCGACGATCGGCCGGTCCGTGACCGGCGCGGATTGAACGGCCTGCACGGGTCGCACCTGGACGGCCGTCATGGGGTTCACGTCCACGTGAAGCTCTCGATCATCTGGCGGAAGGCGTCCACGTTGTCCACGCCCTCCGGCGTCGAGAGGGTCACGATCGCCATGCCGTTCGTCCCCGGGACGTAATAGCGGTCCACGATCGACTGCTGGCGCTTCCCGGTGACGGGATCCGGAGGCGACAGCTGCTTGTACGACAGGTGGTCGATCGGCTTCCCGGAGACCTTCACGGTGTCCTGCTTTACGAGCTGGAAGCCGTCCGTCTGTTGCAGGGATGGGAGGTCCGTGCCGTTGATGTATGCCGCGATGTCGCTCACCGGCGGAACGACCTGGACCGTCTCGCGGCTGTCCTTGTCGCGGATGTCCACGCCGTCCGAAGTCGGCGTGACCTGCCAGCCTTCCACGTACTGGATCGAGAAGCCCCGGTTCGTGTCCTTGTAGGTCAGGAAGACGGCGTTGTCGGGGACGTCTCCGCCGGTGGTGGTTCCCCCCGTGCCCTCGGGCTCCACCGAGGCGGCCGCGGTCGGCCCACCGGCCGGCGATGATGGCGAGCCGACCGGGACGGAGGAGCTGCCGACCGGGGACGGGAGCGCGCCCGGGGGCAGCGACGCGACGCTGGGGGTGCTTCGTCCCTCCGAGCAGGCGGCCAAGGCCGCGGCGAGCGCGATGACGATGGAGACGCGAACGCTCCAGCTGCGGGAGGGTCTGAGGTGAGACATCCGGTTTCCTCGGTGGGGGCGTTGAGCCGCCTGATCACCGTGGTTTCTACCTGCCGGACCTGAGCCTCACCTGAATCGTGGGAGGACGAGGCGGAAGGTCGATCCCCGGCCCGGATCGCTCTCGACCGTGAGTCGGCCGCGGTTGCGCCGACTGAGGCTGGCCGCGATCGCCAGCCCGAGGCCCGTGCCCGGCGGCGCATCGGCATCCGACCTGAGGCGGTTGAACGGCTGGAAGATCCGCTCCTGGTCGGCCGACGCGATGCCCGGTCCGTCGTCTGCGACCGCGAGGATCGCGTCGCGCTCGGTCGCCCTCGTGGTCACCTTGACGCGCACCTTCGGTCCCCCGTAGCGCAACGCGTTGTCGAGCAGGTTGTCCACGATCCGCGCGATCTCGTCCGGATCTCCCGATACCGCCAGGTCCGGCTCCAGCGTCAGCTGCACCGCGTCGCGGTGCAGCGCGGCGGCGCCGTTGGCGAGCGCCTCGGCGACCGTGACCGACAGATCGAAGGCCACCCGTCGCGGCTGGAGCTCGGCGTCGTCGCTCTGCGCCAGGAGCAGCAGGTCCGCGGCCAGACGTCCGAGCCGCGCGCTGGCCGCATCCACCTGTCGGAGCGCAGCGCGCATGTCCGCCGCGGTTGCCTCGGATCGGACGGCGAGCTCCGCCGTGGTGCGGATCGCGGACAGCGGCGACCGCATCTCATGCGAGGCATCCGCGACGAAACGGCGCTGTCGCTCGTGTGCCAGCCGGACCGGTTGAAGGGTGCGCGCGGCCAGCACCCAGGCGAGCAGCCCCACGATGGCGATCACCGTGAGGTCGGCTACCACGAGCGCGATGCCGATGCGGGCGACGGCCGAGTCGTACGCGAGCCGAGCGGCCTGGCCGCTGCTCAGCTCGGGCGCCACGTCGAAATCGGGCTGGAGCACGAGGGCGATCACGGCGAAGAAGACCACGCTGAAGATGGCGATCGTGCCGGTGAACAGGAGCAGGTACAGGATCGTCAGCCTCCGGCGCGCACGCGTAAAGAGCATCAGCGTTTGGGTTTGGGTGCGGCGAACCGGTAGCCGGCGCCTCGCACGGTCTGGATGAGGCCATCCCGCCGGCCGTCGTCCAGCTTGCGGCGGAGGCTCCGGACGTAGACCTCCACGATGTTCGAGACGCCCTCGAAGTCGGCATCCCACACGGCGTCGATCAGCTGGTCCTGCGAGAAGATGCGGCCGGGCTCCCGCGCCAGAACCTCCAGGAGGGCGAACTCGCGCGCGGTGACGGGCACCTCGCGGCCTGCCCGCCGGACGGTCAGGTGGGCGGGATCGATCTCGACGTCCCCGACGTGGATCTGCGGGCGTCGATCGGCATGCCGGCGCCGAAGAGCGCGGACTCGCGCCAGTACCTCGGCCACCGCGAAGGGCTTGGCCAGATAGTCGTCGGCTCCCCGGTCCAGGCCGGTGACGCGGTCCTCCACCTGGTCGAGCGCGGTGAGCATCAAGATCGCCGCCTGCGAGCCACGCTCGCGCAGCGCGCTGCAGACGCTGAATCCGTCCCGGCCGGGCAGCACCACGTCGAGCAGGATCATGTCGTACGGATAGGTATCCGCCCACGCCAGCGCCTCATCGCCGTCCCGCACCGCGTCGACGGCATACCCCTCGGCGGTCAGTGCGCGGCGCAGTCCCTCCGCGACGGGTTCTTCATCCTCGACCACCAGGATTCGCACGTTCGTCTCCGCGGCGCCGGGCCGCCCGGCACAGGTACGGGGACCTTTGGGCCATTCAGGTGCGGTTCCGGGCGCAACCTACACTGTGGCGCATGTCGCGCGAGCTCGGTCGTGCCATGCGTGAAGCATGGATCGTGAGTGCTGTCCGAACCCCAATCGGCCGATACGGCGGAGCCCTTCGCAGCGTGCGACCGGACGATCTGGCCGCGCTGGCAATCCAGGCCGCCGTCGAGCGCTCGGGCCTCGAGCCGCGGCTCATCGAGGACGTGATCCTTGGCAATGCGAACGGCGCGGGCGAAGACAACCGGAACGTCGCGCGGATGGCGGCGCTGCTCGCCGGCCTCCCCATCGAAGTGGCCGGCCAGACGGTGAACCGCCTCTGCGGCTCCGGACTCCAGGCGATCAACACGGCTGCGCACGCGATCATGGCCGGCGATGGTGACGCGTTTGTCGCGGGTGGCGTGGAGAGCATGACCCGCGCCCCGTACGTGATGCTCAAGCCGGAGAACGCCTTCGAGCGCGGTCCCCGCGAGCTGGTGGACACCACGCTGGGCTGGCGCTTCACCAATCCCCGGCTCGCGGAGTTGCACCATCCCTACTCGATGGGCGAAACCGCTGAGATCGTGGCCGAACAATGCGGCGTCTCCCGCGAGGAGCAGGACGCGTTCGCGCTGCGGAGCCAGGAGCGCGCCGCGGCCGCGATCGCCTCGGGCCGCGTGGCCGACGAGATCGTGGCGGTGGTCGTGCCGCAGCCCAAGGGCGAACCACTGGTACTGGATCGCGACGAGCATCCGCGCGCGGATTCATCGCTCGAGGCTCTCGGGAAGCTGAAGCCGGCCTTTCGGCCTGCTGGCAGCGTCACCGCGGGCAATTCGTCCGGCATCAACGACGGCGCCAGCGCGGTCGTCATCGTGGAGTCCGGCCTCGCCCGGCGCCACGGGCTCACGCCACTCGCACGCGTCGTCAGCACGGCCGTCGCCGGCGTCGACCCGTCGGTGATGGGCCTGGGGCCGATCCCCGCCACGCGAAAGGCGCTGGACCGGGCCGGCCTGGCCGTCGGAGACCTCGACCTCGTCGAGCTCAACGAGGCGTTCGCCAGCCAGTCGATCGCCTGCATTCGCGAGCTGGGCCTCGATGTCGATCGTGTCAACGTCAACGGCGGTGCCATCGCCCTGGGCCATCCTCTCGGCATGAGCGGCGGCCGCCTGATCACGATGCTGGTCCACGAGCTGCGCCGCCGATCCGGGCGGTTCGGCCTTGCCACAATGTGCATCGGCGTCGGGCAGGGCATTGCCACCATCGTCGAGCGCGTCGACGTCAACGGAGCGGCAGCATGACGGGGTCGTGGAACGGCTTCACCGAGCGCGGGTGGCCGGACGGGGAGCGAGAGGAAGACCGCTCAGGGTCGCCGGACACGGCGACCGAGTCCTGGCCGTCGTTCGAGGAAGCGCTCAAGGCGCACGGATTCGATGTCGAGCCACCGCATCTCGCGGAGGACGAGCAGGCCGAGGAGCGGGCGGTGGAGGAACGCGACGACGAGCGGCCGCTGAGCTTCTCGCCTGCGGGTGACGACGCAGGCGGCGTCCTCTCAGGCGAGGATGCCATGGTCGCCCCGCCCGAGGACGAGGACGATCTGCCCGCCGCCGACGTCGACGCGGCTGCGCCCGTGCTCCCGGACGTCGGCACGGCGGTGCCAAGCCAGCCCGCAGGTTGGACCGGCGACGGACAGGGCACCGCTGCGCGTCTGGCGGCTGCCTGGATCCCGGACTCGCGGACCACATCGCCCGGGACTGGCTCCGTCTTCGGTTTCGAGCCCGTCGTGGCGGCGGGTCGCCCGTGGTTCGACACGGAATCGGAGCCCGGGTCGGACGCTCCGACGTGGGAGGCCGAGACCATCGAGGTCGCTGAGGAGCCATCCTCGGAGTGGGGCGACGAGGTCGTCGCCAATGCCGCGCCGGCCGACGGCGCCGAGCTCGAGCCGTCCCCGCAGCTGTTCGTCCTGGACGCCGAGGTGATTGAAGAGCGCTGGTGGGATGCCCCGGCCGACGAGCCTGCAGATGCCCCGGAGCCGGCCAACGTCGCCGATGGGGAATCCGCCGACGCCGGTGCATGGACAGTGGAGCCGCCGGAAGTCGCGGAGGGTCAGGAGTCGCTCGAGCTCGAGGCTGTCGACGAGCCGACTGCGGAGCCCGAAGTCTTCCCTGAAGCGGAACCATCCGCCGAGGCCGCCGATTCAGCGTGGGAGAGCGAAGGCGGCGCCGCGCTCGAGGCGGCCGCAGAGCCGGAGCCGGCCGCCGAGCCCGAAACGGCCGCCGAGCCGGAGACAACCGCGGAGCCGGAGCCGGCCGCCGAGCCCGAATCTGCGGCAACGGAGCCCGAAGCCTTCACAGCCGAGCCCGAAGCCGAGCCCGTAGCCTTCACAGCCGAGGCCCCGATCGAGCCCGAAGCACCCGCGGAGCCTCAAGAGACCGCGGACTCGGAAGCCGCCGCGGAGCCCGAGCCTGCCGCAGCCGGCGCCTCAGCCGCGGAGCTCGAAGCCGAGCCCGAACCGGTAGCCGAGCCCGAGCCCGAGCCCGAGCCCGGAGCCGCCTGGCAGACGGAGCCCGACGCCGACCGCGCCTGGGAGCCCGACGCCGACCGCGCCTGGGAGCCTGTGGCCGCGACCGCGCCGATCGAGCCCGAACAGGACACCACGTGGGAACCTGCGGCGACGACCGATGCGGCCGGGACGCTCGAAGCCCCGGTCGACTCCCCGGTCGAGACGGCGTGGGAGATCGCCGACGCCCTGGATCAGGCAGCCGACCTTGCCGTGGCCGAGGAGCTCGCGCCCGAACCGGAAACCGAGGCTTCCTCCGCCACGACCCCGCTGTACCAGCCCGTCGCTGCCGACGAGCTCGGCTGGCGCCCCTCCCAGGTTCCGACCGCGGCCACGAACCCGGTCGTTGCCGAGCACAGGACAGCCGATGCGGCCGCGCCCGCCGAGCGGGCGCCGCGTCCACCCGAGACGCTGTCGGCTCCGCTGCCGCCCACCCCGCCCCCGTCGCTGTTCGCGAAGCTGTCGCCCGCGGGTCCTCCTTCGGGCGAGGCTGTCGCTGAGGAACCTTCCGGCACAGGTGAGTTCAGACCGTGGTCGTTCGAACCGCCGGAGCCGCCTCCCGCCATCGACGCGGCAGACGGCATGTCCTTCGGCAGTGCCGAGGCCACGTCCCTCGCCGTCGAACCGCTCAGTGCCGCCACGTCCCTAGGCGAAGAGCCGTCTCCGCCGGCGACGGACGAATCGCCAACTGCAGCAACCACGGACGAGGCCGCCGCGCCGGTGACCGGCAGCGAGGCCGCCGCCAGCGACGAATCGTGGGCGGCCCCCGAGTTCAGCATCTCTCCGGAGGAGCTGGCGATCGAGCCCGAGTCCTACCCGGCGGCCGGGTCGGGGACACCCGCCGCCACGAGCGTCGACTGGTACGAGGCGGCCGCCCTCGAGGTCGTCGGCGCGGCCCCCGAGCCCGTCGAGACCGGTGAGCTGGAGTTCGTCGGCTACGACGTGGAGACACCCGAGGCGGACCTCGAGGCTCCCGAGGACACGGCCGAAGCGTCTGCGGCCGACGAGCCTGCGGCGGCAGCCGGGGCGGCCGACGACGTCTGGACCTCCGAGAGCGTCTCGGATGGCGTCTCAGCCGAGGGCGCCGAAGAGACCGTGCCGGAGCTGTCCGCAGAGGCGCCGTCGCTCGCCGGTGCCGAACCCGCGGTTCCAGCCGAGGCATCCGCCATACCCGAGACGACGGCCACGCCGGAGACCACGGCCACGCCGGAGACCACGGCCACGCCGGAGGCCTCCACCGATGGCGACGAGGAGGCCTGGCCGACGCTGATGCCGGAAGCCTGGCCGAGGCGCGCGGACGCAGGGGTGCCCGACGCCGCTCACCATCCGGCCTGGACCCCACCAGCTCCCGGGAGCGGAGACTTCGAGGCCGCGACGGCCGACATCGAGCCGCCGTCCGTCGACGACGGCGCGGACGTCTGGACTGCGGACGCGCAGACGGACACCGAACCGGCCGCCCCGCTCGTCGAGCCCTCGCGATTCACGACGGGCGTCTTTGGACGCTTCGCCTCGCCGCCAGAGAACAGCCTCGGCGGCAAGCCGGCCGCCGCGTCCGACATATCCGCGGTACCGGCGGCCCCTGACGCGCTGACAGGCTCGAGCACGGGCTCGAGCGCGGCAGCCATCCGACCCGGCGCCAGCGATCTGTGGCAGCTCGTGGACGCCGAGCCCGCAAGCGAGGCGGCACCAGCCTCCGAGCGGCGGTCGTTCGACCCCGTCACCGTCTTCCTGACGGTCCTTGTCGCCGTGATCATCGTGGCGCTGCTGGTCGGCTTCCTGGTCATGCTCGGCCAGGCCTTCTGAACGAACGTTCGGCTGCCGCGCTTGGCCGAATTGGGGGCTGGTGCTAGCATTCAACCCGGTGGACGCTGTGAGGCGCCCCGCTCAGAGTGATCCGGTCCGAGGAGACACGCCAACCCATGATCGAAACCCAGCCCCAGACGACGACGTTCGTTCCGCAGCTGGACACGACCACGCTCGTTTCGCTGAGCGACGCAGCCGCCGCGAAGCTTCGCGAGCTGACGGCCGAGGAAGCCAATCCTCAGATCGGCCTGCGTGTCTACGTGTACAGCGGTGGCTGCTCCGGCTTCCGCTACGGCATGATGCTGGAAGACCAGCCCACGGCCGAAGACGTCACCGTCGAGAGCCAGGGCATCCGCGTCTACGTGGACCGGCAGAGCACCGAGCACCTCCAGGGCTCGGAGATCGACTACCTCGACACGCTCATGGGCGCGGGCTTCACGGTGAACAACCCGAACGCGGTCTCGGCCTGCGGCTGCGGAAGCAGCTTCCGGACGGCAGACTCGTCGGGCTCGCCTGGCGCCTGCCACCACTGAACTCGGACCGTCACCTGGCACGGCGAGCCCTCTCGGGCTCGCCGTTCTGATTCGGGGGCAAGGTTTGAGCGCATGACGACGGCCCCGAACCACGTCGAGCTTCCGCTGTTCCCGCTCCACTCGGTGCTGTTTCCCGGTGTCGCGCTGCCCCTCCACATCTTCGAGGAGCGGTACCGCACGATGGTGAGCCGCTGCATCGAACGGAACGAGCCCTTCGGCGTGGTCCTCATGCGGGACGGGCAGGAGGTCGGTGGCGGCCCCGTGTCGCTCGCCGAGGTCGGAACGACCGCCATCATCCGCCAGGCCGGCCGCTACTCGGACGGGCGGATGGACATCATCACGGTCGGCGGCCGGCGATTTCGAATCGGCGAGCTGGACCCGGATCGCGAGCCGTACCTCGTCGGGGAGGTGACGATCCTCGAGGAACCCGTCGGTGAGCGCGCGGAGGCGCGGCGTCTCGGCTCCGCGATCGGTCGCCGTTTCCTGCGCTACCTCGACCTCCTTGCCCCCGCGCTGGCGGGTGCGGCTGGACCCGAGCTGGAGCTCGAGGTCGAGATCGACATCGACGCCGACGAGGACGCGGGCCTGATCGACGAGGCATCCGCGGCCGTCGACATCGTCGCGGCCGACCAGCTCGACCGTTCCGATCCCCTCCGGCCCCAGCTGGATGCCGCGGCGCTGGATGACACCCAGCGCCACCGCCTCCTGCTTGCGGCTGCGCGGCGCCTCACCGCCACGAGCGATCCGACCGTCCTCTCGTATGTGCTCACCGGCCTGGTGCAGGTTGAGCTCGCCATCCGCCAGGATCTCCTCGAGGCGCCGGACACCGTGAGCCGCCTCATGGGTCTGGATGCCATCCTTCGCCGGGAGATCCGGCTGCTCTCGAAGCATCTCAAGCCGCTCGTGCTCGATCCCGCGATCAACGTCCTGCGCCGCAACTGAGGGGAAGCTACGGCATGCGAATTCGAATGGCTGCGATTCCGGTGGGCCTGGTGTTGGGCTTGTTCCTCGCGTCGGCCCAGGCCCCGGCCCTGGCTGCCGGAACACCCAAGTTCCTGACCCTGCCGTTCGCGGGGCCTCCGGGAAAGGTGTCGATCCAGCGAGCGTGGTGGACGATCAACCGCGACACCGGACGCTTCGACCTGCTGCACCACGGCATCGACTACGTCTACGGCAAGCGCGACGCCGTCTCCACGTGGCAGATGTTCGATGCCCTCGCCGCTGCGCCCGGCGACGCCTGTGCGGCCAAGCAGAGCCAGGGCGGCTGCTTCGATTCGGGCGAGATCATGGGGAACCGCGTGCTGATCAAGCACAAGGTGGATGGCAAGGTCTACTACACCTTCTACAACCACCTCGACTCCATCGCCAGGAACATCCCACTCAACAACATCCGCGACACGGTCCACGTGGACCAGGGCGACAAGATCGGCGTCGTCGGGGAGAGCAACAGCCCGGGCTTCATCCACCTCCACTGGGAGCTGCTGGACGAGAACTTGAAGCCGATCGACCCCTACGGCATCAAGGGCATCACCGATGAGTACCCCGACCCGAAAGGCAAGAACGGCAACCGGTCCGGCAAGAACAACTACTTCACGACGAACCCGCCGACCGTATTCGGGGCGGTGCTGAACCCGACGCCCGGCCCCTCGGATGGGCCCCTGCCGTCCGGTGCCGGCGAGAGCCCGGGTGCGACCGAACCGGCTCAGTCCCTCGACCCTGGCGAGACGCCGGCTCCCGGGGAGAGCGCGGGCACGGGGGCGAGCCCGGGCGCCTCCCAGATCGCCGTGGTCGGGACCCCTCGACCCGGCGCGAGCGGTTCACCGACGGCGCCCACGGGGGGCTCGGACAACCTCCCGGTGATACTGGGCGTGGCGGCGCTGGCGGCGCTCGCCGTGGTCCTTGGCCTGTTCTTCGTGAGCCGCCGGCGAAACCTGTAGCGCGGGTGCGCCAGTCGACGTGCCTCCGACGCCGGCCGTCGCGGTTTGCTCAGCCGGCTCGCTGCTCAGCCTGTGGCGCCGTCCGCCGGTCATAAGCCAGGCGCGACGCATCGATATCGGCCGTGTGCCGGTGCGACCACTCCATCAGCGACTGGATGGTTGACAGAAGCGTCCGACCCATGGGGGTGAGGTCGTAGTCCACGCGCGGGGGAACCACCGCGTACACCGTGCGGGTCACGAGTCCGTCGCGCTCGAGGCCCCGCAGGGTGACCGTCAGCATCCGCTGGCTGATGCCGTCGATGCTTCGCAGGAGCTCGCTGAACCTCCGCGTTCCCGAGCCGAGCATGTAGATCACCATGACCGACCACTTGTCGCCGACGCGATCGAGAACGTCGCGCGCTCGGCAGGCGTCGACATCCGACCGCGGCGGTGACTCGGTCGCGTTCAGGGCCATTGGTTCCCTCCGGGTTACCGAGGCACCTGGAGGTGCCGTCTTGCTCCGTTCCCCGATTGTCACCTATCGTCTGGTCACACACAATAGAGAACTGACCACACGAATCTAAACTGCCGGCCCGACTACCGACGCCGGCGCCCGGCAGACGCCCACCAGGAGACAACCATGCGCGCCTTCGCGGTTCCCGATTTCAACGGCACCGGCTCCGTCATCGAGCGACCGAAGCCCGAACCGGGAGATGGGCAGATCCTCGTCCGCGTCCGCGCGGCGGGCGTCAACCCCATGGATCCGGTCCTCGTCGCCGGCTGGATGCAGGCCATGGTGGAGCACCGCCTGCCGCTCATCCCAGGCTTCGACTACGCGGGAACGATCGAGGCCGTTGGCGCAGGCGTCGACGAGACCCGCATCGGCCAGGAGGTCTTTGGGGCGGTCGGGACGCCGGTCTTCGGCGAGGGGTCGTGGGCGGAGTACGTGGTCGCGAACGCGGCGCTCGCCCATCAGCGGCCGGAGGCGCTGTCGCCCACGGATGCCGCCGCGATCCCGCTGGCCGGCGGCGAAGCCATCGCGCTGCTGGATGCGATCGATGCGAAGGCCGGTGACACGCTGCTCGTGATCGGGGCGGCCGGCGGCGTCGGGAGCTACGTCACGCGGCTCGCCGCGAACGCAGGCCTCACGGTCCTGGCCGCCACCCGCAGCCAGAGCGCGGAAGACCTGCGTGACCTGGGAGCGGCCGAGGTCTTCGATTCGGGCGACACGCTGGTGCACGAGGTGCGGGCCCGCTACCCCGACGGGGTGACCGCGATCGTCGATACGTTCCATGATGCGGAAGGCCTTCGCAGCGTCGCGCCGCTCGTGCGGCCCGGGGGGTGGATCGTCTCCCCCAAGGCGCAGGGCGCCGAAACCGTCCTCGCCGACCAGCCCATCAGCTTCGCGCTGGTGTCGGCCGCTCCGATGCGCGTCGGAGAGCTGGGCGAGATGGCGGCGCGGGGCGAGCTCAGCGTGCCGGTCGAGGTCGTGCCGCTCGAGGATGCCGGCCGGGCACTTCAGGCCATCGGCGCCGCAAGCGTCCGCGGCAAGCTTGTGATCGGCGTCGAGTAAGCCACTCCCTGGCTCAGTCGTCGACGAAGCGCTCTTCCTTCCAGGGATCGGCGTTGTTGTTGTAGCCGTAGCGCTCCCAGAAGCCGAGCTGGTCCTTCGGCAGGAACTGGAGGCCGCGGATCCACTTGGCGCTCTTCCAGAAATAGCGCTTGGGGACCAGGAGGCGGAGCGGATAGCCGTGATCCGGCTCCAACGGTGAGCCGTCGGCGATGTCGGCGAGCATCACGTCGTCGTCGTCGAGCACCTCGAGCGGCAGGTTCGCGGTGTAGCCCTGCTCGGAGTGCGCCAGCACGAAATGCGCGGACGGCTTGAGCTGCGCGCGCTCGAGAAGATGCTGGATGGGGACGCCGTCCCAGTCCATGTCCAGCCGGCTCCAGCGGGTCACGCAATGGATGTCGGTGTGGACCTGTTTCCGCGGCATCTGCTTGAACTCGTCCCAGGTGAACGAGAACGGGTTCTCCACCTCGCCCCAGACGCGGAAGTCCCAGGTGTCGAGGTCGATGCGCGGCACCGACCCGTAGTGCAGGACCGGCCACTTCTCCGTGACGTACTGGCCGGGCGGGACGCGCTTCTTCTGATCGTCGCTGATCTTCGGTCCGCCGAAGAGGGGCATCGCGGTTCAGTCTCCGTTCCGTGTGGCCGGCGCCCGAGCACCGGATTGCGGCGCCGAGCGTGTCTCCGGAGTGTACGTGCGAGCTGCGACCTCGAGCATCCATGCACCCGCTACGAAGGGGCCTACGAGCGCTGGAGCTCTCCGCGAGACCGGAGCCTGACGCGCATCAAAGGTCGTCGAGCATTCGCTCGATGGCGCGGAGGATGAACCGCGACGCCTCGGCGCTCTTGCCTCCCAGGCGCTGGCCCTCGTCCTGCTCCACGGCCACGTCCAGGTCGCGCAGCGCCTGGTCCACGAACGGCGTGCGCTGGAGCGCGCCTGCGTCGAACGCCGCGTGCAGCCGCGCGACCGCGTCACGCGCGTTGTCCACCGCGTGACCCTTGCGCGCGACGATCTCCCGGAAGTCGGCGCGCGCGGCATCTGCCGCCAGCCCGACGCTGGCCATCGCCTCGCCCCTAACCGACCGACTCGAGCGCAGAACCGCCATGCGCGGCCAGGCGACCGCGACCGCGCCACTCGTCGCGCAGGACGCCCATCTGGAGCTCGTCCCAGAAGCGTCCGTCGCGGGCGATGGCCTGACGCAGCCGCCCCTCCAGCTGGAAGCCCGCCTTCTCGTACGCGCGAATGGCGCGCTCGTTGAACTCGAAGACCGAGAGCCCGACCCGGTGCAGGCCCAGACGGTCGAAGGCGTGCTCCAGCATCAGCTCGGTCGCCTCGGTGCCGTAGCCCAGGCCCCACGCGTCGTGCTCGCCGATCGTGATGTGGAAGAGCACGGAGCCGTTGTCGGCATCGAGCGCGCTGAACGTCGTCAGGCCGATCAGCCGCCCAGTGCCGGACTCGTGGATGCCGTAGGCGATGGCCTCGTCGGACAGGAGGCGGCTCACGAAGAAACGCTCGACCTCCTCCACCGTCATCGGCCGCGTCTGATAGCGCGTCAGGCGGGCGAGCTCCGGGTCGCGGTACCAGCGCAGAACCTGGGGCAGGTTCTCCTGGCGGTGGCGGCGCAGGACCACGCGCTCGCCGGAAAGCTCCTCTGGGTGCCAGTCGTCGGCGTCGGCCAGGATCTTCACGCGGGGCAGCCCTGCATCGTCGCGCTCATCGGAGCGCGATGCTACTCCCGGACGCAGTCTCGCTACCATCCGCCGGTGCGACGCTGGGCGGAGGTTGCGGAGCGGATCGCGGCCACGACGCGAACGTCGGAGAAGGTTTCGGCCGTGGCGGCCTACTTGCCCGCGCTCTCCAGGGAGGAGCTGCCGGTCGCGGTTGTGTTCCTGACGGGCCGGCCGTTTCCCGAGCGCGACGCGCGGACCACGGGCATCGGCTGGGCCGCCATCGCCACGGTGGCCGAGTCCGTGGCGCGGGCGGCACCGGGCGCGCTCTTCGCGGCCTACAACCAGTCGTCCGACCTCGGCACTGCCGTGGGAGACCTGCTCGCCGGGGCGGGCCACGATCCGGAGGGTCCGCCCCCGACGCTGCCCGAGGTCAGCGAGGCGTTCGCCGGCATCGCGGCGGCACGTGGCACAGCCGCCAAGGCAGCCATCCTGCACGGGCTCCTGGACCGGTCGGACGCGCTCACCGGCCGGTACATCGCCAAGATCCTGTCCGGGGAGCTGCGAATCGGACTGCGCGAGGGCCACCTGGAGGCGGCCGTGGCCAAGGCCTTCGGCCGTGACCAGGCGCACGTCCAGTGGGCGGGGATGCTCACCGGGGACATCGGCAGGACGGCCGAGCTGGCCCGCGACGACGCACTCGAGGTGGCCGAGCTGGCGCTCTTCCGGCCGCTCAAGTCGATGCTCGCCTCCCCGGTCCCCGACGAGGCCGCGGCGCTCGCGCGGATGCCGCCGCCCGTCTGGGTGGAGGACAAGTACGACGGGATCCGCGCCCAGATGCACAAGCTCGGAGACGAGGTGCGGCTCTACAGCCGCGACCTCCACGACATCAGCGGCCAATTCCCCGAGGTCGTCCGTGCGGCGGCCGCGCTCCCGTGGGACGGCATCCTGGACGGCGAGGTGCTCGGGTGGCGCGACGGGGTGGCGCTGCCCTTCCTCCAGCTGCAGGCACGCCTCGGCCGCAAGGACCCCTCTGCGGCGATCCAGGCGGAGGTGCCGACGATCTTCGTGGCGTTCGACCTGCTTGCCCACGGCGACGGAGCGGGCGCGCCCGTGGAGCCGCTCCTTCGGCTTCCGCTGCGCGAGCGCCGGCGGCGCCTCGACGAGCTCGGCCTGGCGACCACGCTCGGCTTCGGCGTCTCGAACCTCATCGACGCGGCGAACGAGGCCGAGCTCCGCGCGATCTTCGAGCTGTCACAGCAGCGCGGCAACGAGGGCCTCATGGTGAAGGACCCCGACAGCCCGTACACGCCCGGCCGCCGCGGCTACGGCTGGATCAAGCTCAAGCGGCCGCTGACGACGCTCGACTGTGTGGTGGTCGGCGTCGAGGTCGGCCATGGCAAGCGCCACGGTGTCCTGTCGGATTACACGTTTGCCGTGCTCGACGATCGGCCGGATGCCGTCGAAGGCGCCGTCGTCACGATCGGCAAGGCCTACAGCGGGCTCACCGATGCCGAGATTGCCGAGATGACGCGCTGGTTCGAAACGCACACGCTCAGGCACCTGGGGCGCTACCGGGTCGTCGAGCCGACGGTCGTGGTGGAGATTGCGTTCGACGTCATCCACCGCTCGAACCGGCACGCGTCCGGGTACGCGCTGCGCTTCCCGCGGATCGTGCGGATTCGCGACGACAAGACGGCCGCAGAGGTGGACCGCCTCTCCACTGTCGCGATGCTGCACGACCAGCTCCAGGAAGGCGGCCGCTACAGCGTGGCGACGGCGGCCCGCTGAGCGGCCCGACGCGGCCTGCCACACTGCGTCGGCCGATGCTCGAACCGAACGCCCAGGACGCCGAGAGGCTCGTCTCGTTCCGCGAGGCGCTGCCCGCCACGTCGGCAGGCATCTACCTCGATACGCTCGGTGCGGGCCCACTCCCCGCGGAAACGGCACGGGCGCTGGCCGAGGTGGACGAGTGGGATCTCCGCACCGGCCGCGCGGGCGTGGACCGTGCCGCGGACGTCGAGGCTCGCATGGACGAGGCACGCGCCGTGCTGGCGGCGCTGGTCGGTGGCGACCCCGACGACATCGTGCTCACGCACGGGCTTGCCCACGCCCGCGCCGTTGCCGCGGGTCTCGCCGCCGCCGCGGGGCTGGCCATTCGGTCGCTCGCCCACGTGGACGAGGCCACCGGCGCAACCCTCACGGACGCCGAGGTCCAGGCGGAAGCCGGGTCCGGCCCTGAGGCCGTCCTGCTCGACGCCGGTGGGTCCGCGGGCGCCATGCCGATCTCCGCACCCGACCTCGGCGTGCACTTCGCCGCGATCCCCGGTCAGCGCTGGCTCCTTGGCCCGGAGGGAACCGGCGCGCTCTGGGTCGACCGCAGGCGCATGCGGACCTCCGGGAGCGCGCTGCCGCCGGACGCGGACCCCCTGCCGCGCCGGGCCGTGCTCGGCCTCGCTCGCTCGCTCGGCTGGCTCGAGATGTACGTGGGCCTGCCGTGGATCCACGAGCGAACGGCGCGGCTGGCCGGCGCCACGCGTGAGGCGCTCGCCGCGATCGACGGCGTGGTTCCGCTGACGCCGGCCGGCAGCCCCTCCGGGATCGTCGTTTTTCGCATCGCGGGCTGGTCCGCGGACGCCGCCGCAGCCGAGCTCGGCGCCCGCGTCTTCGCGATCCTCGGGCCGCCGCCGGCCGCCGACGTGCTGCGGATCTCGATTGGAGCGTTCAACAGCGAGGACGAGCTCAACCGTTTCCTCGACACCGTCTCGCTGCTCGCGGCACATACCCCGGAGACCCTGCCGCGCCGGGAGAGCCTGATCGTGCTCTCGGCCGGCCGACCGGGATGAGCGAGCCGCGCACGCCGGCGCGGCGGCGGTCCTGGCTCGAGGTTCGCTGGCGGCAGGCGCGCAACCCGCCGCCGCCGGTGCTCCGGGCGGTGCTGGCGAATGTCACGGTGGCCGCCGTGGGTGGCGCGGTGGTGCTCGCGTACGAGGCGTTCCTGCGACACGGAATCGAGCTGCCCGGAGGTGACCTCCGGGCAGTCGTGGTGGCTCTCTACGTGGTGGCGGTGATCGTCGCCGGGAGCTGGCTCACCTACCTCTGGGTCGAGCTGCCGACCGGCGCCGGCAGCGAGCGCCGCCGCTCAGGCTGGGCGGCGCTGCTCGGGTTCTTCGCGTCGATCCCGATCGTCTACCTCTCACTGGTCGTCATGTTCCAGGTGCTCGACCCGCTGCTGGGCTGACGCGTTTCAGCCCCCGACGCTGGGCAGGCAGATCCCGGCCGGCGACGACTCGTCGCCGACATCGTTGGTCCAGGTGTTGTCGATGGGATCGACCGGCCCGGCGACCGCCACGTTGCCGGTCGCGTCGACGCAGTCCGTGTCCACGTTGCCGGAGAAGTCGTTGCTGTCGACGTCGTTGAGGCTCGTGCCGTTGTCCAGCACGATCCCGGAGCCGCCCCGACCCGTGACACGGTTGTGGTCCACGGTCCAGTTGGACGCCGAGAGCAGCGCGATTCCCCGCCCGCTGCCCCCACTGATGTGGTTGCGCGTGATCGTGCCGTCCGACGCCTGGAACACCGAGATGCCGTCCACGGCGCCGACAACCGTGTTGCCGTTGATCACGACGTGGTTGACCGCCGATGAGTTGAAGACGTCGATCCCGATCCCGTAGCTGAAGCTGGAGCTGACGAAGTTCGGATCCTCTCGGACGACGTTGCCGCGGATACGCACCGCCGCGTTGTTCGCCCGGATGCCGACCTGGCTCGGACCGAGGGCCGGTGCGACGGCGGTCGTGGACCCGGCTGGACGCCCGGCGGCGGCGCAGGCCACCGCCGTCACGCATCCGGGCGTGAACATCCGGATCGAGTTCCGGTAGAGCAACACGCTCGGACCGAGGTACGCCGTGATGCCCGAATTGACGAACTTCTGGATGATGTTGTAGGACGCCTGACCGGTCGCTGCGCCCTCGAAATAGATGCCGGTCCCCATCCCGCACTGATCCGGCGCGCCCGCGCCGCCGGTGATGCGGTTCCCGCGGATCTGCACCTGCCCGGCGCCCTGCACGACGACGCCGTGCATGGCGTAGTCGCAGTTCCCCGTGGCCGGGATCTTGATCGTCAGCCAGCGAGCCAGCACACGGTTGGACTCGATGTAGAGGACGGGCGTCAGCGTCCCGGAGGGTTCCACGGTCGCGGTCGCGGCCGCCGACGTCACGGCGGGCGTCGGCATCAGGACCGCCTTCCAGCGCTTGACGCTCCTGAGCTGGAGGCCGGGCTGCGCGGTCACGCGCAGGTTCTCGCGGTAGGTCCCGGGACAGATCCAGACCACGTCATTCGCACCGCTTGCGTCGATCGCATCCTGAACGGAGTCGAAGGCGGCCGCAGTTCCGGCGCACCCGTGAGCGGGCCCGGCCATGCCGTCGTTGTCGACCCAGCGCTCCTGCCCGCCGCCGGCTGCGACAGGTGCCGCCGCAAGGCCGAGTGCCAGCATCACTGCGCTGACGAGCATCGCCAGTCGTCCCATGTGGTGTGTCCCCATTGTCCGTATCTCCCTCAGTGTTCCGCCGCCGGTGGGCGATGGATGACGCATGGAATGCTCTCCCGGTCGCGGGAGCGGTCCCCCTTTCCTCGTCTCGCCCGACGGAATCCCCTCGAGCCCGGCCGGCACCTATGGTGCCTCATCACACGGGGTGTAGGATCGGCTCGTTTTTCACGAGGGGGAGTAGCTCAACGGTTAGAGCGGCCGGCTTATATCCGGCTGGTTCCTGGTTCGAGTCCAGGCTCCCCTACCAATTTTGAGCCCGGAATTACCGGCTGGACGCCGCGAGCGCGTGCCGTACACTGGCCGCTCGCTCGGACGGCCCCAGATGGGGCAACGGGCCAGGGGAGGTCCACACAGATGTTCAGTCGCAGCTCGGGAAGCACCGGGACAGATGACGGTCGCCGCGGCGGCCTTCAGCCCGTGGGTGGCACCAACGGCCACACCGTGGCCGCCACACAGAGTTCCGTGAGCTCGACCTCCTCGGCGGGATCGTCGGATCAGACCGTGGTCGCGCGAGAGGACCGAATCGAGGGCACCATTCGCGCCCACCAGACGGTCCGCGTCCTCGGCACGGTCAAGGGCAAGCTCGAAGCGCCGAACGTTCTGATCGAAGAGGGCGCGAAGGTGACCGCCGACGTGGTCGCGGACGAGGTCATCGTCGCCGGCGAGTACTCCGGCAGCCTGACGTGCCGCCAGCGCCTCGAGGTCCGCCCGACGGGTCGCGTGAATGGCCGTGTGGAGACCCTCAAGCTGATGCTCCACGAGGGCGCCACGGTGGACGGCGAGGTCCACATGATCAAGGCGCCGGTCGACGAGGCCGTCGTGCGGCCCACCGCTTCCGTGCGCGGATATTCCGGCAGCTCGGCACGGCAGGCGGTCGCATCAGGGTCCGAGCCGGCCGGCTGACCCGCCGCCTGGAGCGCCGCTGGGAGCGCTCGGCCCGCCTCAACCCGTACGCAGGGTGACCTACGGGCGCCATCTTGCCTCGGCGTCTACACTCGGCGGGCCCCCGGTTCGTCGGGGAGTGCTCTCGCCAGGGACCCGGTGACCCGGGAGACCGAAGCGGATGCAAGGCGAACGCCCGTCGATCTCAGCGACGTGCGCCGCGCCGATCGAATGATCGTCCGGTGTGCCAGCAGCGGCGGCGATGCCTCGTGACGGTCTGTCGGAACCCCCGGACTCCCGTGGAGCGTGCACCGTAGCCGGTCAGCGGCGTGACGTGCGTCCGACCGGCCACCCGAAGGAGGCCGCCATGTCGATGTTCAGCCGGCACAACGAGCGCCAGGCCGCAGATGATCGCCAGACCCGGGAGGAGCAGCGCCCAGGGGGGCTCTCCGCGATCCCCACCACCGGCATGCGCGATGCCGTGGCCGTGCCGGTAGCCTCGGAGAGCGCCGTGTCCTCGGCGGGCGTGGCGTCGACCGCGTCCACCTCGGCCACGCGATCCCCGGACGATTCGGTGCTGGGCCGCGAGGACCGCTTCGAGGGCACCCTCCGCTCGCAGCGTGGGCTCCGCATCCTCGGGCAGTTCCAGGGGAACATCGAGGCGGCCACGTCCGTGCTCATCGAGGAAGGCGCCAGAGTCGAGGCCGACCTGACCGCGGACGAGGCCATCATCGCCGGCGAGTACACCGGGAAGCTGGTCTGCCGCCAGCGTCTCGAGGTGCGCTCGACGGGCCAGGTCAAGGGCGAGATCGAGACCCTGCGCCTGATGCTCCACGAGGGCGGCTACATCGACGGCGCCCTCCACATGCAGAAGTCGTCGATCGGCCGCGACGCGGACGCCGCGCGCTCGACGGAGTCGTCATCGACGACCGAGTTGTCACGCGGCTCAGACTCGGTTCGCGCCGGAGTCGCGCCGCGGACCTCGATCGAGGTCGAGCCGGAGCGCGAGCCCGCCGCGGCGCCCGCTCGCGGATCCGGATCGAGCGGTTCGAGGGCATCCTCGCGCTGACGGGAACAGCCTCCCCTCGCTGACCCGTGGAGGCCGCCTCCCACTCAAGCGTGGCGGCCCCCCCAACTGAAGCCGTCCCGAATCGAAAGGCCGGGGTCCTCTCGGACTCCGGCCTTCGAACTGGTCTCTGATGACCCGGCGCCGAGGCGCCATCGACTAGGCGCGGCGCTTGGCGAAGCAGTCCGTGCAGTAGACGGGCTTGCCGGACGTGGGCCGGAAGGGCACGCGGGCCACCTGGCCGCACGACGAGCACGTCGCGTCGAACATCTCGCGCTGCGGCCGATCGCGGTATCCACCGCCGCCACCCGAGGAGTAGCCGCCGCCGCCGCCGGACGAGTAGCCGCCCCCGCCGCCGGACGAGTAGCCACCGCCATTGCCACCGCCGGACGAGTACCCGCCGCCTGCGGAATAGCCTCCCGCGCCGCCGTTCCCGAATCCACCGCTGTCGTAGCCGCCGCTGCCACCCGACCGTGCCGCCTTGCGGCTCGCTCGGCAGGATGCACACCGGCGCGGCTCGGTGAAGCCGCGATCCGCGTAGAACTCCTGTTCGCGCGCGGTGAACGTGAACTCCTGGCCGCAGTCAGCGCAGCCAAGGGTCTTGTCCGTGTACAAGAAAAACACTCCTTCTCGTGCCGGTCTCTCGCGACGTTTCTGTCTCGCGGGAACCGTGAGAGGAGTGAGTCGTGTGCGTCCGGCGATGTGTGGCCCGAGCGTTCTCGGGCGATGACCGCGGCACCCTAGCACACTGGAAGCGCGGCGTACAGGGGTCCCGGACGGCACCGAACCGGACGAGACCGTAGCTCTCCGGTCCTGTCGTGTGGGCGGCGGAGGTCATGCTCGGCAATCCGAGGCTGCCCATACTAGGCTGCAACCCACGCACGTCGTGGGGGCAGCCGTCCCCTCCCCGGAAAGGACCGCCATGAACGGGTCGGACCCGAAGCAGACCGCGCGCGACCTCCTCGCCGAGGCGCAGCCCGCTCTCGTCGGATTGAGCCATTGGATCCACGCCAATCCGGAGCTCGGCTACGAAGAGGTCCTCGCGTCCGGGTGGGTGGCGGAATGGATGGCCGCCGCCGGCTTCGAGGTGCGGCGCGGGGTCGCAGGCCTGGAAACGGCGCTCGCCGCGTCCTACGGCCCGGGTCCCTTCCACGTGGTGCTGTGCGCCGAGTACGACGCCCTTCCCGCGGTCGGCCACGCGTGCGGCCACAACGTCATCGCCGCCTCGTCCGTCGGTGCCGCGATCGCGCTGGCGGCCGTATCCGAGGAGCTCGGCCTGCGCGTCACGCTGCTCGGCACGCCCGCGGAGGAGGGCGGCGGCGGGAAGCTGGCGCTGATCGACGCCGGCGAGCTCGACGGGGTTCACGCGGCCCTGATGATCCACCCCGGCCCCGACGACATCGTGGAGCCGGAGCTGCTCGGCGTCCGGACGCTGAACGTCACGTACACCGGGCGCGAGGCGCACGCGGCCGGGTTCCCGGAGCTGGGCATCAACGCGGCGGACGCGCTGGTGGTGGCCCAGGCGGCGATCGGACTGCTTCGGCAGCACCTGGACCAGGGGGATCGGGTGCACGGAATCGTCACCAAGGGCGGTGACGCACCGAACATCGTGCCCGCCCACACGAGCGGCACCTTTATGGTCCGCTCGCGCACGCGCGATGGCCTCGATGCGCTCACGGCGCGCGTGATCCGCTGCTTCGAGGCGGGTGCTATCGCGACGGGCTCCGAGCTGTCGGTCGTCCAGGAGGTGGCCTACTCGCCGATGCGCCACGACCCGGACCTGGCTGGCCTCTACCGGACCAACGCGGAGGCCATGGGCCGCTGGTTCGACCCGACGGCGCGCCTGGTCGTCTCCACGGACATGGGCGACGTCTCGCACGTCGTGCCCTCGATTCACCCGATCATCGGCATCGACTCGCGGCCGGCGGTCAACCACCAGCCCGAGTTCGCGGCCGCCGCCGTGTCCCCGGCCGCCGACCAGGCCATCTTCGACGGTGCGCTCCTGCTTGCGTGGACGGTGATCGACGCGGCCAGCGACGCCTCGATCCGGGAGCGCCTGACCGGCGAGGCCTGGGCCGGCGCCCTGCCCGGAACCTTCCTCGGTGACGACACCGGGTCGGCATCCGTGGAGGACGCGACGTCCGATGGCGACGACTGGGCGGCATCGGGACCCGAGGCCTCGTTCGGCGACGCCTGGGCCACCATCGAGGCGATCGACGCCGCGACGATCCTCGACGACGCGGCCGGTGTCACGCCATGGCCGGAGCCGGAGATCACGGTCGTCGAGGTGGTGCTGGTGTCGGAGGAGGCCGAGGAGCCTGCGGGCGAGGCCGAGGAGCCTGCGGTCGAGGCCGCGCCGGACGACGAGCGCGCGTCAGACGACGGATCTGCGAACGATGAGTTCGCGACCGACGAGGTGGCGCAGGCCGCCGAGAGCGCCGCGGAGGTCGCCTGGTCCGCTGAGCCGTCCGGAGCCGACGTCGACTGGCAAGCCGCGGGGACTGCCGAACCGTCGGCTGACGAGACCGCGACCCCCGTGGAGCAGATCGTCCCCGCGGAGGAGCTCCTCGGCGATCCGGAGGATGAGTCCGGGGACGTTCCCGCCGATACCGAGGAGTTGGCCGGCGGGCCGTCCGGACCCGAGCCGGGGGACGAGCACGCGCAGTGGGAGGCGGACTTCGCGGCCGCGCTCGAGAGCCTGGATCGCGCGGCGGCCGACGGTGGCGCGGCGCAGCCCAGCCCGGAGAGCGGCGAGTCGACGGCGCCCGTCAGTGCCGCACCCGACTGGGGCGGCGCGGAAGCCGCGTCCTGGTCCGAGGCGAGCCAGGCGACCGAGTCGACCGAGGCGACCGAGGCGACCGAGGAGCAGCGCAGGGCGGACTGACCCCGTCCTCCGCGGCTATTCCGCGCGCAGCACCAGGATGTGCTGGTGGACGATGTTCGGGACGAAGCTGCGCGGATAGCCGTACGGCCGCAGCCGTGACCCGGCCTGGTACCAGACCAGATCGCCCTTGGGCACCAGGCCGACCGATTCCGCACGGCCCGCCAGGTCGGCCCCGGTGAATCGATACCGGCCGTCCTGATATGCGTCGCGGACGATGACCGTGGCGTAGCGGCCTGGTCGCAGGACGCGCTTCAGCTCGGCGAACACGGCTTCCATGCGGTCGAGGTACTCCGGGTAGCTCGCGCTGTTCGCCAGGTCGCCGGCGTGCTCGGTGACCATCGCGTAGTCGGTCCGCCGGTTCGCGAACGACTCCGCGAGTCGCCCGCCCGCCATGGTCAGCTTCAGCTGCGGGTTGTAGGGCGGATCCGTGGCCACGAAGTCGATGGACCCGGCGGCAAGGCCGGGGAGCAGCATCAGGCTGTCGCCGAGGACCATCCGGCTGCCGCTCGGGTCGAAGCTGCGTGGGCCTCCCGGATCGCTGGTGCCGAGGTCCCCGAGCACAGGACCCGCGCCGTCACGCTCGCCGAGCGCCTCGCGCACGACCGTGCCGTAGACCTCCACCCAGCGCTCGTCGATCTCGAACCCGAGGGCGCGTCGCGGCGTGCGGCACATCGCGGCGCCGAGCAGGGTGCCCCCCACGCCGGCGAACGGATCCAGCACCAGCTCGCCGCCGCGCGTGAAGAACTCGATCAGGCGGGCCATCAGGCGGGGTGGCTTGTTCGCGCCGTGGGTCTTGCGTGTCGCGTGCCCAAGCTCGGACGGATAGGCCGTGGACCAGATCGATTTCGTGAAGTACAGCCAGGCCTCGCCCGTCAGCTCGTTGAGGCTGTTGTCAGGGTGCACCGAACCGTCTGCCACCGCCCAAGTATGGCCGCGGCCGACGAGGAGACCCCGCGTATGCTTGCCGCATGGCGTTCGTGGGCCGGGAACGCGAGCTGGCCCAACTGGCCGGGGCACTCCAGCGCGGCGCCGAGGGGAGCACCAGCCGCGTCGCGGTGTCCGGGCCGGCGGGGTGTGGGATCTCGCGCCTCCTGGATGAGCTGATCGAACGGATGACCGGCCTGAGCGGTCTGGTGATCGCGCGCGGCTGGGCAAGCGAGCCCTCGGCCGGCGTCGCGTACGGACCCGTCTCGCAGGCCCTCAGCTCCGCGCTCTCGACGACCCCGGACGAGCGGCTGGCGTTTGCCGTGGGTGATGCCGGGCACGACCTGGTCGCACTGCTGCCCGCGCTCGCGGAGCGTCTCTACCGGCTGGAGATCCCGCATCGGACGCCGGTCCTGGAGACCTCCGAGCAGCTCGCGAGCCGGCAGACCGAGAGCATCCTGGGCGTGCTCGAACGGCTCGCGGCGGGCGGCGTGGTGCTGCTCGCGCTCGAGGACCTGCACTGGGCGGATCCGGCCACCCGCGCGTTCGTGCTCTCGCTGCTGCGCATCAGCCGGCGCATGCCGATCTGCCTGGTCGCGACCTACCAGCCGGACTCGCTTCACCGGCGGCACCCGGCGATCGGCCTGGCGAAGGCGCTCTCGGAGACGCCCGGAGTCGTGTCCGTCACCGTACCGCCGCTGGACCGCACCGAGCTCGCCGCCCTGGTGGAGTCGCTGCTCGGTGAGGCGCCGCCGACGAGCCTGATGGCGGCCGTGATGGAGGGGTCCAACGGCAACGCCCTGCTGGCGGAGCAACTGGTCTTCGCCACCTCGACGTTGGAGGGCGTGCGCCTCTCCGACCCCTTCGACCAGGTGCTCAGCGCGCGGCTCGACGCGCTCGGCCCTGACGCCGCACGGGCCGTCCGGCTCCTGGCTGCCGCTCGCGACCCGCTCGCGACCGCTGCGGTCCTGCGGCTCCGGCTCTCCGAGGGCCGGATCCCGGCACGTGCCCTGGAGGAGGCCGCCGAGAGCCGCCTGATCACCATCGATGGGGAGCGCATCGCGATCGCGCACGAGCTGTACGCCGAGGCCATCGAGGAGCTGGAGCTGGCGCCGGAGCGGCACGCCCTGCACGCCGCGCTTGCGGCCCTCCACGAGGACGAGCCCGCAGTCGCCGCATGGCACTGGACACGCGCCGCACGACCGGACGAGGCGCGGCGAGCCCACGTCCGCGCCGCCGAATCGTCCGGCCGCGTGGACCCTGGGGACGCGGCGCTCGAGCACTACCAGCTGGCCCTCGACATCGCGGTCGGCGAGGAGGGCGACGCCGGCGGTCCTTCGCCCGCCAGACTCTTCGCCCTCGCCGCGCGGGCCGCCTCGGCCGGTGGCGGCTTCCGCCGCGCGGCGGCCCTCATGCGGCGCGCGATCGACCAGCGGGTCGCGCGGAGACCGGGTGCTCCGGCCGCGCCGCGAGACGCGGCCCTGCGCACTGAGCTCGCCGAGATGCACGTGGAGCTGGGCCGGTACCGCTGGTCCGGTGGGGACCTCGTCGGCGGCATGGAGGCGCTGGAGCACGCCCTCACGCTGATGCCGCCCGAGCCCAGCCGCGCACGCGCCCACGCGCTCGCCTCGCTGGCGCAGCACCTCATGATCGACGGGCGCTTCGCCGAGAGCGCGAAGCTGGCTCAGGAGGCGCGGAGCATCGCGCGCGAGACCGGCCTGGCCGCGATGCCCGAGCTGGGCCACGCGACGTGCACGCTGGGCGTCGACGTCGCGTACCTCGGCGAGCTCGACCGGGGCCTGGCCCTGGTCCAGGAGGCGACCGAGATCGCGCTGGCCGAGGGCCGCCTGGACGACCTGATGCGCGCCTACGCCAACCACACGACGCTGCTGGACCTCGACTCGCGCCGCCTCGCCGCGCTTGCCGTCGTCAAGGAGGGCCTCCGCGACGCGAAGGCCGGCGGCCTGTCCGCGACCTACGGTGCGTTCCTGCGCGGCAATGCGGCGGACATCCTCTTCCAGCTCGGCCGCTGGGAGGAGGCGGAGGTGGAGTGCCGCGCCGCGATGGAGTGGCCGCCCGCCGGCGTCGCCTGGTTCAGCCCCACGCTCTACCTCGGGCTGATCCTCGTCGAGTCGCGCGCGGACGAGGAGGCGGCCCGGATGGTCGGCCAAACCCTCCTCCAGTTGGAAGCCGTGCCGGCCGGCCAGTGGACGGGTCTGGTCCACCGATCCGCGGTCAGCCTCGCGCTCTGGCGCAGCGACACCGCCGAGGCCCTGGCGGTCGCAGATCGCGAATGGGAGCGCGTCCTGGACACCGACGACCCGGGGCAGATCGCGCTTGGCGCCTCGACCAGCCTGGAGGCCGCTGCCGCGGCCAGCGAGGAAGCGCGTGCGAAGCGCGACTACGCCACGGTTGCTGCGGCCGGCGAGCTCGCCCAGCGGGTCCTGCCCGAGGCCGAGCGGCGCGTCGAGGCGAGCTCGCTCTCCCCGGAGCTCGGCGCGCGGCGGGAGGCCGAGCTCCACCTGGCCATGGCCAGGGCGCACGCCGCGCGACTTCGGGGCCGCCCGAGCTCGCTTGCCTGGGCCCGCCTCGCACGGGAATGGGCCGCGATCCCCGTGCCCTACCAGTCGGCCAAGGCTCGCTGGTGGCAGGCGCTCGCCATCCTCCAGCAGGGCGAGCCGCGGCCGAATGCCCACGACGCCATCCATGAGGCATGGCGGCTCGCCGCGGCGCTTCCTGCGCGGCCGCTCCAGCGGGCTTTGGTGGACCTGGCGTCACGTGCGCGGATTCCGCTGCCCGAGGGCGCCGAGCTGCCCGCGGCCGTGGAGCGCCTCGTGCGTGTCCCCGTGACACGGGAGTTCGTCGCCGTCGGGCCCGGCCGGACGTACGCGGCCGGAGGAGCGGCCCATGGGCATGCGCTCCCCGAAACTACGCGCCCGGGGGCCCAGCAGTCGGAGACCGGGCGCCAGATCGCGGAGCGGTTCGTGGCCCCCGCGGGGTCGGCCGGCGCGTCGTTCGGTCTGAGCCCGCGGGAGCGGGAGGTGCTGGACGTGCTGTCCGAGGGCCGGACGAACCGGGAGATCGCCGAGCGCCTGTTCATCAGCGAGCGCACGGTGGCCGTCCACGTCCGCCGGATCCTGTCGAAGCTGGCCGTCTCGGGTCGCACCGAAGCCGCCGGCGTGGCCATCCGGCTCGGCATGGTGCCCGGCGGCCTCGAGCCACCCGTCCACTCCGGTGGCCACCGCTGACCGGCACCCGGGCGCCTGGACGGGCCCCGTTCCGATCGCCGGCGCCTTCGTTTGTGAGGTGCGTGGCATGCGGGCTGCGGCGGCTCGTGGAGCACCTTGTTGGCGCTCTTCGCGGACAATCCCGACATGACATCTCACCAGTCCCATCCTGCGACCCGAGCCCGGGCGTCCGGCCGCCCGCTGGCTGCGTTCCTCCTCGCCGCGGCCGCGCTGATGCTGGCGGCCTGTGCCGGGTCGACCGGGATCTCCGGCTGGACCTTCATGCCCCCGCAGCCGACGGCCTCGGCCGTGGCAAGCGGTTCGCCCGGTGCCTCCGGCTCGCCGTCCGCCTCCGGCTCCCCGTCCGCTTCGGGATCTCCGTCCGTCTCCGGCTCCCCCGCGGCCAGCGGCTCGCCGGCCGCGAGCGGCGCTCCAGAGCCCAGCGGGTCGGCGGCGCCCAGCTCGCCGGGCGGATCACCGGAGCCCAGCGGCGCAGGGGGCCAGGCGATCGAGCTCGAGGAGACGGCCAACGTCGAGATCCTCCAGAACGGCCAGCCGGTGACGCAGCTGACCGTCAAGGAGGGCGCCATGGTGACCTTCCGCGTCACGAACACGGCGGGCTTCGAGCACAACTTCTACATCGGTCCCGCCGACCGGCTGGCCAACAACGACACCGCCGGCCTGCCCGGGATCCCGAACTTCACCTCGGGCACCCAGGAGCTCATGTACACCGTCACGGCGGAGACCGGCACGATGGAGTTCGCCTGCACGCTCCCGGGCCACTACCAGTCGATGCACGGCACGTTCACGGTCGAGCCGTAGTCCAGCGGGCATGACCGAGGACCTGAGCTCGCAGGACGCCTACGCGAGGTCGGTCGACGGCGCGGTCACGGGGGTGGAGCCCGCCGGCGAAGGCGGCTTCGACATCACCCTCGATCGGACGGTCTTCTATCCCGGAGGCGGCGGCCAGCCGTCGGACAGCGGCTGGCTCATGGCCGCGGACGGCACCCGGTTCGACATCACCGGAGCGCGCCGGTCGGGGACCGACATCGTCCACACCGCCGGCCTGCCGACGCGGGCGCCGGAGCTTGGCGAACGCGTGACGGCGCAGATCGACTGGGACCGCCGCCACCTGCTGATGCGCACGCACACCGCCCTTCACACGCTCTGCGGCGTCGTGTGGCGGGACCACGGTGCGCTCGTGACGGGCGGCAACATGGAGCCGGGCCGTGGCCGCCTGGACTTCGAGTTCGAGTCGCTGAGCGCCGGCCTCGTGACCGGCATCGAGGCCGCGGTGAACGCGGAGATCGCCGCCGCGCGTCCCATCCACGTGCGGTCCTTCCCACGCGACGAAGCGTTCGCGATCCCCGACCTGATCCGCACCAAGGTGAACCTGCTGCCCGAAGGCATCCAGGTCGTCCGCGCGATCGAGATCGAGGGGCTGGACCTCCAGGCGGATGGCGGCACCCACGTGGCGAACACGCGCGAGGTGGGCCCGATCCGGGTCACCGGCTACGAGTCGAAGGGCCGCATCAACAAGCGCATCCGGATCGAGCTCGCTGGCGCGTAGCGAGCTTCCCGGTCAGGAAACGCTGGCTCGCGTCGCCGCCACGCGGCGCCGGAGAAAGCCGACGCCGGCCGGGGCGGCGAGCGCCAGGCCGACGGCCGCGAAGCTGACGCGAACCGTCACCACCGCGATGCCTGCGGCGACGATCGCCGGGGTCAGGAAGAGGCCGGCCGACCGGAACGTCCCGACCGCTGCGATCGCGTCACCCTGCTCCGCCGGGTCCACCGACTGGGCGGCGAACGCGGGCCCCATCGAGACGAGGAGGCCGGCGCTTGCGCCACACAGCGCGATGACGAGGCCGGCGAGCGGAACGAAGCCGGAGGCCAATGGAAGGGCACTCATGCCCAGCCCGAGCACGGCGATCGCGGCCGCGATGACGCGTGGCGCGGAGGTCATCGGGAAGCGGATGAGCATCAACCCGGCGGCGACGGCCCCGATCTCGGCGAGTGCCATCAGGCCGCCGACGACCTGCGGCGGGAGGCCCGCGCCCTGGAGGATCACGGGCACGTAGCTGCCGACCAGCGCAGTCCAGCCCCCGCAGGTGAAACCCGCCCAGCACGCAACGTCCACGCCCGGCCGGCGCCAGATCCGCGTGCCCGTCGAGGCCGGCCGAGCAGCGTAGGGGGCGAGCGTGCGGAGCCCGAGGCTCGCGGCCGCGCTGACCAGGCTCACCGCGACGCCGACGGCGAGCGCGGCCTCGAGTGAGATCGACGCCAGGGTGCCGGCGATGATCGGGCCGGCGACGTTGCCCATGTGGCCGAGCACCTGCACCGAGGCAACGGCGCGCACGGCCGACCCGGGACCGCGCACGGCATGCGTCTGGCTTGCCGTCCAGAAGAGCGCGCGGCCACCGCCCTGGAGCAGCTGCGCGACCAGGAACACGGCCAGAGCCTGGCTCCCGACGAGCAGCAGGTAGGAGCAGGCCAGCATGGCCGCCGCGATCCCGATGAGCGCGCGATCCGGGTACCGGCGCAGCAGCCAGGGGAGCCCCAGGCGGAAGCTGAACTGGGCGATGCCGGAGACGGCCGTCAGCAACCCGACGGCCGCGGCGTCGTAGCCCGCGGCGATCGCGAGCAGCGGCAGCGTCAGCGACCCGGTGCCGAGCCCGACCGAGAAGGCCAGGATGCCGAACGCGGCAATCCGGCGATCCGAGCGACCCTCCGGTGCTTCCAGTCCTCCGAGCCCCTCCGGACCGACCTCGATGCCCTCCCTGGCGTGGAAACGAAGGTACTAAAGACAGCGACGCGCTGGTCCCAGCAGCATGCAGGACCGAGCCTGCCATCGGATCAGGATGCCCGTGAACGCCGAGACCAAGCCCAAAAGCCGCCGGAGCCCCCAGCTCCTGGCTCTCGTCTACCTGATCAGCCTCGTGCTGGCCGGGGCTACGGCGTTCGCCCTCACGACCGTCGTCGGCAACGGCATCTTCGCCACGGCGGTCGACTCGTCCATCGCCGCCGACCGTGCCCTCGTGACCGCGTTCGTCGAGGCCGACATGAGCCCCGACGAGATGGAGATGGGCGCCAGCCTTCCGCCGGACCGGCAGGACCACCTTCAGCGCGTCGTCCAGTCGCTGGCCGTGCAGGGCATCGTTCGGATCAAGATGTACGCCCTGGATGGCACGGTGCTGCTCTCCAACGACGAGGCGCTGGTCGGCCAGAAGTTCGAGATCCACGAGGACCTCCGGGAGGCGTTCGACGGCGAGGCCAACGGCGACGTACTCAACGATCCCTCGGAGGAGCCCGACCTCGCGGAGCTCGGCATCCCGGTGCTGCTCGAGGAGTACCTGCCGGTCCAGTCCGCTGGTCAGGTCGCCGCGGTCTTCGAGGTCTACCGCAACGCCGCACCGATCCTCGAGCAGGCGACCCACACCCGGGACCAGGTGCTGCTCGTCACCCTCACCGCCTCCGGGCTCCTCGCACTGCTCCTCTACTTCGTCTTCCGCTCGGCGGACTCGCGGCTGAAGCGCCAGACGCGTGAGCTCATGGAAGCCACGCGGCGGGACGCTCTCACGGGGATGCTCAACCACGGTGCCGTCGTCGAGGAGCTGACCGCTCAACTGGAGCAGGCCATGCCCGAGGAGCGGCGCCTGGGACTCGCCCTCGTGGACATCGACAACCTGCGGCTGCTGAACGACAACCACGGCCACCCGGCCGGCGATGAGATCCTCCGTCAAGTCGCCTCCATGCTCCGCCAGGAGCTGTCGGGCTCCACGATCATCGGGCGCTACGGACCGGACGAGTTCCTCTGCGTCGCCCCGCCGGCATGCGTGCACGACCTGGCCCCGGCCATCCAGCGCTTCCGCGAACGGCTCAAGGACCTGGCGCCGCGGTTCGGCGATTCGGAGCGGCTGCCGATCACGGTCAGCGTGGGGATCTGCCACTTCCCGGACCACGGTCGGGCCACGACCGAGCTGCTGTCGGTCGCCGCCGTGGCCCTCTCGCAGGCCAAGATGAGCGGCGGCGACCAGGTCCGAACCGCCGAGATCATCGTCAGCGCCGAGGCGCAGACCGAGCGCGCCAGCTTCGACGTCCTCCAGGGCCTCGTCATCGCCGTCGACACCAAGGACCGCTACACCAAGCGGCACTCCGAGGACGTCGCGCGGTACGCGCTCTTCCTGGCCGACCAGCTGGGCCTGCCGCCGGAGTGGCGCCGGACGCTGCACATCTCCGGGCTGCTGCACGACATCGGCAAGATCGGCATCCCCGATTCGATCCTGCGGAAGCCCGCGCCGCTGACCGCCGACGAGTACCACATCGTCAAGCAGCACGTGGCTCTCGGCCACATGATCGTCCGCGACCTGCCGCATCTCGACCTCGTCCGCGCCGGGATCCGCTTCCACCACGAGCAGTGGGATGGAGCGGGCTACCTGGAGGGGCTCCACGGCGAGGAGATCCCGCTCGTGGCCCGGATCCTCGGCGTCGCGGACGCGTTCTCGGCGATGACCACGTCGCGCGCCTACCGCAAGGCGATGCCGCTCACCGAGGCACTCCACCGGCTGGAGGACGCCGCCGGCAGCCAGCTCGATCCGTCGCTGGTCATTCCGTTCGTGCGAGGCATGGAGACGTCCGCGGAGGCACCGCTGCCCGGCGACGACCGCCGGCCCATTCCGCAGTCGTGGCTGCCGGATGCCCCGCAGGCCCAGCCTCGGCCGCGCGCTGCCAACGAGCCTCCGCTGTGGGTGGCGGACCTGGGCGCGATCGATCTCGGGTCACTCCACGCGCAGGCGGCCGTCGAGCCGGCACCGGATGTGCCGTCGATCGAGGTCGCGACACCCGACCGGAGAGTCGCGGCGTCAGCAGGGGACCGGCGCGTCAACCCCGCCGTCCTGCGCGCCACGATGGACGAGCCGGAGGCTCGGATTCCCGCCTGGCTCTCGACACACGCGCCCTGGGCGCCCGGACCGACCCCGAAGGGTTAGCGCTCCGCCCGTGGGGGGAGCACGCCGCGCCGGATGAGCTCGTCGTGGAGCTCGTCGAGGCTCTGGAACGCCAGCTGGGCACCTCCGGCCACCAGCCGGTCGATCGAGACGGCACCCGTCGCGACCCCCACGCCCGTCATTCCCGCCGCACGGGCGGCACGCATGTCCCAGGTCGAGTCGCCGACGTACCAGCAGCGATGGGTCGGGACCTCGAGCTGCTCGGCGGCGTAGAGCAG
This sequence comes from Chloroflexota bacterium, assembly GCA_034667005.1. Lineage (GTDB taxonomy): Bacteria > Chloroflexota > Limnocylindria > Limnocylindrales > CSP1-4 > JAFMJV01. The sequence continues at coordinate 50,747 of JAXDKU010000019.1, forward strand.
GAGATCGGGTGCCGGCTTGGCCTGGCGGACGTGGCTCCCGTCGGTCACGCGTGGATAGGTCGGCAGTCCGAGCGCCTCGACGGAGGGCCGTGCCTGCTCCGCGCGGCTGGACGTTGCGATCGACCACTGGATGCCCGCCTCATCGAGCGCCTTGAGAAGCTCGGTGGCGCCCGGAAGCGGCCGTGGGTCGGCCGCGAGCTCGCCGAAGATCTCTCCTGCTCGGCGGTCGATCGCCTCGGCCCGGTCCTCGCTGAGCTTTCGGCCGGCGATCGCGGCAACCTCCATGGCAAGCCGTTTGCCGTCGGCACCGATCAGCCCCGCGACGTGTGACCGATCCGCCTTGATTCCCAGCTCCGCGAAGGTCCGCATCCATGCCTCGATGCGGTCCTGGACGGTATCGACGAGCGTGCCGTCCAGGTCGAAGAGCAGGGCGCTGGGGTTGTCCGGGGCCGCAGGCGGCGCTGGCTCGGTGTCGGCAGCGCCCTCCGAAGCGATCGGCGGATCCGACTCTGCGATGGGCGCCGAAGCGACGGCCGGCTGGTCCGTGCCCGGCGCGGCCGGCTCGGCGGAAGGACTCTCGTCGGCGGGTGGCTGCTCGCTCATCGTTCCGGAAGCGTATCCGACGCACCCCGCCACCGGGGCACCGCGGCGGATAGGCTCTCCGTATGGTTCACGGTGCGGCAGGCGAGCAGCTCTTCCTGGTCGTGGCGGGCCTCACGGTCGTGTCGAGCCCGTTCGTCGTCCTGGCCCTCCAGCGGAGCAGCCGGAATGCGCCGCTCGGCGCCAGCGTCGCGCTGCTTCGCTGGCTGGTGGCTCCCATCGTTGCCTGCTCGGTCGCCTCCGCGGTGCTCCAGCTGCTCGTGCTCGAGGAGCGCGTGGCGTCCAGCCCGGCGCTCGGCCTCGCCGGTGGAGTGGCCGCCCTCATCCAGCTGGGCTGGGCGCTCGTCGCGGGCCGCCGGTCGCGCTTCGGGGAAGGGCCGGGACCCCGTTTCGCTGGGGCGGGGCTGGCGATCAACGCGGCCGCCGCCGTGCTCGGCAGTCCCGCCTCGGCCGCGTTCGCGCTTGCCGCGGCGGCCGGCACGGCGGCGTGGCTGTCCCCGGTCCGGCGGGCGCTCGAGCGGCGGCGGCTGTCGCTCGCGGACGCGCAGCTCGGCAC
>JAXDKU010000020.1:0-7442 GCA_034667005.1 Chloroflexota bacterium
CCCGCCAGAAGGGCATCATCCACCTGGTCCGCGCCATCCGCTACCTGGATCCCGAGACCCAGGTTGTGCTGTGCGCCGGGGCGCCCGACACCCCGGAGATCGCCGAACGGATGGAGGCGGCAATCGCAGCCATCAAGCCGGACCACCCGAATGTGCTGTGGATCTCCGAGATGGTCGACAAGCAGAGCATCCGCCAGCTCTACAGCCAGGCGGCGGTGTTCGTCTGCCCATCCGTCTACGAGCCCTTCGGGATCATCAACCTGGAGGCGATGGCGTGCGAGACGGCCGTCGTCGCGAGCGCGGTCGGCGGGATTCCCGAGGTCGTGGTGGATGGGGAGACCGGCATCCTGGTCCCGTTCGAACCCATGGAAGGCGACGACACCTTTGCTCCGCGCGACGCCGAGGTGTTCGAGCAGAATCTCGCCCGAGCGATCATCGAGCTCCTGGCCGATCCCGTGCGCGCCGCGGCAATGGGCCGTGCCGGTCGCATGCGCGCGGTCGAGTCCTTCAGCTGGGCGTCGATCGGGCGCCAGACAGCGGATCTGTACGGTTCGTTGTTGCCGTGACGGATGGTGGCCCGAGCGCGGCCACTGGAGGCCCGGAGACACAGGCCCAATCGAGCCCACGTCCCTGGGCTCTGCCGGCGCCTGAGCGCATGCGCGTCGCCCTCTTCATCACCTGCTTCAACGATCTGCTCTATCCCGAGGTCGGCCAGGCGATCGTGCGGCTGCTGGGCCGCCTCGGGTGCCGGGTGGAGTTCCCAGAGGCACAGACTTGCTGCGGCCAGATGCACTTCAACACCGGTTATCGCGACGAGTGCGTCCCCCTGGCGCGCAACTTTGCGGCGGCCTTCGAGGGGTACGACGCGATCGTGACCCCGTCACCGTCGTGCGCCTCGATGGTGCGGCACTTCTATCCCGTCGTGGCGGAGCACGGCCTGGAGCACGGCGCGGAACCGGGGTTGGCCGACACGCTCGGGGATGTGTCGCGTCGCGTCTACGAGCTCACCGAGTTCCTGGTGGACGTCCTCGGCGTGGAGGACGTGGGTGCCCGGTTTCCGCACGCGGTGGCGTTCCATCCGACCTGCCACTCGGTGCGCGTGCTCGGCATCGGCGACCGCCCGCAGCGCCTACTCGACCACGTCAAGGGCCTCGAGCGCCTGACGCTCCCCGACGCCGACCAGTGCTGCGGCTTCGGCGGCACGTTCTCGGTCAAGAACGCGGACGTCTCGATCGCCATGGGGGCCGACAAGGTGCGCGGCGTTCTGGCCACGGGCGCGGACGTGCTGACCGCCGCGGACACGTCGTGCCTGATGCACCTCGGCGGGATGCTGTCCCGTCAGGGCTCCCCGGTCCGTGTGATGCACATCGCGGAGATCCTGGCGGCCCAAGAGGACCTCCCGGGGGCGGCCGCATGACCGCCGGTGGCGGCCGCATGACCGCCGGGCGTGGCCGCATGACGGCCGGGCGTGGCCGCATGACGGCCGGGAACGGCCAATGACGCCCGGGAGCGGCCGCTTCTCCGACGGGCCCCTCCCGAACGAGCGGCCCACCTTCGCCGCGACCCCGCCGTTCCCCGAGGCTGCGAAATCAGCTCTCGCCAACGGCCAGCTGCGCCAGAACCTGGCGCGCGCCACGACCACGATCCGCACCAAGCGGGCCCACGCGGTCGAGGAGCGCGAGGACTGGGAGGGCCTGCGGCTCACCGCGGCCGCGATCAAGGACGGCGTGCTGGCGCGACTCCCTGAGCTGCTCGAGCGCTTCGAACGCGCCGTGACCGCGGCCGGCGGCGTCGTCCACTGGGCGCGCGACGGCGAGGAGGCGAACGCGATCGTCGTGGAGATCTGCCGGGCGGCCGGCGCGACCGAGGTGGTCAAGGTCAAGTCGATGACCACGCAGGAGACCGAGCTCAATGCCGCCCTGGCCGAGGCGGGCATCCGCGCGTCCGAGACCGACCTCGCCGAGATGATCGTGCAGCTGGGCAATGACCTGCCGAGCCACATCCTGGTCCCGGCGATCCACCGCAACCGCACCGAGATCCGCGACATCTTCCGCGCGGAGATGGGTGCGGTCGGACGTCCCGCCCCCGAGGACCTGACGGATGAGCCACGCGCGCTGGCCGAGGCGGCGCGCCTCCACCTGCGCGAGCGATTCCTGCGCACGAAGGTCGCCATCTCGGGCGCCAACTTCGGCGTCGCGGACACCGGCACCGTGATGGTGGTCGAGTCCGAGGGCAACGGCCGGATGTGCGTGACGCTGCCGGACGTGCTGGTCACCATCCTCGGCGTCGAGAAGCTCGTGCCCACGTGGGAGGACCTGGCGGTCTTCCTCCAGTTGCTGCCCCGCTCGTCCACGGCCGAGCGAATGAACCCGTACACGTCGATGTGGACCGGCGTGACGCCCGGCGACGGGCCGCAGGAGTTCCACGTGATCCTGCTGGACAACGGCCGCACCAACGTCCTCGCCGACAAGGTCGGGCGCCAGACGCTGCGCTGCATCCGCTGCTCGGCCTGCCTGAACGTCTGCCCGGTCTACGAGCGCACGGGCGGCCAGGCATACGGCTCGCCGTACCCGGGCCCGATCGGGGCGATCCTGACGCCGCAGCTGCGCGGCATCAGCCAGCACCCCGTCGACGAGCAGACCGCCTCCCTCCCGTACGCCTCGTCACTGTGCGGCGCGTGCTTCGAAGTCTGTCCGGTCCGGATCGACATTCCGGAGGTGCTGGTCCACCTGCGCGGCAAGGCCGTGCACTGGAAGAAGGAGAGCGGGGCGCCGCCGACCGGCGAGAGCCTGATGCTCGGGACGATGGGCTGGGCCTTCAAGACGCCGCGACGGCTCGGGCTCGCGGAGCGTGCCGCCGCGGTCGGAGCGCGCGTCGTCGGGCGAAAGGGCCGGATCCGTTACGCCCTGGGGCCGAGCATCGTCACGGGCTGGTTCGGCGCACGCGACCTCAAGGCACCGCCGCGCATGTCGTTCCGGCGATGGTGGAAGGCCACGGACGGCGGCCGGCGCGACGCGGACCGCCCCAACGAGCCGCGACCGTGAACGACGGCGCAGCGGCACGCGCAGAGGTAATTGGCCGGATCCGCGAAGCACTCCGTGACCGTCCCGCCGCGCCGCACGTCCCGGCGCTGCCCGCGCGCCCGCCTCTGACCCACAACGAGCTGGTAGAGCTGTTCGCCGAGCGCGTCGCCGAGTACCGCGCCACGGTCCACCGCGCGACCGCCGCCGAGCTGCCGGGGGTGATCGCCGCCGTGCTCCGTCGTTGGGACGCACGCCGCATCGTCGTGCCCGCGGGCCTTCCCGACGGATGGCTCGCGGCAGCCGGCGTGGAGACGGTCGCCGACACCCCGCCGCTCTCCCACGACAAGCTGGATGCGCTGGACGGCGTGGTCACCTCGTGCGCCGTGGGGATTGCCGAGTCGGGCACGATCGTGCTCGATGCGGGCGCAGGCCAGGGCCGCCGGGCGCTGTCCCTGCTCCCCGACCGACATCTCTGCGTGATCCGCGCGGAGCAGGTGGTCCGGGACGTGCCGGACGCGATCCCGGGCCTCGATCCACGCCGGCCGCTCACCTGGATCAGCGGGCCTTCGGCGACCAGCGACATCGAGCTCCAGCGTGTCGAGGGCGTGCACGGGCCCCGCGTGCTCGACGTGATCGTCGTCATGCGCGGCGAGCCTGCGGCCGGCTCGCCGCCGACCGCTCCGGCGCCCGCTTCGTCAACCCCGCCGTGGGGCTGATTCCACAGCTCGGGAGCACAATTGGGGTAGCGGCTGATCCTGCGACGCACCACCCTCCCGCGCGAGCATGGCGATGATCCTCCAGGGTTCGGTCGTCCAGCCTCGCCACGAAGGAGCTCCTGATGTCGAGCACCACGTCACGATCCTCGTCCAGCTCCCGCGCTGACTCCGCCACGGCCGGCACCCAGGGCAGCGGCAGCGGCCGGCGCCTCTCGGCGCAGCCGCGGCTCGGCCAGCGGGGCCCCGAGATGCAGCGGTTCGGATCCGTCCGGCTGCTGCCCATCGCGTTGGCCGCCGACGACCGCCGCGAGAGCTGCCGGGTTCTCAACCGGATCCTCGCGGACACCATGATCCTGTACGCGATGTACAAGAAGCACCACTGGCTGGTCGCCGGTCCGACGTTCTACCAGCTCCACCTGCTGTTCGACAAGCACGCCGAGGAGCAGACCGAGCTCATCGACCTGCTCGCCGAGCGGGTGCAGACGCTCGGCGGCATCGCGGTCGGCGACCCGCGCCATGCCGCTGAGCTGACGACGGTCGAGCGCCCACCGGACGGCCGCGAGGCCGTGCCCGTGATGATCGACCGCATGCTCGACGCGCACGAGGTGATCATCGAAAAGGTCCGCGAGGCCATCGAGATCACCGAGAAGAGCGGCGACTGGGGCTCGAACGACCTCCTGATGAGCGACGTCCTGCGGCGCAACGAGCTCCAGGTCTGGTTCATCTCGGAGCACGTCGTTGAGATGCCTCTGGTGGACGTGCTCGACCCGGAGGACTGACCCTCCGCGGACGGGACTGCGGCTCCTGCCGCAGAATGACGCCTCCTACCGTCACCGTGGAGGCTCGACCGATGCGCATCCGCTCCATCTCGGCCATGGCATTGGTCGCCGCGCTGACTCTGGCCGCCTGTGGAGGGTCGACCACTCCGAAGCCGTCCGGCGGGAGCCCGGCAGCGAGCGGCGCCGCGGCCACGGGACCCGCGACGAGCCCCGGCGCGAGCGCGAAGCCCGGAGCCAGTGCGCCGGCCGCCAGCGTCCCGCCTGCGGCGGTCGTGAGTGCCGGCTGCATGGCGGACAAGGTCGCGACCAAGAAGCCCGGCAAGCTCACCGTCAGCACGGACAACCCGGCCTTCCCGCCCTGGTTCGGCGGCACAGTCCCGGATGGGTCCGATTGGGCGAGCTACGGCGGCTATCCGCCGTCGGGCGAGGGCTTCGAGAGCGCCGTCGCGTACGCCGTCGCGGGCGCCCTCGGCTTTGACGACGCCGATGTCGAGTGGATCGGCCAGGCGAACTTCGGCGATGCCTTCAAGCCCGGGGACAAGGACTTCGACTTCCATGTCGGGCAGGTCTCGTACCGCGCCAAGCGGGCGAAGGCCGTCGACTTCAGCAGCGGCTACTACGACGTGAGCCAGGTGATCGTCGCGCTGTCGACGAACGCGATCGCCAGCGTTGGCGACGTGGCCGGGCTCAAGGGCTACACGCTCGGCGCGCCGGTGGGCACGACGAGCCTCGAGGCGATCGACACCGTCGTCAAGCCCGATGCCGCCGCCAAGGTCTTCGACGACGTCGACAAGGGCACAAAGTCCCTGATCAACGGCCAGATCGACGGGCTGGTCGTCGACCTGCCGACGGGCTTCTACCTGCGTGACGGCGTCAAGGACGACGGCTCGCCGATCGTCCCGGAGGGGACGATCGTGGGGCAGCTGCCGCAGACGAGCGGCGACCAGGAGTACTTCGGCCTCGTCATGCAGAAGGACAGCGCCTTCACGAAGTGCGCCAACGAGGCGCTCGCGGCGATCAAGGCCGACGGAACGTGGCAGGCCATCTTCGACGAGTGGCTGGCCAGCCCCGACAGCGCACCGCTCCTGCAATGACCCACCCGGCTGCCGTCAGGCAGCCGTGAGCGGCCCCGCCCCGCTCCCCGACGAATCGCTCCAGGGCTCGCGCCGTTCGCGGCTCCTGCCCGGCATCGGCGGCGGCCGGCAGAGCCTGGCCATCTCCTTTGCCAGCACGCTGGTGTTCCTCGTGGTGGTCGGGGCGCTCCTCGTTGGCTCGCCCAACTGGCCGCAGGTCCGCGACAGCTTCTTCAATGCCGACGTCTTCCGGGAGACGTTCCCGGCCATCGTCGGCGGCTTCGGCATCAACATCCAGCTGTTCCTCGTCGCCGAGGTCCTGATCCTGCCGCTGGCCATGCTCGTCGCGGTGATGCGGAGCCTTCCCGGACCGGTGTTCACGCCCATCCGCGGCCTGGCGATCGTGTACGCCGACGTGTTTCGGGGCTTGCCGGGGATTCTGGTCATCTACGTCCTCGGCTTCGGGCTGCCCGGCCTGGGCATTCCCGGAATGCCCAAGTCCGAGTTCTTCTGGGGTGTCGTGACGCTCACGCTCGTCTACTCGGCCTATGTCTCGGAGGTCTACCGAGCCGGCATCGATTCCATCCATCCGAGCCAGGACGCGGCCGCCAGGTCTCTCGGGCTCTCGCGCGTGCAATCGCTCCGCTACGTCGTGCTGCCGCAGGCGGTGCGGCGCGTCATCCCGCCGCTGCTCAACGACTTCATCGGTCTCCAGAAGGACACGGCGCTGGTGGGCCTGCTCGGGCTCGTCGAGTCGTTCCGGCGCGCGAGCATCGAGTCGTCCGCGGCCTTCAACTTCACGCCGTACCTGGTCACGGCGCTCCTGTTCCTGGCGTTGACCCTGCCGATGGCGCGGCTGGTCGACTGGCTCGTGGCGAGGAGCCGCCGGAACCAGCTGGCTGGTGTCCGGTGACCGCGGACGCGCTGACGATCGAAGGCCTGCACAAGTCGTTCGGCAAGCTGGAGGTTCTGCGTGGCATCGACCTCGCCGTCGCGGAGCACGAGGTCGTCTGCCTGATCGGCGCGTCGGGCTCCGGCAAGAGCACCCTGCTGCGCTGCATCAACCTGATCGAGCCGATCGACCGGGGCCGGATCGTCGTGGACGGCGAGGAGATCACGGCGCGCGGTGTGGACGTGGACCGGATCCGGCGCCACATCGGGATCGTGTTCCAGGCCTTCAACCTGTTTCCCCACATGACCGTGCTGGAGAACGTGACGCTCGCTCCGCGCAAGGCCGGCCGCCTGCCACGAGCCCAGGCCGAGGCGCAGGCGCTCGAGCTGCTGGAGCGCTTCGGCCTGGTCGAGAAGCGCGACGAGTACCCGGACCGCCTCTCGGGAGGCCAGCAGCAGCGCGCGGCGATCGTGCGGGCACTGGCGATGAAGCCCGACATCATGCTGCTCGACGAGGTCACCTCGGCGCTCGACCCCGAGCTGGTGGCCGAGGTCCTGGACGTGGTCCGCGAGCTCGCGGCCGGCGGCATGACCATGCTCATCGCCACCCACGAGATGGGCTTCGCGCGCGAGGTGGCGAACCGCATCTGCTTCCTGGACGCCGGCAGCATCCTGGAGCAGGGGCCGCCCGCCCAGATCTTCAGCGAGCCGCGCGAGGAGCGCACCCGCCAGTTCCTCGATCGCGTCATCCGCGCCGGGAGGCTCTAGTCGGCGGAGTCCCGCGCCGCGCGGGCGCCTAGCGTGAGCCCAGGGTGAGCCCGCGCATCAGGTCTCGCTGGAGGACGAAGAAGACGATCAGCGTCGGGATCGCCGCCAGGAGCGAGCCCGCGGCGAGCAGGTTGTAGTCGGTGAAGAAGGTGCCCTGGAGGTTGTTCAGCGCCGAGGTGATCGGCCGCTTGT
>JAXDKU010000021.1:0-10174 GCA_034667005.1 Chloroflexota bacterium
ACCAGGTGGACCGGGCTTCCTCGGATGCCGACCTGCCAGGTGGTCGTGTCGTTGCCGCCGCTGACGGTGTACTCGATCTTCCACCAGCCCGCCTGGGTCTCGCCGGCAGGCGTCAGCCCGGTCGACCCGTAGGTATTGGGCAGGGAGATGTCCATGATGATCACGCGATCGTTGAAGAAGCTGCCGCCGGCTGAGGCGGTCTGGATCTGCGTCACCGCACCCGGGCTGGATGTGCCATCGTCGGCGCTCCACGTGAAGCTGGCGTAGTTGTAGGCGTTGCCGTTGGGCGACTTGATCTTCAGGAACGCGTTCCCGCTCACGTCGCCTGGGTCGAAGAGCGTGATCTCGACCGTCTTCCCGGCGTTCGCCGCGTCGATCTGGGCGAGATAGAAAAGCTGCGTCCCGCCGAGCAGGTTGTTGTACGCGACCATCTTGGCCTCGCCATAGACCTGCGGAGCCGAACCGCTGGCGTTGACCCACAGCGACCACATGTTCTCGGCATTCGTCGACAGGTTGCTGGCGGAGCTCGTGTTGACGTTGACGCGGTAGCGACCGGCAGCCAGGTTGCTCGCGAGCGTCCACCACGCGTTGTGATAGGCGCTGCCGCCGCAGTTGGTCAGCCCGGGATGCCCCGGCGTGCCCATCGCTCCGCTGTAGTCGGCCTGGATCTCGTTGGAGAACGTCGCGCCGGACGTCGCCACCAACGTGTCGTCGGCGGTGTCGTAGGCGGTTCCGTTCTCGTTCCACAATGAGAACACCGTGGTGACACCGTTCGCCGAGCCCGCGATCCAGTGATCGCCGGCGCCCATGAAGCCGCCGCTTCCGTTGGCGCCTGTCTCACAGAACGTCGGGTCATACACCTTGACCTGGCCGTTGGCACCGTTCGTGATGACCGTGTAGTCGTAGCCGCTCGCGTCGTACTCAGGGTTCGTGGCGGTGTGGCCGCTGATGCCCGGGTTGTCGTTCGCGGGGCTGAACTCGTCGCCGTTCTCCCGGTTGCCGCCTCGCGTGATGACGGCACCCCAGAAGCCCTGACTACTGAGCGTGGAGCCCGTGGGAGACGCGACCGATCCCGTGGTCGTCGTCGTGGTCGTGGTGGTCGTGGAGTAGTGGAAGTCCACGCGGACATCGAGCAGGTCCAACTTCACAGCCTGCGTCGAGGCGCAGCTGGCGGTGCCGTCGATCCAGGTCAGCCGCACACGGAAGTTGGCGTCCGAGAAATCGGCGCGCGTCCAGGCGTGCGCTCCCCAGCTGGCATAGCTGGTGTCGACCCCGAGCGTCTTGGTGCTCGCGGCGGCCGTGATGGCACCGGTCAGCTGCTGCGTCGACCAGTTGACCCCACCGTTCCATGACGTTTCTACGCGGACCTGGCAGTTGGTCGCCGTGCCGCTCCCGGTGATGCTCACATCCGTGAGGCGCACCTGGAGGCCGTCGATCACGGTGGTCGGGTCGTTCTGGATGAGCGCCTGGAGGCCGAAGGCGTTCCACTGCTGGGCCTCGCCGTTGGTGGACTCGCTGGCCCAGACGTCATCGTTCACGTAGACGCTGCCCGGGCTGGTCCAGGCCCCGCCGGCGACGGCAACCGTGGGGACCCGCCAGTTGGTGTCGGTGGACGTGGAGGTGGTGTTCGTGGTGACCTGGTTGTAGACGAAGTCTCCGACGCCGTAGTAGTTCTGCGGGCTGCCCATGGGCACGGGCAGCGTGAACTCGGCCTTGGAGCCCGCCTTGGCGGCGATCTGGTTCATACCGAAGACGCGCGCGAAGTAGGTGCCGACGGGCCCGGCCACGGTCACTCCCAGCCGCCGGCGGTTGGCCGGGTCCTGCACGGGCGTGACCACCACGCCGGCGAGACCGTCGGTGTAGCCGTTCTGCTTGGTCGCCGCCCGGGCCGCCGAGTACGCAGCGGTGACGTTTCCAGGCAGGTAGACGGCACCGGCGAGGGCACCGGCATCCGCGGCGCGCTGCATCTTCTGCTGGTTGACCCAGAACCACGACACGTCGGTCACGACCGCGACCGATCCCGTGAGCACGAAGATCATCAGCACGAAGAGCGGCAGCGCCTGGCCGTCCTGGCCCCGGCGCCTCGCTTGGGTGGTGCCCTCCATAGGCGCGCGCGGAACGCGCGAAGGTCGAATGTTGCGGACGAGGCGCTCCAGGCGGCGCGCCGCGGGACCACTGCGGAGCAAGGCGCGACCTCTAGCTCGTCGGGTTGAGGACCATCACGGTCTGGTCGTTCATGGCGATCGTGATGGGCTGATTCCCGCGCAGAAACGAGACGATGCCGGCAAGCGGCGTCACGAGGCGGTAGGTGTAGCGGATCTGCACGCCAATGGAGTCCGGGCTGCCGCCGTTCAGGCGCGAGCAGGCAGGCCAGGCGACGCTCGACTGCGTGAAGTCGATCTTCTCGACGCCGGCACCGGGATCCACATCCGGTCCCGAACCGACGCCCGCGTACGCCCAGACATTCACGAACGAGCCAATCTGGGCGCCCGTCGCGTCTGCCTTGAAGATCCGCACCGACGAGATGTCCGACATGACCACGTCCGAGCCGGGAGACTTCAGGATGCGCTGGAGACCCGCGACGATGTTTGCGTCGACCTGCATGGGGTCGTTTCCGCCGGCGCAACTGACGACGCCGCCGTTCGCCAGCGCCGCGCCCGTGCGTGCGCCTTCACGCGAGGCCAACCCGAGCGTCAGGTTGTGGTTATAGGCAAAGCCGAACTCGAACATGATGAGCAGCAGCAACAGGAAGATCGGGAGCACCAGCGCGAACTCGACCAGCCCCTGGCCGGCTTCCTTGCTCTTCACCGAGACGTGCCGCTTCGTCACAGCACTGGCTCGATGCGCATCACATTGCGCTTGTTGAACGTGATCCCGGAGCCCCACGAGCCGGAGCCGCCGACGGCGCGAAGCAGCGAGCCGAGCGGCGTCTTCCACGTGTACGTGTAGCGCACCGTCACGCCGATCGTGTCGACCGTGCTGCGCGCGGGTGACAACGTCGTGCAGCCGATCACGACGTTGCAGCGCTGGCTGGGCGGATAACCCGTGGAGGTGGCCGTCCACGGCACCGTCATGGTCGTGCCTGTGGTGAGGTTGCACGTCATCGAGCCGCCGCGGTCATAGACGCTGCTCGCAAAGACCGTCGCGCCTGATGCATTGGTTCGCTGGATCGAGACCTGCACGATCATGTTCTTGTCGTTCGGCGTCGTGATCGTGTCCTCCACCTCCTGGAGGATGTAGCAGTCGGCCGCGACGTCGTTGCCGGCCTCGGATGCGACCAGCACCGCGTGCTCGCTCGAGCGGTTGATGCCAAGGATCGCGTTGAACGCCAGGCTGAACTCGATGATGCTCATGAGGAGGATGAGAATCAGCGGGAAGACCAGCGCGAACTCGACCAGCGTCTGCCCATCCTCGTCGCCTCGCAGGCGGCGCGGAACCGTGCGGGAGCGGCCCGACTGAACGGCGCGCCGGAGTCCGGTCAGCGCGGCACGTGGCAGGGCACGCATCAAAGGGTGCGGCAGACGCTCCGGCATGCCGCTATCAGACGCGACCAATGTGGCCCCGTCTGTAGCGAACTCGATCCGCTCGACCGGTACTTTCGCGCCACCACATTCCGTTACCCACCGCCCCGTACTGCCCCCGACCGCGTCTTCGGGGTACGGGGTCCGGTGCGATCCGGCACCGTTCCGCTGCCGGGGCTGGCCACAGTCGAGGGATGTGGAGTCGGCTCCAGTGAGGTGGTCCGCACGCCATTGGTCCCAGCCACGGGGGGAACCTCCGGGCCAATGCGGCGGCCCCGCGCGCCACCTTGAATTGACTCGTTCATCGCTCCGAGATTTCCCAGCCGCTGAGGAGCCCGCTTGCCCATTCCGGCGCTCCATCACGTCGCGCCCGACGTGGCACGTCGCGGAGGCCTTGCGCTCGTGCGCCTGCGGCTCCGCCTCGCGCTGCTCACGATGGCGGTCGTCCCCGTGGTCATCTCGCTGGCGCTGGTCAACGCCGTCATCGAAAGCCAGGGAATCGATGCCCGAGCGAGGGCGACCGGTGAGTCCGCGACCATCTCGGCGGCGCTCGCCTCGCAGATCCAGCGCACCGAGGGGATGCTCCTCGTGCTCGGCTCAGACCGGGGCTTCGACCGCGCGCTGACGTCGCCCGTCGAAGTCGACCGCGCGCGCGAGGGACTCCGGACCCTGGCGACCGCGAGCGGACCGCTGGTCGCCGAGGCGCGACTCTCCGATGCGTCCGGCAGCGTGCACCTGCGGATGGCCCGGGGAGTCGTCTCGGCGCCGACGTCTCGGACGGCCGAGGATCCCGACCTGCTCCAGCGCACACTCCGCCTGCCGGCCGGCGACATCCTGCGGAGCGGCTCCTTCCGGACCGCGGGCGGAGAGATGCGCTTCACGCTTGCCGCCCCAGTCGCGTCGGAGACGGACGCCTCCGTCCCCGATGGGCTGCTGGCGCTCGAGATCTCGCTGCCGGAGCTGGTCCGCTCGATCGGCGCCACCTTCGCCGAGGAGGGCGCCATCGCCCTGGTCGTCGATCGGGAGAGCGGGGCAATCGTCGCGGACAGCCGCACCCTCAACTCGGCGCTGCCACAGGGGCCGGAGGGACCCGCCGACCTGAGCCAGGCGCTGCGGACGATGGCAGGCAAGGACGAGAACGTCTGGGGCGGCCTCCTGTCCGAGGGATGGGCCGGCGGCTCCGCGCAGGTCGCCTCGAATGCCTCGGGCGCGCCCTGGATGGTGGTCGTCCTCCAGCCGACGACCCCGCCCGGCTACCCGCTGGAGCTGGTGCTCCTGCTCGCCGGTCTCGCGGTGGTTGTGGTCGTCATCGCCACCTGGATGTCGCAGCAGATCCTGCGCCCCGCCGAGCAGCTCGAGACCTCGCGCCGCGAGCTGAAGCAGATGTATGAGGCCGCGCGCGCGGACTCCCTGCGCGACGGGCTCACCGGCCTGGGCAACCACCGCGCCTTCCAGGAGGAGCTCGATCGCCAGATCGAGTGGTACAAGCGCTACCGCGTGCCGGTCTCCCTCCTGCTCATCGACCTCGACGACCTGAAGGTGGTCAACGACTCCGAGGGGCACGCCGCCGGCGACGAGCAGCTCCAGCGCATGGGCCAGCTCATCAGCAAGGTCGTGCGGTTCTCCGATCGCGCGTTCCGCATCGGCGGCGACGAGTTCGCGATCCTGATGCCGCACACGGATCCGGCCGGCGCCATGCACCTCGCGCGGCGGCTCGTCAAGGCGGCGGCGCGCTTCGATCGCGAGCTGCCCTTCTCGGGCGGCATCTCATCGTGCCCGGACCTCGCCAAGACGCGGCAGGATCTCTACTCGCAGGCCGACGCGGCCCTCTACTGGTGCAAGCGCCACGGCCGTGGCTCCATCGACTCGTACGACCCGGAGCGCGACCGAACCGCCGAGAAGGCGGCCGCGGAGGATCAGACTGCCGCGATCATCCGCGTCATCGCCGAGCGGCAGATCCGCGCCGTCTACCAGCCCATCGTCGACCTGCGCAGCGGCCTCGTCCTGGGATACGAGGGCCTGACGCGTCCCACCGAAGCCTCACCGTTCACGAACCCCGGTGAGATGTTCGCAATCGCGGACGAGGTGGGCCACACGGTCGAGCTGGACGCCGCCTGCTTCGACGTCGTCGTCGCGACGGCCGCGCGCACGATCCCGCGCGACAAGCTGGTCAGCGTGAACCTCTCGCCGCGGACCCTGGAGGCGCCCGACTTCAGCGTCGCGAACCTGCTGTCCGTCCTGAAGCTCTACGGGATGGAGCCGGGGCGCCTCATCGTCGAGCTGACCGAGCGCGAGAACGTGCTGGACATCCAGACGCTGCGACGCAACCTGGCCGAGCTGCGGGCCGCCGGCATCCGCGTCGCGGCGGACGATGTCGGCGCCGGCAACGCGGGCCTGCGGCTGCTCAGCCAGTTCCGCTTCGACATCGTGAAGCTGGACCTCTCGCTGGTGCAGGACGGCGCGCAGCGGGACTCGTCGCAGGCGGTGCTGCGCTCGCTCCGAGACCTGGCCGGACGCTGGGGTGCGTTCGTCATCGCCGAGGGACTCGAGACGCGCGAGCAGTTACGGATGGTCCGCGAGCTGGGCATGAGCGCAGGGCAGGGCTACCTCCTGGGCCGCCCCGGCACGAACGTCGAGCTGCCGACGCTGGACCTGGACGACCTGGAGGCCGGCATGCTGGTCATGCAGAACGCGAATGCGCCGGCGACCATCGCACCGGCGACCGAGACGGAGGCAGAGGCCCAGCAGCCCGTTGGCGCCGGCCTTGGCAGCGGCGACGCCGGGGCCAGGGGCACGTCCTCGGAGCCCGCCGCCTAACGCGGTCCGCAAACGGTCCAGAACGGGCCGGCGGGTTCCGGCCGATCCCGGCCGATGCCGTCCAATCGCTAGACTCGGGGCGATGGCTGCGCCGCACGTCGATCGTCCCGTCACTGCCGCGCGGCTGTTCGTGGCGTGCCTGGAGGCGGAGGGCTGTGAGTACGTCTTCTCGGTGCCCGGCGAGGAGACCATGGACATCCTCGATGCCCTGGCCGACTCGACCAGCATCCGCCACATCACCACGCGGCACGAGCAGGGTGCCGCATTCATGGCGGACGTCTACGGCCGACTGACGGGTCGCTGCGCCGTGGCGATGGCCACGCTCGGGCCAGGCGCGACGAACCTCATCACCGGTGTCGCCGACGCGTACCTGGACCGGGCGCCGATGGTCGCACTGACGGGCCAGGTGGGGAGCGACAAGCTGCACAAGGAGGCGCACCAGCTCGTCGACATCGTCCAGATGTTCGCCCCGGTGACCAAGTGGAACGGCCGGGTGGAGCGGATCGACGCCATCCCGGAGATGGTGCGCAAGGCCTTTCGCATCGCCCAGCTCGAGAAGCCGGGCCCGACGCACATCGAGCTGCCCGAGAACCGCGCCCAGATGCCGCCGGAGTCGGGCGACCGGACGCGCCCGCTGGAGCCCCGCTCGACCTATTTCCCCGAGCCGACCGACGAGGCCATCGAGCACGCGGCCACGCTGGTCGCCGCGGCGAGCCGGCCGATCATCCTGGCCGGGAACGGCGTGCTGCGACGGGGTGCCGCAGCGGAGCTGCGCGCCTTCGCGGCCGGGCTTCAGATCCCGGTGGCGGTCACGTTCATGGGCAAGGGCGCGATCGACGACCGCGACGAGCTCTCCCTGATGGCCGTCGGCCTCCAGGCCCGCGACCACGTCCTCTCGGGCTTCGACCGTGCGGATCTCGTCATCTGCATCGGCTACGACCCGGTGGAGTACGCGCCCGACCGCTGGAACCCGGAGGCGGACCAGCGGATCGTGGCCATCGACACGCAGCCGGCCGAGGTGGACCGGAGCTACCAGCCGGAGGTCGAGCTGGTCGGCGACATCCCCGGCAGCCTCGAGCGACTCCTGGAAGCCTGCGGCGGGCCGAGCCCGCACCGCCGCGACACCGAGGAGCAGCGCCAGCTGCGACAGCAGCTCCTGGCGGACCTTCGGGCGAACGAGCACGACGAGGGCTGGCCGATCAAGCCGCAGAAGGCGATCGCGGACCTCCGGCGCGCGCTCGGGCCGAACGACATCGTGGTCTGCGACGTCGGCGCCCACAAGGTCTGGTTCTCGCGCCTCTTCCAGACGTACGAACCGGGCACGGCGATCATCTCCAACGGCTTCGCCGCGATGGGCATCTCGCTTCCCGGCGCGATTGCGGCCGCGCTGGTGAATCCCGAGCGCAAGGTCGTTGCGCTCTGCGGAGACGGCGCCTTCCTGATGAACAGCCAGGAGCTGGAGACGGCCAAGCGAGTCGGCGTGAACATCACGGTCGTCGTCTGGCGCGACGACGGCTACGGCCTGATCGACTGGAAGCAGCGGAACGAGTTCGGGCGTCCGTTCGGCATCGAGTTCGGCAACCCCGACCTGGTCAAATATGCGGAGAGCTTCGGCATTGCCGGGTTCCGCGCGGATTCCTCGGCCGACCTCTATCCGACGCTGATGCGCGCGCTCGCGGTCGACGGCCCATCGCTGGTCGACGTGCCCATCGACTACGCCGAGAACCTCCGCCTCACCGAGCGCCTCGGCCGCCTCAGCCCGCGGTTGTAGACCGGACGCTGCGGGCCGGAGCCGCCTCGGTCGGTGTAGCGCCGTGCCGTCAATGCGTCGACGCAGAGTCCCGATCGCGCGCCGTCCGTGCGTCGACGCTTGAGGCCGGAGCGGGCCGGCGCCGGAAGGGTATGGCGGCGGCATTCCGGTCGCCAGGCCCGAGGCCGCGCACCCTATCGAGCGCCAGCTTCCGCGATGTCGATGGTGTCGTCACCGCAGGTGGTTCGGTCGCCGTGGCGTCGGCCCGTGCCCCGCTCGTCCGTCCCCAAGCGCTCGTCACATCGTCCAGGTCTTCCCTCATCGAGCCTTTGTCGACCCAGTCGACAATCGCGGCCTCAGCGGGCTCCCGCAGGGGTCGACCGCCATGGGACTGGACCCGCGAGCCAACAAAGCCCCGGATAAGGGGCTCCGGCGACGATGCCATCGACATGGCGCGACGGAAACCGGCTCGGCCGCGAACGCCGACTCAGGCGGCCGCGGATCGCCATGCAGATGAGCTTGCGCGCCACCTCGGGCGGATGATCCGGGACGCCCGGCACGCGGCTGGACTGACGCAGGCCCAGGCGGCGGACACGGCCGGCATCCCGCGAAGCACCTACGCCTCGGTCGAGGGTCGCGGCAAGGGCGGCGTGACGCTCGTGACCCTCAGCCGTGCAGTCGTCGGAGCGAGGGCCGAGCTACGTGCGTACGTGAGTGGAGGGTCGGCCGGCGAGAGGCCGCGCGACGCCGTCCATCTCCGGCACCAGGAGTTGGTGCTGCGCGTCGGGGCCGGTGGTGGTTGGGCCGGTGTTCCGGAGACGGCCATCGATCGCGACGCTCGGACGAGCCGCTCGGCGGATGTGGTTCTCCATCGCGCCCGAGAGTGGGCGCTCATGGAGATCACGGACTGGGTCGACGACGTGGGCGCGACGCTTCGCGACTGGGACCGCCGCCTCGCCGCCCTCGAGGCGTATGCGATCGCCCGAATGCCGCTGCCGGAGGTCGGCGGCGCCGAAGCAGAGCTTCCGATCGTCTCCGGCTGCTGGGTCCTGCGCGCGACGATCAGGAATCGACGACTGGTGGCGGAGCATCGGCATGTCTTCCGCTCTCGCTTCCCGGGCTCCGCGCGTGCGTGGATTGCGGCCCTCTCCACCGGCCGGCCTATGCCGGATGCGCCTGCCCTGCTGTGGGTTCGGGTCGACGGCTCGGCGCTGTTTCCCTCACGCCTGGGATAAGCGCGTTTGGGCCGAGCCGTTTGTGGCGATCGACGGCTCGGTGCTGTTCCGCCCGCGCCTGGGATGAGCGCCTGCCCCAGCGCTTGGATGGGGTCGACGGCTCGGCTCTGTTCGCCCGCGCCAGGGATGAGCGCCGGAGCCCTCTGGGTGTCGATGGCATCGTCACCAGGTGGCCTTTCGCACGCGCAGGGTCGAAGGCATCGGACTGAACCGGGCAACAGCCGGTCCATGTCATCTCGGATGCCGATGGCATCGACATCCGACGCCATAAGGGTCGGCTCGAACGGCTCGGGGCCACCGAGACGCTGGTGTGGTGCGCGGTTCAGCCTCTGGTGACGACACCATCGACAATCGGCGAGCCACGCCGGGACGATTGGGGCGGCTGAGGCGAGCCACGCCAGGCGCTTGGGCGGGGGCTTAGGCAAGCCACGCGGGTGCGGCGTGCTTGCGGGCACGCACGCGGGCGCGAGCCACGCGCGGGAACAAGGCGGGGATGGAGGTCGCTCGCGGGCGAGACACGGTCGGGACGTTGACGCACACGCGCGGGCGCTTGGGCGCGGGCTTGGACGGGCGGCGCGCCGCCCACGCCCGCAGGCTTCGGTGCGGGCGCCGCGCTTGGCCGCGGCAGACCGCCACGCGGGAGGTCGGTGGCGGGAAGCGGGGTCCTAGGACCCTCGTCGGGGAGACACCCCACCGGACCGCACCGCTCGGGCCATGCCGTTTCCCGCACGCACCGCTTCGACGCTCCAGTCCTTGACCCCCCCAGTACTGAGGTACTAGCGTCAAACGACCGTTCGGCGACGATGTCTCCGAGGTCCAGGCGCTACCCAGGGAACCCGGCTCCCAGGCCG
>JAXDKU010000022.1:0-16963 GCA_034667005.1 Chloroflexota bacterium
TGCCTCGTCGAGTCAAGCATCGCAAGGTTCAGCGCGGGCGCATGTCCGGCGTCGCCAAGGGCGGCACGGCAATCTCGTTCGGCGACTACGCGTTGATGACGGAAGAGCCCGCGATGATCACGGCGCGCCAGATCGAGGCCGCCCGACGCGCCATGACTCGCTACGTCAAGCGCGGCGGCAAGATCTGGATCCGCATCTTCCCCGACAAGCCTGTCACCAAGAAGCCGGCGGAGGTCCGCATGGGCTCCGGCAAGGGCGGCGCGAACGTCGAGGCGCTGCGCCAGCAGGTGGGCAAGCTCACCGCACGCAAGGTCAAGCTGGAGATCAAGGAGATCCGCCAGCCGGAGCTCGACGCGGTCCTCGTGGCCGCGAACATCGCCCAGCAGCTCTCGCGCCGCATCGCGTTCCGCAAGGCCATCAAGCAGGCCCTCCAGCGGACCATGAAGGCGGGCGCCAAGGGCGTGAAGATCATGGTCGCCGGCCGCCTCGGCGGCTCCGAGATGGCCCGCCGGGAGTGGGACCGCGAAGGCCGCATCCCGCTCGGGACGCTGCGCGCCGACATCAGCTACGGCCAGGTGCTGGCACGCACGACCTACGGCGCCATCGGCGTGAAGGTCTGGATCTACCGCGGCGACATCATCCCGGAGCGCACCGCTCCGCATGACGCCGTGCAGCCGGCGGGGGTGGTCTGAGCATGTTGATGCCGAAGCGCGTCAAGCACCGCAAGGTGATGCGCGGCCGGATGTCCGGCGTGGCCAAGGGGGGCACCTCGATCGCATTCGGGGACTACGCCCTCATGACCGAGGAGCCGGCGTGGATCACCAGCCGGCAGATCGAGGCAGCCCGGCGCGCCATGACCCGGTACGTCAAGCGCGGCGGCAAGATCTGGATCCGCGTCTTCCCGGACAAGCCCGTCACCAAGAAGCCCGCCGAGGTCCGCATGGGCTCGGGCAAGGGCGCCCCGGACCACTGGGTCGCGGTGGTCAAGCCCGGCCGCATCCTGTTCGAGATGTCGGGCGTGCCGCAGAACGAGGCCCAGGAGGCGATGCGACTCGCGGGCCACAAGCTGCCGGTCGACGTGCGCTTCCTGGCGCGAGAGGGAGGAACCGGCGATGGACATCGCTAAGGTCCGCGAGCTCAGCGACGATCAGGTCCTCGCCGAGCTCACCACGGCCCGCCGCCACCTCTACGACCTGCGCTTCCAGCTGGCCACGCGTCAGCTGACCGACTTCAACCAGATCGCGGACACCCGCAAGACCATCGCGCGCCTGCTCACGGTCCAGACCGAGCGAGCCGGTGTCGCATCGACGCCGGCCAGGGCCGGCCGCGGCCGGACGGCCGTCGCAGGAGGCAAACGATGACCGCACTCGCCGTCGAGCGAGGCACCCGCCGGAAGACCAAGGTCGGCCGCGTGGTCTCGGACAAGATGGACAAGACGATCGTCGTGTCGGTCGAGCGGCTGAGCCGCCACCCCGTCTACAAGCGCGTCATCCGGCTGACCACCAAGTTCAAGGCGCATGACGAGGCCAACGAGGCGCGCCTCGGCGACACCGTGCTCATCCAGGAGTCGCGGCCGCTCAGCGCGACCAAGCGCTGGCGCCTGATCGAGATCCTGGCGCGTGCCGGCGAGGCCGGCACCGAGACCCTCGCGGCCGAGGAGGACGCCACGATCGAGGCCATCCACATGGCCGCGCATCCCGGCCGGGAGCACGAGCGCACGGACGAAGGCACGGCCACCACGACGGACGCGGCCACCACCACGGAAGCGGCCACCACCACGGAGGCGTCCGGCAGCACGGAAGCGGCCGACACCACCGACGCGACGGGCGCCGCTGAGACGCCCGTGGCCGAGCCGGATGCGGCAGAGCCTGCCGCCGAGGAGGCGCGCGCGTGATCCAGGCTTCCACCCGGCTGCGCGTGGCCGACAACACGGGCGCGCGCACGATCGAGTGCATCCGCGTCCTCGGCCGGTCGCAGAAGACCACGGCCGGGGTCGGTGACGTGATCGTGGCCGCCGTCAAGCAGGCCATCCCCAACGCCGCCGTGAAGAAGGGCGACGTGGTGCGCGCGGTCGTGGTCCGGACGGCCAAGGAGTTCGGCCGCCCGGATGGCAGCTACATCCGCTTCGACGAGAACGCCGCCGTGCTGATCAACAACCAGGGCAATCCCCGTGGGACGCGCATCTTCGGACCCGTCGCGCGGGAGCTTCGGGACCGCAACTACATGAAGATCGTCTCGCTCGCGCCGGAGGTGCTCTGATGCCTCCCGTCCACAAGCCCTTGCGCGGCACGCGCGTGCCCGATATCCGCAAGGGCGACGAGGTTCTCGTGCTGACCGGCAAGGACGCCGGCAAGAAGGGGACCGTCCAGCGCGTCATCACCAACCTCCAGGGCTGGAAGAAGACCACCGGGAAGCTCGGCTCAGGCTGGCAGAAGGCCTCCCCGCTGGCCGGCGCGGCGGTCGTCGTCGAGGGCCTCAACATCGCCAAGCGGCACACCAAGCCGCGACCGCGTCAGGGCCGCACGGACCGCCAGCCGCGCATCCAGCAGGGCGGCATCCTCGAGATCGCACGGCCGCTGAACGCGAGCAACGTGATGATCGTCTGCCCGGCGTGCTCGCAGCCGACGCGCGTCCGCCACGGCGCCGCCGCGGACGGCCGCAGCGTGCGCGTCTGCACCAACTGCGGAGAGCCGCTCACCCATGTCGAGAGGAAGAAGTCGTGAGCGGTCAGCTGCGCCAGCGCTACACCGATGAGGTCGTCCCCGCGCTCCTGAAGGAGTTCGGGTACGAGAACCCCATGCAGGTGCCGCGCCTGGAGAAGATCGTCATCAACATCGGCCTCGGCGAGGCGCTCCAGAACGCCAAGGCACTCGACGCCGCGGTCGGGGACCTGACCACGATCGCCGGCCAGAAGCCGATCGTCACCCGCGCAAAGCGCTCGATCGCCCAATTCCGGGTTCGCACCGGGAACGCGATCGGTGCCAAGGTCACGCTGCGCGGCGAGCGCATGTGGGACTTCCTGGAGCGGCTCACCCGGGTCGCCCTGCCTCGCATCCGCGACTTCCGCGGCGTGCCGTCGCGCTCGTTCGACGGCCGCGGCAACTATTCCCTGGGGCTGCGCGAGCAGCTCGCCTTTCCCGAGATCGACTACGACAAGGTCGACCGCCTGCGCGGGCTCGAAGTGAGCATCGTGACGACGGCGAAGACCGACGAGGAGTCCAAGCGCCTGCTTGCGCTCCTCGGCATGCCCTTCGCCGGCTGAGGCGCACGAGGAGCACACCATGGCCAAGAAATCCCTGATCGCGAAAGCGGCGCGAAAGCCGAAGTTCCCCGTCCAGGCCTACCACCGCTGCATGATCTGCGGCCGGTCGCGGGCCTACATGCGCCGGTTCGGGCTGTGCCGAATCTGCTTCCGCGAGCGCGCGCTGCTCGGCGAGCTGCCGGGCGTCACGAAGTCGAGCTGGTAGCCCCATGAACATGTCCGACCCCATCGCCGACATGCTCACGCGCATCCGCAATGCGAGCCGCGCTCGCCATGAGGAAGTCGTCCTGCCGACCTCGAAGACGAAGCTCGCGATCGCGAAGATCCTCAAGGACGAGGGCTTCATCGAGGACTTCTCGGAGGCGCCGGCGGGCCCGCGCGTGGACATGCGCATCCGCCTCAAGTACGTCGGCAAGGTGCCCGTCGTGAGCGGGCTCAAGCGCATCAGCAAGCCGGGCCTCCGGGTCTACGCCGCCAAGACCGAGATCCCCCGGGTTCTCGGTGGGCTCGGCGTCGTCATCGTCAGCACCAGCCACGGGATCATGACCGGCGCGGAGGCCCACAAGGGCCAGCTCGGCGGCGAGATCCTGGCGTACGTCTGGTAGCCCGATGTCCCGAATCGGCAGACTTCCCATTCCCGTGCCCTCCGGCGTCGAGGTCACGATCGAGGGCCTCCACGTGGCGGTGAAGGGGCCGCGCGGCGAGCTGTCGCGCGATATCGCCCCGGAGCTGCGGCTCCTCCGCGACGGCGAGACGCTCGTCGTTGAGCGGCCCGGCGAGGACAAGCGCTCGCGGCAGCTCCACGGGCTGACCCGCACGCTCGTCGCCAACATGGTCACCGGCGTGACCACGGGCTACCGCAAGGGCCTCGAGATCACGGGCGTCGGCTACCGAGCCCAGCTGGTCGGCAGGAAGCTCCAGCTGAACCTCGGCTACAGCCACCCCATCGAGATCGATCCCCCCGAGGGCATCGCGTTCGAGGTCGAGAACCCCACCCGCCTGGCGGTCACGGGCATCGACAAGGAGCTGGTCGGCCACGTCGCGGCCCGCGTCCGCGCGCAGCGCAAGCCCGAGCCCTACAAGGGCAAAGGCGTCCGCTACACGGGCGAGGTCGTCCGCCGCAAGGCCGGCAAGGCCGGAAAGATCGGCGGCAAGAAATGACCACTGCACTCAATCCTGTTGCGGCACGCCAGAAGCGGCATCGCCGCATTCGCCTCACGCTGGAGGGCAGCACGGAGCGGCCGCGGCTGGCCGTCTTCCGCAGCCTCAACCAGATCTACGCCCAGGTCATCGACGACACGTCCGGCCGGACGCTCGCCTCTGCCTCGTCGCTCGAGAAAGAGCTTCGGGACGGCGGCGGCAGCAAATCGGACGCCGCGAAGCGGGTGGGCACACTCATCGCTCGGCGAGCGAAGGAGGCCGGCGTCGGCCGCGTCGTCTTCGATCGCTCAGGATTTCGCTACCACGGCCGCGTTCGGGCCCTCGCCGAGGGCGCTCGCGAAGCGGGCCTCGACTTCTAGCTCGACCCGCACGAACGCACGGAAAGGACCTCCATGGCACGAATCGATCCCGCCAAGCTGACGCTCGAGGAGCGCGTCGTCCAGATCAACCGCGTCGCGAAGGTCGTCAAGGGCGGCCGCCGCTTCAGCTTCAGCGCGGTGGTCGTGGTTGGCGACGGCCATGGGCACGTCGGCGCCGGGCTCGGCAAGGCCGGTGAGGTGCCGGAGGCCATCCGGAAGGGCGTCGAGGACGCGAAGAAGCACATCATCAAGGTGCCGCTCGTCGGGACCACCATCCCGCACGAGGTGCGCCAGCAGTTCGGTGCCAGCACCGTGCTGCTCCGCCCGGCGTCCCAGGGCACCGGCGTCATCGCCGGCGGCTCCGTGCGCGCCGTCGTGGAGGCGGCCGGCGTCCGCGACATCCTCTCGAAGTCGCTCGGCTCCACGAACCCCGTCAACGTGGTGCGCGCGACCCTGGAGGGCCTCCGCAGCCTGCACAGTGCCGAGGAGCTCGGTGCGCGGCGTGGCAAGGTGCTGCGCAGCTACATCCCGGGCCAGCCGTCGAGCAACGGCAGCGCCGCATCGGACGACAGCCCCGGCCGCGGGACGGGCAGGGGGTCCGGCAGTGGCCGATAAGCTCCGCGTGACGCTCGTCAAGAGCGTCGTCAGCACCAACCCGGACGCGCGTCGCACGGTGCGCGCGCTCGGCCTGCACCGCATCGGCGAGACCGTGGAGCTGCCGGACAACCCGGCCGTGCGCGGGCAGATCCGGGCGGTCCGCTACCTGCTCACCGTGAACGACGAGACGCGCGCCCCGAGGGGCGGCCGCGAGTCCGGGAAGTCCTCCAGCACGGAGACGCAGCCCGGGGAGGAGACCGAATCGTGAAGCTCCATGATCTGAAGCCCGCTCCGGGCTCCCGCAAGGAGCGCACGCGAGTCGGGCGCGGCATTGCCGCCGGCCAGGGCAAGACCGCGGGTCGCGGTACCAAGGGCCAGAAGTCGCGCGCCGGCGGGAACCTGCCGGCGTGGTTCGAGGGCGGCCAGACGCCGGCCCACATCCGCATGCCGAAGCTGCATGGCTTCAAGCGCCGCTGGCGCATCGAGTACCAGGTCGTCAACGTCGGGCGGATTTCCGAGTACGCCGAGTCGGGCCGCTTCGGCGCCGAGACAGGCGCCTCACCGCTGACGGTCAACACCGAGGTCCTCCTGTCGGCGGGCCTGATCTCGACCGAGCGGCTGCCCGTCAAGGTGCTCGGCCACGGCGACGTCACGGTCAAGCTGTTCGTGGCCGTCGATGCGTTCACCAAGAGCGCCCGCGAGAAGATCGAGGGCGCCGGCGGCTTCGTCCAGGCGACGGCTCCGGTCGTCGTGAAGGGCGAAACCAAGCAGGACCGCGCCGATGCGCGCGCGGCCATCGCCGCGGAGAAGCAGAAGGCCACCGACGCCGCCGACGCCGCCCGGTGGGCAACGCCCGCCCCGTCCGCCACGGCCGCCGAGGCCACCACACCCGCCGCCGACGCCACGGCACCCGTCGCTGACGCCGAGGAGCCCGCCGAGGAGGAGGCTTCGACCGCCGACGCCGACGCCGACGCCGGCGTCACGGAGGCAGCCCTGGCCGTCGAGGCACCGCCGGCCGACGAGGCCGCAGCCGAGACCGTCGCCGAAGACGAGGAGCCCGCCGCCGACGAAGAGGCCGCTGCCGGCGATGAATTCGTCGCGGACGACGAGTCCGCGGACGACGAGGCTGCCGCGGACGACGACGGTGCCGCGGACGACGAGTCCGGCGCCGAGGAGCCCGACGAGACCCCTTCAGCCCGCCGACGGGCCCGGAAGACGACCGACTCCGCGGACGAGTAGCGGTGTTCGACGCTCTCGTCAACGCGTTCCGTGCGCCGGACATCCGGCGCCGCATCTTCTTCGTGCTGGGCATGCTCGTGCTCGTGCGCGGGCTCGCCCACGTGCCGGTGCCGGGCGTCGACCAGACGCAGCTCGCGCAGGTCCTGAGCCAGCAGTCGTTCCTCCAGCTGCTGGACCTGTTCTCAGGCGGTGGGCTGTCGTCGTTCTCGGTGATCGCGCTGGGCGTCAACCCCTACATCAACGCCTCGATCATCATGAACCTGATGACCGGGGTGGTTCCCCGGCTCCAGCAGCTCTCCCGTGAAGGCGAGTACGGCCGCAACAAGATCAACCAGTACACGCGCTACCTCACGGTCCCGATGGGCTTCCTCCAGGCCTACGGCTACCTGGCGCTGCTGGCCAGCCAGAACGTCATCCAGAACTTCGACCTCACCAGCTGGGAGACGCTCACCCAGCTGTTCACGCTGACCGCGGGCACCGTGATCGTGATGTGGCTCGGCGAGCTGATCACCGAGCGCGGCATCGGCAACGGCATCAGCTTCATCATCTTCGCGGGCATCGTCGCCCGCGTCCCGAGCGGCATCGCGCAGTTCCTCAACTCGCCGGACGTCCCGGCGGGCATCGCCTTCACCCTGTTGGGCATCGTGGCCGTGGCCGTGATCGTCTACATCCAGGAGGGCCAGCGCCGGATCCCCATCCAGTACGCGAGCCGCGTTCGGGGCCGGCGCATGTACCAGGGCGGCGCCACGTTCCTGCCCCTGCGCGTCAACCAGGCCGGCGTGATCCCGATCATCTTCGCGATCAGCATCCTGCTCTTCCCGGTCCAGCTGGCGACCTACTTCGTCAACTCCGGGGGCCTCGTGGCGGACATCGCCAACGGGATCATCGCGCTGCTGAACCAGCAGAGCCTTCTCTACATCGTGCTGTACTTCCTGCTGACCGTGGGCTTCACGTACTTCTACACGGCCTTCACGTTCAAGCCGGACGAGACGGCCGACCAGTTGCGCAAGAACGGCGGGTTCATACCCGGCATCCGGCCGGGTGCTCCCACGCGGGAGTACTTGACCCGGGTCGTCTACCGGGTCAGCCTCGCGGGCGCCGTCTTCCTCGGCATCGTGGCCGTCTCGCCGATCATCGTGGCCATTCCGTTCAAGAGCAGCGTCGTCGGCTCGTTCAGCCTGGGCGGCACGGCGCTCCTGATCGTGGTGTCCGTCGTGGTCGAGACCATGAAGCAGCTGGAGGCCCAGCTGATGATGCGGAACTACGAGGGCTTCATCCGGTGACCCGAGCGGCCACGGGGGGAGCGGGTCGGCCGGACGCGCAGCCCGCGCCGCGGCCCCGCGACACCTCGGCCCTCGTTCGACCCGCCACCGGGGGCGGCAAGGGGTTCAGTGCCGCGAAGCCCCGGCTGATCCTGATCATGCTCGGCGCCCCGGGAGCGGGGAAGGGCACGCAGGCCGAGATCCTCTCGGCGCGGCTTGGCCTTCCGCACGTCTCGTCGGGCGATCTCTTCCGTGCGGCCGTGCG
Organism: Chloroflexota bacterium; assembly: GCA_034667005.1. GTDB lineage: Bacteria > Chloroflexota > Limnocylindria > Limnocylindrales > CSP1-4 > JAFMJV01. The sequence goes on from JAXDKU010000022.1 coordinate 8,146, forward strand.
GGACGGATCGGCGCTCGGCCGCGAGGTCAAGCGCTACCTGGACCGCGGCGCCCTGGTTCCGGACGAGCTCACCGTGCGCGTCATCAAGGCTCGGCTGATGCAGCCGGACGCGGCCGAGGGCGCGATCCTGGACGGGTTCCCCCGGACCGTCCCCCAGGCCGAGGCGCTGGATCGGATGCTCGCCTCTCAGGGTGCCCGCGTGATGGGCGCGCTGTACGTGGAGGTTGACCGCGAGGAGCTGGTGCGGCGGCTGTCCGGGCGGCGCGTCTGCACGGACCCCGCCCAGCACGTCTACCACGAGGAGTACAAGCCGCCCCTCGTCCCCGGCATCTGCGACTTCGACGGCACGCCGCTGGAGCAGCGGGCCGACGACCGCCCCGAAACGATCCGCGCGCGGCTGGAGAAGCAGCTCCCGCCGATGTACGAGGTGGTCGACCACTACGCCGAGCGCGGCTGGCTGTGCCCCGTACGCGGCAACCAGTCGATCGATCAGGTCACCGAGGCGCTCATCCACGCCGTCGAGACCGCGTGCCAGGTGCCCTGAGCATGGCCTCGTCCGAGCGTCGCGTCACCCTCAAGAGCGCATCCCAGATCGAGCGCATGGCCGTCGCCGGCCGGCTCGTGGCGGACGTCCTCGACCGCGTCGGAGAGGAGCTCCGTCCGGGCATCACCACGCTCGAGCTCGACACGATGGCCGAGGAGGTGATCCGCCAGCGCGGCGGCATCCCGTCCTTCATCGGCGTTGAGGGGCATCTCGCCCCGTACCGCCATTCGCTGTGCATCTCCATGGACGAGGAGGTCGTACACGGCATCCCGGGCCGCCGCCGGATCCGCGAAGGGCAGATCGTCTCGATCGACGCCGGCGCCATCGTCGACGGCTGGCACGGAGACGCGGCGCGCACCTGGGTCGTCGGGGACGTGCCCCCGGAGGTCCGCAGGCTCGTCGAGGCAACCCGCACGGCGATGCTCGCCGGCATCGCTGCGGCACGTCCTGGCAACACGCTCGGCGACATCTCGGCGGCCATCGAGGACGTCGCGCTGGCGGGCCGCTACGGGGTGGTCCGCTCGTTCGTCGGCCATGGCATCGGCACCGAGATGCACGAGGAGCCCCAGGTCACCAACTTCCGCACCGGACAGAAGGGTCGGGTGATCGAGCCCGGGCTGTGCCTCGCCATCGAGCCCATGTTCACGCTCGGCGGGCACGAGGTCCGCGTCCGCCCCGACGGGTGGACCGTCGAGACGCGCGACCGCAGCCTGGCGGCCCACTGGGAGCACTCGATCGCCGTCACCGAGGACGGCCCGCGCATCCTGACCATCAACGACTCGGCGAGCCCCGAGGAGCGTTCGGTGGCCAGGCTGGCGGTCGCTTCGTGAGCGGCGCGGAAGGCGTCCACGGCGGCAGACCGGTTCTTGCCCCCGAGCGGCGTCCTCTGATACACTTTCTGTTCCTGTGCCGGGTCCACCCCGGCGCGCTTTCGTGCCACGTGGCCGGGCCTCCCGTCCCCCTCGGTGCGACGTCCACCGGACAGTTATCGGAGCCAGAGTCGGCCTGTGGCCAAGAAAGACGCGATCGAGGTCGAGGGAACGGTGATCGAACCGCTTCCGAACGCCATGTTCGCCATCGAGTTGGAGAACAAGCATCGCGTGCTGGCTCATATCAGCGGAAAGTTGCGGATGAACTTCATTCGCATCCTCCCCGGAGACCGGGTGCGGGTCGAGCTCTCGCCCTACGACCTGTCCCGGGGCCGCATCACCTATCGACTCAAGTAGCGGGGCGCATGTGAAGGTCTCTGCGTCGGTCAAGACGCGCTGCGACAACTGCAAGGTCATCCGCCGTCACGGGACGGTGATGGTCATCTGCACCAACCCCAAGCACAAGCAGCGGCAGGGGTAGGCGATGGCACGGCTCGCAGGCATCGACATCCCGCGCGAGAAGCGCGTGGAGATTGCGCTCACCTATATCTACGGGCTGGGCCTGCCCACCAGCCAGAAGATCCTGGCGCAGGCCAACGTCAACCCGGACACTCGCGTCCGGGATCTGACGGAGGAGCAGGTGAACCGGCTCCGCGACATCATCGACCGTCGCTACAAGGTGGAGGGAGACCTCCGCCGCGAGGTGGCGCTGAACATCAAGCGGCTCCAGGAGATCGGTTCGTACCGGGGACTCCGCCACCGCCGCAACCTGCCCGCTCGCGGGCAGCGCACCAAGACGAACGCGCGCCAGCGCCGGGGTCCGAAGAAGACCGTCGGCGTGCGACGCAAGAAGTAGCCAAGCCACAACGCACGGCGGGCCCCGGAGGGGGCCGGCGCCGCGACGGCCCCCCTTCGGGCGGGGCCGCCACCTAGAGGAGCAGATCTCGGACCATGGCGGAACGAAAGCGCGCGGCCAAGACGCGCAGGCGAGAACGCAAGAACGTGCCGATGGGGCATGCCCACATCCAGGCCACGTTCAACAACACGATCGTGACCATCACCGACCCCGTCGGTGCCGTCATCTCGTGGGGCAGCGCCGGTCTGGCCGGGTTCAAGGGCTCCCGCAAGAGCACGCCGTACGCGGCCGCGATGAGCGCCGACGGCGCCGCGAAGCGCGCCATGGAGCACGGCATGCGCAACGTGGAGGTCTTCGTCAAGGGCCCCGGCGCCGGCCGCGAGCAGGCCATCCGCTCCCTCCAGGCCGCCGGGCTCGAGGTCACCGCCATCACCGACGTCACGCCGATCCCGCACAACGGCTGCCGCCCGCCCAAGCGGCGCAGGGTCTAGGCCATGGCTCGCTACAAGGGTCCCGTTTCGCGGCTCTGCCGCCGCGAGGGCATGAAGCTCTTCCTCAAGGGCAGCAAGTGCTACACCAAGAAGTGCCCGTTCGAGCGTCGCGCGACGCCGCCCGGCCAGCACCAGATGCGGCGCCGCAAGGTGTCGGAGTACGGCGTCCAGCTGCGTGAGAAGCAGAAGGTGCGGCGCGTGTACATGGTCCTGGAGCGGCAGTTCAAGCGCTATTTCGCCACCGCCGAGTCGCGCCCCGGCGTGACGGGCGAGAACCTCCTGCGACTGCTGGAGACGCGCCTGGACAACGTGGTCTACCGGATGGGCTTCGCGGCCAGCCGCCCGCAGGCGCGCCAGCTCGTGAACCACGGCCATTTCATGGTCAACGGCAAGCCCACCGACATCCCCTCGTACCAGGTGAAGGCCGGCGACGCCGTCGAGGTGCGCCCGACCAGCCAGAAGAGCGAGTACTTCAAGAACGTCAAGGACGCGCTGCGCGGCGCGACCCGACCAGACTGGCTGAACGTCGACGCCGACAAGTACGCCGGAAACGTAAGCGCACTCCCCCGCCGAGACCAGATGCCGCTCGAGCTCAACGAGCAGCTTGTGGTCGAGTACTACTCGAGGTAACGCCCGCCCCATGATCGAACTGGAGAACGCGCAGATCGAGCCCGTCGAGGAGCTCGAGTCATACGGCAAATACGAAGCGAGCCCGCTGCCCGCGGGCTACGGCGTGACGCTCGGCAACGCCCTGCGCCGCGTGCTGCTCTCCTCCCTCGAGGGTGCGGCGGTGACCTCGATCCAGGTCCGCGACGTCTACCACGAGTTCAGCAGCATCCCCGGCGTGAAGGAGGATCTGACCCAGATCGTCCTCAACGTCAAGAAGCTGCGGCTCAAGAGCTACGCCAGCCACCCGGTCCAGCTGAAGCTGGTCAAGTCGGGCGCCGGCGCGGTAACCGCGGCCGACATCATGGAGTCAGCCGACGTCGAGATCGTCAACCCCGACCAGCAGCTCATGACGCTCGACTCGGACGACATGACCATCGATCTGGACCTGACCGTCGAGCGCGGCGTCGGCTACCTGGCCGCGGAGCGCACCGAGCAGCTGCCCATCGGGGTGATCCCGGTGGACGCCATCTTCACGCCGGTCCGCAAGGTCAACTACCACGTGGAGAACACCCGCGTCGGCCAGATGACCAACTTCGACAAGCTGACCCTCGAGATCGAGACCGACGGGACGATCCCGCCGGAGGACGCGCTCTCGCGCGCCGCCGAGATCCTGGTCCAGCAGTTCAGCCTCTTCACGACCGCGGGCAAGGCCCTGGCGGACGCCGAGCGCGGCGGACCCGGAGCACCCTCGCTGCCGCAGAACATGCTGGACATGCCGATCGAGGACCTCGACCTGCCGATGCGGGCGTACAACTCGCTCAAGCGGAACAACATCGTCAAGGTGAGCCAGCTGCTCCAGCTCCAGGACGAGGACCTCCTCCGGATGCGCAACTTCGGGCGGAAGTCGCTCGACGAGATGAAAGAGCGCCTCCGCATGCGGGGTTTCCTGCCGCCGGATGACGGCACGGGCGAGTCGTACGACGAGGACGCCGACGGCGGCGACTTCGGCGACGACGACGAGGACGAGGAAGCCTGAGCAGTGGCCCACTGCATCGATGGGCGGAAGCTCAGCCGCCAGACCGGACCGCGCAAGGCCCTCTTCAAGAGCCTCATCGTCGCGGTGCTCCGCTACGAGCAGATTCGCACGACCGAGGCGCGCGCCAAAGAGGTGCGCGGCATGGTCGAGCAGATGATCACGCTCGGCAAGGACGGGTCGCTCGCGGCCCGGCGGCGGATCATGGCGCAGCTGCCCAACGAGCCGCTCGTCATCGACAAGCTGATCAATGAGATCGCGCCGAGGTACGGCGATCGAACGTCCGGCTACACCCGCCTCGTCCGCATCGGACAGCGCGCGGGCGACGCGGCGACGATCGTCCAGCTCGAGCTCGTCTGAGACAACGCCGGCGGGCCCCCGAGGCGAGAGCCTCGAGGATCGGCCGGCACCGGAGACCGCCCGAGAGGGCGGCCCCGCGCGGTACGCCGCGAGGGTCGAATACGACGGAACGGAGTTCAGCGGCTTCCAGGTCCAACCTGGAGGGCGCACCGTCCAGGGAGAGATCGAACGGGCGCTGGCCCGCCTCAACGGAGGCAGGCGCATCCGCGTCGACGGAGCGGGACGGACCGATGCCGGGGTGCATGCCTCGGGGCAGGTCGTCTCGTTCAGCTACTCGGGACGGCTCTCCACGTCGGAGCTGGCCAGAGCTCTGGGGGCATTGCTGCCACCGGATCTCGCAATCGGTCCGCTTCGGCGGGTGGCCCCGGGGTTCCGGCCGCGTTACGCGGCGGCGCTTCGCGAGTACCGCTACACGATCTGGAACGGGCCTCACAGCCCGCTCCGTGAGCGGTACGCACTGGGCGTTCGGGAGCCTCTCGACGTACCGGCCATGGCCGAGGCCGCGCAGGTCTTCGTCGGCCGGCACGACTTCTCCGCCTTTGGCGGAGCGGATCGACAACCGATCCGGACCCTTCACGGGGTGCGGGTCCGCAGAACGGGCCGCACGGTCACGATCGACGTGACCGGGGATGCGTTCCTGCGCCAGATGGTACGGAGTATCGTGGCCGCCCTCCTGCGCGTTGGGCACGGGGAGGCGACCGCACAAGACCTGGAGGCCGCGTTGCGGTCGCCGGGACGAGCCTTCGCCGGTGCGATCGCTCCGCCGCAGGGATTGACCCTCCGGCGGGTCCAGATCGGACCGATGAGGACCAGGAACGAGACAGGACCAGCGTGATGACGACGAGGACCTATAGCCCCCGCCAGAGCGAGATCGAGCGCCACTGGTTCGTGCTGGACGCCGACGGCCAGACCCTCGGCCGCCTCGCGACCCAGGTGGCCCAGCTGCTGGCCGGGAAGCACAAGCCGGAATACGCCAAGCACATCGACACCGGCGACCATGTGATCGTGATCAACGCGTCCCGGATCGCGGTCGGCGGGGACAAGCTGACGACCAAGGTCTACGCACGCCACAGCGGTTATCCCGGCGGCTTTCGCCAGGAGACGTTGGGCGACCTGCTCGCGCGACGACCCGAAGAGGTCATCCGCCGAGCCGTGAAGGGCATGCTGCCGCGGAACCGACTCGGCGTGCAGCAGCTGCGCAAGCTCAAGGTCTACGCGGGGGCCGAGCACCCCCACGAGGCGCAGCAGCCCGAAGAGATGCCCGCACGAGGAGCCCGCGCATGACCGCCACCACCTTCTTCTCGGGCACCGGCCGTCGCAAGACGAGCATCGCCAGGGTTCGCCTCATCACGGGCGACGGCGAGATCGTGGTCAACGGCCGCAGCCTGGAAGAGCACTTCGGCAACGCCGTGAACCTGGCCGACATCATGATGCCGTTCCGCGTCACCGGGACCGAGGGTCGCTACAACGCGATGGTCAAGGTCGAGGGCGGCGGCTACCAGGGCCAGGCCGGCGCGATCCGGCACGGCATCGCCCGGGCGCTGCTCTCCACCGATCCGGAGACCGCGCGGCTCCCGCTGCGCCAGGCCGGCTTCCTCACCCGCGACCCGCGGATGAAGGAGCGCAAGAAGTTCGGCCTCAAGCGAGCGCGCAAGGCGCCGCAGTACACCAAGCGCTAGCCGAGCGCCACACTCAACGCCGCTACCCGAGCCGGGCCTCTCAGCCCGGCTCGTTCGATTCCAGTCCCCGTCCGTTCCCCGTGCCCAAGTCGCCGCCGGCCGAAACCATCAAGGCGTTGGGGCTCATCCTCGCCCACAAGTGGAGTCGGCCGCTGGCGGAATCCGGTCAGAGGCACATCTCAGGCGCCCTCGATGGAGCGGTCGACCCAGTCGCGGCCCGTATCGGTCGAGCTCATGCCTTGCCAAGCGTGGGTCTTGCCGCGCCGATCGTGGGTCTTGCCGCGCAGATCGCCCGCGCCGATCGCCCTCCGAGTCTTGGTCGGACTCATGCCCCGCTGAGCCGGGGATCTCGGCCGCGCCCGAGCGCCCGCGCGGAGATCCGCGCGCGGCCCAGGCGGCCGCCAGCCATGCTTCCGCCAAATTCTCGTGACGAGGTCCTTGCGCCGACAATCGGCGGCTTTGACGGGTGGTTTCGACTGCGGCTATGCGCGGCGGAGCGTGAAATCTGGGTCGCGGCGGCCTCGACGGAGCTGGATGGCATCGAATCCCCGCGCAAGGATCACCGGGCGGGAATGTGGCGGAAACCGCCAGCGTAGGTGCGCCGTCGGCCGCGCAGGCCTCGGTCCGCCGCCAGGGCCGCCAGCGTCGGTTCACCGCCAGGGCCGCCAGCGTCGGTTGGCCTCGGCCCCGGCAGCGTGACGGCCCGGCGTTCGGCAGCTTCGGTCGTCTCCGCCGCTCGGGCCGTCCTGGCCGTGCCGTCGCGCCCCGTTCCCGGGCCGTGCCCGCCGCTCCGGCCGTGCCCGCCGCTCCGGCCGTGCCCGCTGTCCACGGCCGTGCCCGCTGTCCACGGCCGTGCCCGCCGTCCCCAGCCGTGCCGGCCACACGGCGGCCGCGATCCCGTGCACGAAGGCGCGGGGCCTGGCATGGCGGTCGCGCGTCGCGTTAACCTGTCTGGCATGTCGGAGCCCGTGTTCGAGCGCTACAAGGAGGCCCTGAAGCAGGGTCACGTCTCGACCTTCAAGGGCCGGCCGCGGGAAGCGCTCGTCCATTACCAGGAGGCCGCGCGGCTCGCGGGCCACCGGCCACTGCCGTTCATCAACATCGGCTCGGTGCTGCTCCAGCTGGGCCGTCCGCAGGAGGCCATCGCCGCGTACGACGAGGCGTTGCGCCGCGCGCCGGACGATCGGCAGGCGCTGAGCGGCAAGTCGGCGGCCCTGCTGGCGGCGGGCAAGCGATCGGAGGCGGCCGCGCTGCTCCAGCAGATCGCGCAACTGGAGGCCGATGAGTCGCGTGAGCGCGCCGAGGCGGACGCGTCGGCGCGGGCTGCGGCATGGGCCGGCGGCCCCGAGCCGCTTCTCGCGGCGGCCGAGCAGGCACAGCAGGCCGGCAACGTGCCCGCCGCGATCGATGCGTACGTCGGCGCGGCGGCCGGGTTCGCCGAACGGAACCACCTGGACGCCGCGCTGGACGCGTGCCAGCGGGCCCTCGGGCTCTCGCTGGGATCCCCCGCCGTACACCTCCAGATGGCGCGGCTCTACTTCCTCCGCGGCTGGACGGACCGCGCCGTGGAGCGGATGCTGCTGCTCGAGCGGCTGCTCACGTTCGAGAACGATCCGCTTGCGGAGACCGGCCTCCGGGACCTCGCTCGCGCGCACCGCGAGGCAGACCCGCGGCTCGAGGCACTCGCAGCACAACCCGGCTGACTCCCGTCTCGCTCACCACGCGGCTGCGGCTGAGCCAACGCGACTACAATCCCCCGAACGATGCAGCAGCTTCTGGACCTGTTCGGGGGAGCGCACATCGAACCGACGGCGCTGCTGGACATCGGTCTCACGGCGCTCCTCTTCTACGGCTTGTTCAGCCTGATCCAGGGGACGCGGGCCGTCCGGCTCGTCATCGGCGCGATCGTGCTGTACGTCGTGTATGTCTTCGCGCAGGCGCTCAACCTGCGGTTGCTGTCGGGGATCCTCCAGACCGGCGCCGTGGTGGGACTGCTCGCGCTCGTCGTGATCTTCCAGCCCGAGCTTCGTCGGGCGCTCGAACGCATCGGAAGGGTGGGCTCGCTGAGCTGGATCGCTGTACCGGGATCGGGCACGGCCGACGCCGTGGCAGCCGTCCTCGCACGCACCGCCACGACCCTCGCCGGCCAGCGCATCGGTGCGCTGATCGTCGTGGAACGCGAGACCGGCCTCGAGGACGCCGCCGAGGGTGGCGTGATGCTCCACGCGGACCTCTCGACGGAGCTGCTCCAGTCGATCTTCACCCCGCACACCGCGCTCCACGACGGGGCCGTGATCGTCCGCGGCGACCGGGTCCTGGCCGCCGGCGTGGTGCTGCCGCTGCCCGAGGCGGCGACCTACCGGGAGCGCTACGGCAC
>JAXDKU010000023.1:0-71777 GCA_034667005.1 Chloroflexota bacterium
TGAGGCCCATCTCGCGGATGACGCCGGCGGTGAAGGCGTAGAAGAGGATCGACGGGGCGGCCCAAAGGAGGGCTCGTCCCCAGGAGCCCGCGTAGGCGTGGCCGAGACCCGGCTGCAGCGCTGAGAAGAACGCCGCCGCGAACGCGGAGCGGCCCCTCTCCGCCGCATCGGGGGTCTGCATTGCGCCGCATCTTACCGGCATACCCACCCGAGCGCCCCGGAGGCCACTTCGCCGGGCAGCCGAAGCCGTCGGGAGAGGCCGCTCGGCTATCCTGTTCGCCACCGCAAGCGACGACCTGGGGCCTGCGCTTTGCAGGACCCAGGGCTGTGGGAGCGCGCAGCCGGCGCCGTAGGCGTCTCGGCGAAGGAGAACGTTGCCCGAGAGCCCGTTTCAGCCCGTCCCAGCGCAGCCGGATTTCGGCGCCCAGGAGCACCGCATCCTCGATTTCTGGGAGGTGCGAGGCACCTTCGCCAAGCTGCGCGCGCAGAACGCGGGCGGCCCGACCTGGTCCTTTCTCGACGGGCCGATCACGGCCAACAACCCGATGGGCGTGCATCACGCGTGGGGTCGCACGTACAAGGACTTGTACCAGCGCTTCCACGCCATGCTCGGCGAGGACGAACGCTGGCAGAACGGCTTCGACTGCCAGGGCCTGTGGGTGGAGGTCAACGTCGAGCGTGAGCTGGGCTTCAAGAGCAAGCGCGACATCGAGACGTACGGCATTGCCGAGTTCGTCAGCCTCTGCAAGCAGCGGGTCCTGACCTACGCGGCGCAGCAGACCGAGCAGTCGATCCGCCTCGGCATGTGGATGGACTGGAACGACCCGGATGAGCTCAGGCGCCTGCGCGACCTGCTCGCCGCCAACCCAGCGCAGACCATCACGGTCGACGGCCCCCACGGCCCGGTGACCGATACCGTGGAGATGATCGTCGGCCGGCTCGGCATGCCCGAGCTGGGTGGTTCCTACTTCACCTTCTCGAACGAGAACAACGACCTGATCTGGGGATTCCTGGCGGAAGTGCACCGGCGCGGCTGGCTCTACAAGGGCCACGATGCCATGCCCTGGTGCACGCGCTGTGGCACGGGCATGAGCCAGATGGAGATGAACGAGGGCTACGCCGACCGCGAGGATCCGGGCCTCACCGTCCGCCTGCCGCTGATCGATCGCCCGGGTGAGGCGCTGCTGGTCTGGACGACCACGCCGTGGACGCTCACGTCCAATGTCGCGGCGGCCGTGCGGCCAGAGCTCACCTATGTGAAAGTCCAGCAGGGCGAGGACGTGTTCTGGCTTGGGAAGGGCACGCTCAAGACCGCGCTGCGTGGGCACTTCACGGTCCTGGAGGAGCGGCCGGGCAAAGACCTGGTCGGGTGGCGGTACCGTGGCCCGTACGACCAACTGCCCCAGGTCCAGGCGGCCTTCGCAGCCGGCCACGACACGACGGGCGCCGCCCCATACGAGCATCGCGTCGTCCCGTGGGACGAGGTCGGTGAGGACGAGGGCACGGGCATCGTGCACATCGCGCCGGGATGCGGCCCCGAGGACTACCAGCTGGGCAAGGCGGTCGGCCTGCCGGTCATCGCGCCGCTGGACGAGGACGGGCACTTCCTGCCCGGCTTCGGCGAGCTCAGCGGCAAGGACATGAGCGGAGTCGCCGAGGGGATCATCGCCCGCCTCGAGGAGACCGGCTTCTTCTACCACCTGGAGGCGTACAACCACCGCTACCCGCACTGCTGGCGGTGCAGCACACCGCTCATCTACCGCGTCGTGGACGAGTGGTACATCGACATGGGCCCCGTGTACGACGTGCCGCGCGATCAGCTCACGAAGGAGCAGGTCGACCGCAGCCTGCGCTACCAGATCATGGAATCGGTCGACCAGATCCGCTGGATCCCGGGCTTCGGCTACGAGCGCGAGCTCGACTGGCTCCGCACGATGAACGACTGGATGATCAGCAAGAAGCGTTACTGGGGCCTGGCGCTGCCCATCTGGGAGTGCGCCGCCTGCGGCGGCTTCGAGGTCGTCGGCGGCCGCGAGGAGCTGAAGAGCCGCGCGGTCGAAGGCTGGGATGCGCTGGAGGGTCACACCCAGCACCGGCCCTACGTGGACGCCGTGAAGGTGGCGTGCTCGGCCTGCGGCGCGGCCGCCGACCGGATCCGTGACGTGGGGAACCCGTGGCTGGACGCCGGAATCGTGCCGTTCTCCACACTGCACTTCCGCGAGGACCCGGACTACTGGCAGCGGTGGTTCCCGGCCAACTTCATCACGGAATCGTTCCCGGGCCAGTTCCGCAACTGGTTCTACTCGATGCTCGCCATGAGCACCGTGCTGCGACGCGAGCCGCCGTTCCGCACGATCTTCGGCTACGCGACGCTCTTCGCCGAGGACGGCCGCCCCATGCACAAGAGCTGGGGCAACGCGATCGAGTTCAACGAGGCGGCCGAGCGCATGGGTGTCGACGTGATGCGCTGGATGTACGCCAAGCAGCGGCCCGAGGAGAACATGCTCTTCGGCTACCACGCCGGTGACGAGGCGCGCCGCGAGCTGCTGGTCCTCTGGCACGTGCTCGCGTTCTTCGTGACCTACGCGCGACTCGCGGGATGGGCTCCGACGCGGTCGGCGCTCGGCCCGGCGGATGCGCCGGCATCCGCGAGCGTGCTCGACCGCTGGATCACGTCCCGCGCCGCGGGCCTCGCCGAATCGGTCCGTGGCGAGCTCACCGACTACGACGCGCGCGCGGCGGCGCTGCTGGTCGGGGCGTTCGTCGACGAGCTGTCCACCTGGTACCTCCGCCGGAGCCGCCGCCGCTTCAGCCGCAGCGAAGACGCGGCCGACCAGGGCGCGGCCTTCTCGACGCTGCACCGGGCCCTCGTCGTGACGGCGCAGGTGCTTGCCCCGACCCTGCCGTTCCTTTCCGAGGAGATGTACGGCGTCCTGGTGCGGACCGCGGCCGACGATGCGCCGGAATCCGTGCACCTGACCCGCTGGCCGGACGCGGACCTCGAGCGGCTCCGCGAGCCCGCGCTGGAGGCCGCCATGTCGACGCTGCTCCGGGCGGTCGATCTGGGCCGCACGCTGCGGTCGCAGGCGGGCATCCGCGTGCGACAGCCGCTGGCCACGCTCTGGCTTGCGCTGCCCGGCGGCGAGCTGGGCAGGGACCTGCCGGCGGCCGACACGGCCGCGCTTCTCGATCTGCTGTCGGACGAGCTGAACATCAAGTCGATCCAGCTGATCGGCGACGAGTCGGACCTCGTGGAGCGCCGCGTGAAGGTGCTGCTGCCGGTGATCGGGCGCCGGTACGGCGCGAAGGTGCCCGAGATCATGGCCGCGGCACGTGCCAACGAGGTGGAGATCGCCGCGGACGGCAGCGTGACGCTCGCGGGTGTGACCCTCGGCCCCGACGAGGTCGAGATCCTGGCGACGCCGCGGGCGGGCACCGCCGTAGCGCACGACCAGGGTGTCGTCGTGGTCATCGACACCGAGCTCACGCCGGAGCTGCGCGCCGAGGGCGACGCCCGAGAGCTGACGCGAGCGGTCCAGGATCTGCGCAAGCAGGCCGAGCTGGCGCTGGATGCCCGGATCGAGCTGTGGCTGGACGGCGCGGAGCGGGCCCTGATGGCACTGGAGCCGCACCTTGGATCCATGGCCGCCGACACGCTCGCCACGAGCGTGCATCGAGCGGCGCCTCCGGCGGAGCTGCCGACCGTCGCCGTCGCGCTGGATGGCGGCGAGGTCCGCATCGCGCTGCGCGCGCTCGCCGCGGCTGCGGTGACGCGGGGCGCCCCCTAGCATGTCCGTCGTGGCAGCCTCACCGACCCGGACATCCCTTTCGGGCACTGCGCGTGCCAAGTGGTTCCTGTTCTTCGGCCTCGCGGCCATCGTGGTGATCGTCGACCAGCTCAGCAAGGCCTGGGTCGCCGCGGCGTTCCAGCCCGCCTCCACGAGCGCCGCCCCCGGCGCGGCCGGTGGCCCGACGCAGGTCCTCGGCGACTGGGTCCGCATCGCGGTGAGCCACAACAGCGGCGGGATCTTCGGCCTGGCCGGGTCGTCGGCGCCCATCCTCGGCCTTGCCAGCCTGGTCGTGATCGGCTTCATTGTCGTCTACCAGAAGCGCCAGGGCATCGCGTCGCATCCGCTCCTGACGGTCGCCCTGGGGCTGCTGCTCGGGGGCGCGGTGGGCAACCTGATCGACCGCCTGCGGCTGGGCTACGTGATCGACTGGGTGGACATGGGCATCGGGGACCTGCGCTGGTACACCTTCAATGTGGCGGACGCGGCGATCAGCATCGCCCTCGTGCTGCTCATCGCGATCAGCCTGCTCGGGGAGAGGCTCGGCATGACGGTGGGGACCGCGGCGGCGCCCGAGGCTTCGGCGCCGCGATGACGACGCGACTGACGGTCGAGGTGCCCGAGGGCGCCGCCGGCAGCCGCGCGGACCGATTCGTCGCCGACGCGTCAGGGCTCTCCCGCGCCTACGTGCAGCGCCTGATCGCCGACGGACGGCTGACCCGTGAAGGCCAGCGCGTGCGCTCGCGCGACGGCGTGCAGCCGGGATCCCGGCTGGAGCTGGAGGTCCCCGAGGCCACCGCGAGCGACGTGCAGGGCGAGGACATTCCGCTCTCGATCGTGTACGAGGACCAGGATGTCCTCATCGTCGACAAACCGGCGGGCATGGTCACGCATCCGGCCCCGGGCCACGCCACGGGCACGCTGGTCAATGCCCTGCTCGGGCTGGACGCGGCGCATGCCTGGGGATCGATCGGCGGCGTCCAGCGGCCGGGCATCGTGCACCGGCTCGACCGCGACACGAGCGGCCTCCTCATGGCCGCTCGCAACGACACGGCGCAGGCCTCGCTCCAGGCCCAGCTGAAGGCGCGCCGCGTCCACAAGACGTACCTGGCCCTCGCGCACGGGACCGTCGCCGCACAGGTCGGCCGCATCGAGGCGCCGATCGGCCGCGACCCGCGGCACCGCACGCGGATGGGCGTCGTCCCGGACGGCCGCGCCGCCACCACGGGCTACCGCGTCCGCGAGCGCTTCCCCCAATGGACGCTGCTCGAGCTCGACCTCGTCACGGGCCGGACGCATCAGATCCGCGTCCACCTCGCGTCGATCGGGCACCCCATCGCCGGCGACCCGGTCTACGCAACGGGCCCGGCGCGCCGCGGCCCGGACGGCCTGGAGCGACTGTTCCTCCATTCGTGGCGCCTCGAGCTGGTCTCGCCGACGAGCGGCCAGCTGATCCGGGCCGAGGCGCCCCTCCCGGCCGAGCTCGAATCGGTCCTCCAGGGCCTGCGCGCGGAGCACCTGGGCGCGTGAGCTCCACGAAGCCGCGCGTCGTCGGCGCACCGGGCGCGCAGCTGGTGGTGATCTCCGGGCCGTCGGGCGTCGGCAAGGACACGATCATCCGCGTGCTCAAGGAGCGCAACCCGGACCCCAACCGCCAGTACGTCATCACCTACAAGAGCCGCGACCGGCGGCCGGGCGAGGTCGACGGCGTGGACTACCACTTCGTGAGCCCGGAGACCTTCCAGCGGCTGGCCGACGAGGACGCCTTCCTCGAGACGGCCAAGGTCTACGACCAGTGGTCGGGGACGCCGTTCGATCAGGTCGCCGACGCGCTCCAGTCCGGCCGCGACGCGGTGCTGAAGGTGGACGTTCAGGGCGCGCATGCCGTCCGGCAGAAGGTGCCCGACGCGATCCTGATCTTCGTCGCGCCCCCGTCGCTCGAGACGCTGAGCGGCCGGCTCATCGGGCGTGCCACGGAGTCGGAGGACCAGCTCCAGCGCCGCCAGTCGGCCGCCGCAAGCGAGCTTGCCAGCCAGACCGGCTTCGACTACGTGCTGGTCAACCGGACGGACGAGGCCGATGCGACGGCCGAGGAGATCGAGCGGATCGTCGCGGCGGAGCGCGCGCGGCACCCGCGCCGTCAGATCCGGGTCTGAGCCCGGTCCCGTGACCGGGAGTCGTTGCGCGCCCCTCCCTTGACGACCGGGCGCCTGGTCGAGATCGCGGTGGACGCGCCGGGCGTCCCCGGCGGACGGACGTACACGTACCACGTGCCCCGCCACCTGGCGGATCTCCGCGTCGGCGAGGCGGTCCTGGTCGAGTACGGCCGGCGGCGGACGATCGGCGTGCTGATGGCCGAAGCGGAGGAGGCGGGCCGCGACACGAAGCCCGTGCTCGACCGGGTGCGCTCCGACGGTCCGCTGCTCCCCGAGCTGTCGGCCCGCCTCGCGCTGCACATCGCGCGGCACTACCTGGCGCCGCCGGGCATGGTCGTCCGGGCGATGCTTCCGCCCGGCCTCCTGGAACGGATCGAGATGACGGCACGCGCGGTTGAGGGCAGCGGTGGCCCCGCGTTCGGTGCCCCGGAGACCGGGCGCGCGGCGCGCGGGCGGACGCCCGACGCGGGCGGGACACGACTCCTCGAGGCGCTCCGGGACGCGGGAGAGGCAGGTGCCGCCGTCGAAACGCTGGAGGGCTTGGCGCCGGCGCGTGCGCAGTTGCTGCGGCGCCTCCGCGAGCTCGAGGCGGCCGGCAGCGTGGAGCTGTCCTGGCAGGTGCGGCCGCCCGGCGCCCAACCGCGCATGGAGCGGCTCCTGTCGCTCACGGCAGAAGGTCGTGCGGTCGCGGCGTCCCTCGCGAACGGAGTGGACCCGGTGGGGCGGCACCTTGGAGCGCGCCAGCGCGAGCTGCTCCTGGAGCTCGGCGAGGGCAGTACGGAGCCGGTGCGCGCCGCACCCTTGGCGGACCGGTTCGGCGGTTCGGGACTGACCGGGCTTGCCCGCCGCGGCCTGATCCACCTGGAGGCGCGCGAACAGCCTCGCCGGCCGCTGGAGGGCCGAGCGGAGGGGCGGCGTGGGGCACTCCCCGACGAGGCCGCGCTCACCGGCGAGCAGCGTGAGGTCGTCGAGCGCGTGACGTCCCTGGTCCGTGGCCGTGAGCACGCGGCGCTCCTCCTGGACGGCGTCACGGCGGGCGGCAAGACCGCGGTCTACGCAGCGGCGATCCGCGAGACCCTGGCACTCGGACGGCCGGTGCTGCTGCTCGTGCCGGAGATCGCGCTCGCCGTGCCGCTCATCGACCGGCTGCGCCACGACCTCGGCGTGGAGATCGCCGTGCTCCATTCGGGCCTCGGCGAGGGCGAGCGCGCCGACGAGTGGCGGCGGATCCGCGCCGGGCAGGCTCCAATCGTGGTGGGCACACGGCTGGCGGTCCTGGCACCGCTGGCCGACGTGGGGCTGGTCGTCGTCGACGACGAGCACGACGCCGCCTACAAGTCGGACCGGACGCCGCGCTACCAGGCCCGCGACGTGGCGCTGGAGCTGGGCCGTCTCGCGGGCGCGCCCGTGATCCTCGGCAGCGCGACCCCGGACGTCGTGAGCATCGGACGGGCCCGGCAGGGACACCTGGAGCGGTTCAGTCTGCCGGATCGCGCGCGCGGCATCCGCCCCGAGGTCGAGGTCGTGGACCTGCGCGAGGAGCTTGCCGCGGGAAATCGGGGCCTGCTGTCCGCGCAGTTGCTCGACGCCCTGCGCGCGCTCGACCGGGACGCCGGCGAGCGAGCGATCCTGGTCATGAACCGTCGCGGCTCGGCGTCGGTCGTGCTGTGCCGCGACTGCGGCTACGTCCAGGTCTGCCCGGAGTGCGAGCGGCCGCTCGTCTTCCATGCGGCGTCGATGGCCCTGCGGTGCCATCACTGTGGCGCCACCGCACCGGTCGCCCGCCGCTGCCCCGCATGCGGCTCCCCGCGCATCAAGTACCTCGGCGGCGGCACGCAGCGGGTGGAGCACGAGCTCGGGGTCCGGCTTCCGGAGCTGCGCGTCATCCGGCTGGACCGCGACGTCGTGGAGCGCCGCGGGGCGGCCGTGCGGGTCCTCGACGAGTTCGCGAACGGCGACCACGACGTCCTGGTCGGCACCGGTCTTGTCGCCAAGGGGCTGGACGTCCCGGAGGTGACGCTCGTCGGGGTGGTGTCCGCGGACATCGCTCTCAGCCTGCCGGACGATCGCGCCGCCGAACGGACGTGGCAGCTCCTGGAGCAGGCGGTCGGCCGGGCCGGACGCGGCGAGCGACCCGGCCGCGCGATCGTCCAGACCTACCGTCCGGAGCACCCTGCGATCGACGCCGTGGCGACCGGGGATTCGCGGCCCTTCGTGGACGAGGAGCTGCGGCGCCGGGAGCTCTTCGGGTCTCCGCCCTACGGCTCGGTCATCAAGCTGACCGCGGCCCTGGAGGACCGGGAGGGCGCCGAGTCGACTGCGCGGACGCTCGCGGTGAGACTGCGCGAACGGGCCGCGGAGAAGGGCGTGGGCGTGGCCGTCCTCGGGCCGGTCCCCGCCTACGTGGCGCGCCGCGGCGGCCGGTGGCGCTTCCACGTCGTGCTTCGCGGCCGCGATCCGATGGCCCTGCTCGGCGAGGACCCTGGCGCGCCGTGGAGCGTCGACGTCGATCCCGAGAGCCTGCTCTGAACCGGGACCGTCTCCGTCCGTATACTCGCCCGCGTGCCAAAGCTCTCGATCGTGACCCTCGGCGACCCACGCCTGCGCCTCAAGGGCGATCGCATCCGCGTGTTCGACAAGCAGCTCCACCGGCTCCTGGACGACATGCTCGTGGCGATGCGGGAGGTGAACGGCGTCGGCCTCGCCGCGCAACAGGTCGGTGTCGCGCTCCAGGCCTGCGTCATCGAGATCGACGGCCACATCCACGAGCTGGTGAACCCGCGGATCACGCACCTGTCCGGGGAGCAGGACGACCTGGAAGGCTGCCTCTCGATCCCCGGCTTCTACGCCTACCGGGCACGTGCCGACAAGGCGGTCGTCGAGGCGCAGAACCGCCACGGCCGCAAGGTCCGCCTCAGCGGCACGGGCCTGCTCGCCCGGGCGATCCAGCATGAGTACGGGCACCTCCAGGGCGAGCTGTACATCGATGCGCTCGGGCCCGACGCGGACCTGATCCCGGTCGAGAAGATCCGCGAGATGAGCCGCGAGGCCGACGAAGCGGGCACGGCCGGCGAGCACCCGGGCCTCAGCGCGG
This sequence comes from Chloroflexota bacterium, assembly GCA_034667005.1. Classification (GTDB taxonomy): domain Bacteria; phylum Chloroflexota; class Limnocylindria; order Limnocylindrales; family CSP1-4; genus JAFMJV01. The sequence goes on from JAXDKU010000023.1 coordinate 9,039, forward strand.
AAGCGCACCGCCTGGCCGACCGGGAGACGCGGGACGAGGCGCGATCGAGCGAGGTCGCCGCGGCGGTCGAGTGACGACGCGGCCGAGGACGGTCTTCCTTGGCAGCGGCGCGTTCGCGCTGCCCATCGTCCGGGAGCTTGCCGAGTCGCCCGACGCGGACCTCGTGGGTGTGGTGACCGCGCCGCCGCGCTCGTCCGGGCGCGGGCTGGCGGAAGCACCGTCGCCGGTCGGCGCATGGGCTGCGGACGCCGCCGCGGGCCTTGCCTTGCTGACGCCGACCCGGCTGCGGGACCCTGAGGCCCTCGCGGCCGTCGAGGCCCTCCGGCCCGAGCTGCTGGTCCTCGCGGATTACGGCCGGATCGTGCCCGCCGCATGGCTGGAGCTGCCGCGTCTCGGCGCCCTCAACGTGCATCCGTCGCTGCTGCCGCGCCACCGGGGGGCGTCGCCCGTTGCCGCCGCGATCCTGGCCGGCGACGAGCGCACCGGCACGACGCTGATGCGGATGGACGAGGGCGTCGACACGGGGCCGATCGTCGTGCAGCGCGCCGTGCCGCTCCACGGTGACGAGGAGGCGCCCGAGCTCGAGGCACGGCTCGCAGAGCTCGGTGCGGCCCTGCTGCGCGAGGCGTTGCCCGAATGGGTCGCCGGGGACCTGGAGGCCCGTCCGCAGCCGGAGGCGGGCGCTTCGGCGACCCGGCCGCTGAAGCGCGCCGACGGCCGCCTGCGTCCCGAGCGCAGCGCAGCCGAGCTCGAACGGCAGGTGCGCGCCTACCAGCCGTGGCCGGGCTCATTCCTCGAGACCGAGGGGGGCCGGCTCGCGGTGTGGCGTGCCCGCGCGATCCCCGCGGACGAGCCCGGCGCTCAGGCGCCACACGACCGCGAGCCAGGCACGTCAGGGCCGGTCGTGTCTGGGATGCTCGTGCCGGTCGGGGACGGTCTCGGGCTCGCCACGACCGGCGGAATCCTGGAGCTCGTCGACGTGCAGCGGGCCGGCGGCCGGCGGATGTCCGGGGCGGAGCTCCTCCGCGGCCGGCGTGCGTGGCTGGGCGAGCGAGTCGTCGGCTGAGGGTGGAGATCGTGCGCCGCGGGTAGCATGTTCCTCTCCATGCCCGAGCCAGTGCCCGGAGCGCCGGCCAGCATCGCGGCTGACGCACCTTCGACCACCCGACCGCTGCCGCTCTTCGGCGCGCCTGCGGCCGGCGCGCGGGACGCCCGTCCGGGACTGTCGGGCCTTCTCCCGAACCAGCTGATCGACTGGCACGCCGCGCGGGGCCAGCCGGCGTACCGCGCCCGCCAGCTGGCGGACCACCTCTGGTCGGGGCGCGCGGTCTCGTTCGAAGAGATCCACACGCTTCCCGCGGCGCTGCGGACCGCCCTGACCGACAGCTTCCGGCTCGACACGCTGGCCGAGACCACGAGCCGGCCGGCCGACGCCGGGCTCACGGAGAAGGCCCTGCACCGCCTCGACGACGGGCGTGCCATCGAGTCGGTGCTGATGCGCTACCCCGCGCGCGGACCCAGGCGCGAACGCGCCACGGTCTGCATCTCGAGCCAGGCCGGCTGCGCCGTCGGCTGCCCGTTCTGCGCGACGGGCGAGCTGGGCTTCTGGCGGGACCTGGACGCGGCGGAGATCGTCGACCAGGTGCGCTTCTGGCGGCGCCGGCTCGCCGAGGAGGGGCGGAGGGTCACCAACGTCGTCTTCATGGGCATGGGCGAGCCGTTCCTCAACGTCGACGGGGTGCTGGAGGCGGCGTCCGCCCTGAGCGACCCGCTGCGCTTCGGGTTGGGCGCCCGGCACATCACGATCAGCACGAGCGGCGTCGTGCCGGGCATCGAGCGGCTGATCGCCGCACGGCCGCAGTACACGCTCGCCGTCTCGCTGCACGCGGCCCGGCCGGCGTTGCGAGACCTCCTCGTGCCGCTCAACAGGCGCTGGCCGGCCACCGAGGTCGTCGCGGCGGCCGCGGCCTATGCCGCAACGACGGGCCGTCGCGTGACCTACGAGATCGTGATGATCGACGGCGTCAACGACACGGCCGAAGACGCGCACGCCGTCGCATCACTGCTGGAGGGCCAGCTCGCGCACGTCAACCTCATCCCCATGAACCCGGTGGCCCATACGCCGTGGCTGCCGAGCAGGCCCGAACGCGTCGAGGCGTACGCGGCCATCCTCGGCGAGTCCGGCCTGCGGACCACGATCCGGCGGAACCGGGGCATCGAGATCGGGGCGGCGTGCGGCCAGCTCGCCGCCGAGCTCGCCGGTGCGCCGACGCCGGAGCAGGTCGCGCGCCGCCAGCGCCGTCTCGTTGACCGGAGCGCCGCCGCGCTCGCGACCAACGGCGCCGTGCCACCCGGGCTGGCATGACCGCAAAGGCCGGCGGAGGCGCCGAGTGGCAGCCGCAGATCGCCGCCAGCATCCTCACCGCAGACTTCGGGCACCTGGACCGCGTCGTCCGCAAGCTGGAGCGAGCCGGCGTGGACCGGCTCCACCTGGACGTGATGGACGGCCACTTCGTGCCGAACCTCACCTTCGGCCCGGACATCTGCGCGGCCTTCCGGCGGCTGACCCACCTGCCGATCGACATCCACCTGATGATCGATCAGCCCTCGGTCTGGATCGACCGCTTCCTGGATACGGAGCCGGACACGGTGACATTCCACGTCGAGGCGCCCGAGCCGGAGGAGGAGAAGCGGTGGACTCTGGCGCGCATCCGCGAACGCGGGGCGGACGCCGGCCTGGCCGTCAGTCCGGAGACCGAGGTCGAGCAGGTCTTCCCCTTCGGCGACGCGCTGGACCTGGTGATGGTCATGACGGTGCGGCCGGGCTTCGGCGGCCAGCGCTTCATCGCGGCGGCGGCCCCGAAGTTGGCCGTCGCAGCCAAGTGGTTCGCGGACCGCGGACGGCCGATCGCCGTGCACGTCGACGGCGGCGTGAACCGCGACACGGCCATGGTCGCCGGTGCCTGGGGAGCGGACGTCTGCGTCGTTGGATCGGCGCTGTTCCAGCGGGGCCAGGACGCGGCCGACGAGGTGCGACTGGTCCGGGCGCGGGCCGCGGAGGGGCGCGAGCGCGGCGTCGAGGGTGTCGCGCCGCTGCGCTCCACCCCGGTTGCGATCGGCTAGGCAGCCTGGGCCGGGCCGGGGATGCGGCTGCTGCTCCAGCGCGCCACGCGAGCGGAGGTCCGTGTCGGTGGCAGCACGGTCGGCTCCATCGGCCCGGGCCTCGTGGTGCTCGTCGGCGTCGGGCCGCTCGACGATGAGGCGGTCTGCCAGGCCCTGGCGGCCAAGACCGTCGAGCTGCGCATCTTCCGCGACGAGGCGGGCCTGACGAACCGCTCATTGATCGACGCCGGTGGTGAGTTGCTGGCCGTCAGCCAGTTCACCCTCTACGCCGACACGAGCCGGGGTCGCCGCCCCTCGTTCATCCGTGCCGGGCCCCCGGACCTGGCGCAGTCCCTGTTCGAGGCCTACGCTGCCGCGGTCGAGGCGAAGGGAGTGCGCGTCGCGCGGGGCGTCTTCGGTGCCGAGATGGAGGTCGAGCTCGTGAACGACGGCCCCATGACGATCTGGCTGGACTCCGAGGCATGAGAAGGTGGCTCAAGCGGCCGCAAACGCCGGAGCCCGCGTACCTGGACGAGCTGGCCGATTTCTCGGGAGATGTCGATCGCCTGAGCGAGGGTGACCTGCTGTTGCTGCGCGGCGTCTGGGAAGGCGCTGTCGGCGAGGGTCGTGAATCGGCCCTTGCCGGCGCCGAGGCGGCTCTCGCAACGTCCGGGCGGACCCAGGTCGCCGAGGACCTGAAGTTCGGGCTGGTCCGGTGGTCCGAGAACTCAGGCCACCCCATCAGCACACGGGCATACCTTCAGCCGCCGGGTCTGGCGATCGAGATCGACCTGCGAAGGCGTGCCCTTCCCGTCGTCTACGAGGTCGGTCTGGCCGTCCTGCTGGCAGATGTGCTCAGCCCGGAAGCCTTCGACACGCTGTATGGGCCGTGGCGAGCGCTTTCCGAAGATGCAGAGGCCAGAGCCGGCGGCGCCGAGGACGGCGGGGAAGAGGGCTAGGCGGTCTTACGCAGCGTGCGGCGGCAGCGCGTGCAGGCCATCACCTTGACGGTCCGGCCCTTCTCTTCGACGGCAAGGGGGTGCAGGTTCACCTTGTAGCGTCGGTGGGCACGGACGCGGTTCATCCCGCTGGACTGGGGGTTGAAACCACCCATCGAAACCTTGCCGCAGATCGCGCAGGAACGGGCCATGAGCTGAGTGTCACTCCGACGTGGGAAAGGCAGGCAGCCGAACGGCCGCGGCAGCGCCGTACGATACCATCCGGGCGTCCGGATCGCCGCCGACCCGTCGGAGGAGCCACCACGCACACCCGAGGATCGCGCACCGGCGCAGCACCTGCGCGCGCGACGGCTCGCAGGCCCCCACGACGTCACGGCACCTCGACCGCCCATGGCCGGCGCTCCGTCCGGCGGCACTGTGACGGCCCGACGCTGCTCCGGGCGTTCCGCGCGGCGGTCGCGAACCTCGAGGTCCACGTCGACGAGGTCAACGCCCTCAACGTCTTCCCCGTCCCGGACGGCGACACCGGCAGCAACATGCTGGCCACGGTTCGCGCCGCGCTGGAATTCGCCGAGGCGATCCCCTCCGGACGGCGCCACCTGTCGACCGTCGCCGATGCCCTCGGCACGGGTGCGCTCATGGGGGCGCGGGGCAACAGCGGCCTGATCCTCTCCCAGGTGCTGCGTGGCATGGCGGAGGTCGCGCGCGGCAAGCACCGGGCGGACGGCGTGGACCTCGGGCGCGCACTGAAACGTGGCGCCGAGGCGGCCTACGCCGCGGTCGCGCAGCCCGTCGAAGGCACGATCCTGACGGTCGCGCGCGAAGCCGCGGACGCGGCCGCGGACGCCGGCGCGGCCGATCCCGACATCGAGACGGTGCTGGAGATGGCCGTGGACGGAGCGCAGCGGTCCGTGGCACGGACGCCGACGCTGCTCGCCGCCCTGCGCGAGGCCGGCGTCGTGGACTCGGGCGGGCACGGTCTCTTCCTGCTGCTGCGTGGCCTCCTGCTGGACCTGTACGGACAGGTCCAGGTCTCGCCACCGGCCTTGGTGCTCCCGGACCTCGCCGCGCTGCGGACGCTCCCGGAGCACGCCGACGACGCCTACGGCTACGAGACGATGTTCGTCGTCCGCTCGAACGGGGGCACGCTCGACCTCCCGCGCATCCGCATGGATCTGGAGGGCTACGGCCAGTCCGTCACGGTCTCCGGCGACGCCTCGCTGGCCAACCTGCACGTCCACACCGAGCAGCCGGACGCGGTGATCGCCTATGGCCTGACCCTCGGGCCGATCAGCCACGTCAACGTGGAGAACCTGGACGAGCAGGCGTCCGCACGCCGCAACGGATCGGAGCCGCATCCGGTCGTCGCGGCCCAGGCGCCGGAGCCCGCGCAGCCGACGGAGCTTGCCGTGGTCGCCGTCGTGCCCGGCGAAGGGCTCGAGCGGACGTTCCGGTCCCTTGGGGTCGCAGCCGTCGTCAAGGGTGGAGCCACGGCCAATCCCTCTGTCTCCGAGCTGCTCGACGCCGTGGCCGAGGCTGCGGCGGCGTCCGTCATCCTGCTGGCCAACCACCGAAACGTCGCGCCTGTCGCGGCGCAGGCCGCCGAGCTCGCCGCGGAGTCGCGCGTCCTCGTGCTGGAGACGCGCAACGCGGCCGAGGGAATCGCGGCGGCCCTGGCCTTCGACCCTCGCCGCAGTGCCGAGGCCAACGCCGAGGCCATGCGGGCGGCAGCGCGCGCGATCCAATCTCTCCAGGTGACCCGGGCAGTCCGCGATGCGCGCCTCGGCGGCCGGACGGTGCGGCAGGGCCAGATCCTGGTGCTCGATCCTGACGAAGGCCTGGTGGTCGTGGGCGACGACCGAATTCCGGCCGTCCTGGACGGCATCGGAGGACTCGACCCGGGCTTTGAGCTCATGACGATCTACGTCGGGCTGGGGGTCGCCGAAGGCGAAACCGGGGACCTCGTGGCGCGGATCGCGGAGCGCTGGCCCGCGCTGGAGGTCGAGATCGTCGATGGGGGCCAGCCCTACTACGCGTACCTCATCGCGGCCGAGTAGCGCGATGGCGCCGTCGACCGCCGCACGAAACCGTGCCACCACGGCCGCAGCCAGCGCGGCGATCGCGGCCGGCGGCGCCCCCGCGCGTGGCCGGGCAGGAGCCGCGGTCGCCTCCAAACCCGCCGCACCCGTGGACCTCGACACGCGCCTCGCCGATGCCAGGCTGCCGGGCACCGCTGCCCTCAAGCGCGCCGGACCGCGGCTCGGGCTGCAATCCGTGCGCGACCTGCTCTTCCACCTGCCGCGGCGCTACGAGGACCTGCGCGAGCTGCGCACCGTCCGACAGTTGGAAGAGTCCGAGGACGGCGCGATCGTCACCGCCCGCCTCCAGGTCGTGTCCGTCCGGGTCGAGCCCACGTTCCGGCGACGCATCCAGCGGACGCTCGCGACGCTGCGCGATGAGACCGGCGAGCTCCAGGCGACCTGGTTCGGGCGCCGGTTCATCGAGCGCCGGCTCCGCGAGGGCGACTGGATCGTTGCCAGCGGCAAGCTCAAGCGGCGCGGCTGGAGCGTCACGTTGGACAACCCGGAGTTCCAGCCCGAGGACACGGAGCTCCTCCACACCGGCCGGATCGTGCCCGTCTACCGGCTCACCCAGGGGTTGAGCGCCCGCATCCTGCGCAACGCGATCCGCTCCGCGCTCGACACCGTGCAGCCCTACACCGGCCGCGACTACCTGCCGGCCGAGGTCCAGGGTGAGCGCATCGCCATCAGCCGTGCCGTGGAAGGGGCGCACTACCCGGAGGACGAGGTCCACCAGCAGCAGGCGCTGGACCGGCTCGCGTTCGATGAGCTGCTGGCGCTCCAGATCGGCATGGTGTCCCGCCAGCGGTCGCGCGGCCGGGACCTGAGCGAGCCGATCCCCGTGGAGCCGGCACGCCTCGCGGAGGCGGTGCGGTCCGTCGAGGCGACCATCGACGCCATCGTCCGGTCGCGCGATCCGGAGGCGCCCGCGGTGGCACTGACCGCGGACCAGCGCCAGGCGGTCGAGGCGGTCGCTGCGGACCTGGCCTCGGACCGGCCGATGATGCGGCTCCTCCAAGGCGACGTCGGCTCCGGCAAGACCGCGGTGGCGGCGATTGCCATGGCGCTCGTCGCCGACGCGGGCCGGCAGGCCGCGCTGCTGGCTCCGACGGACCTGCTTGCGCGCCAGCACGCGGTCACGCTGGCCGGTTTTCTCGAGCCGCTCGGCCACGAGGTGACGCTGCTGACGGGCTCAATGGCGGCGGCCGCGCGGCGAAGCGCCTTGGAGCTGATCGAGGCTCCCGTGGGGACGACCACCTCGGGGACCTCCGCGGGGCGGATCGTCATCGGGACCCACGCGCTGGTGCAGGAGTCGGTCCGGTTCGCGGATCTGCGCCTGGCCGTGGTCGACGAGCAGCATCGCTTCGGCGTGGCGGAGCGGGAGGCGCTGGCGGCCAAGGGCACGGCCCCGCATGTCCTGCTGATGACCGCCACGCCGATCCCGCGCACGCTGGGCCAGATCCTCCACGCGGACCTGGACGTGTCCGACCTCCACGCGGCTCCCGTCGGCCGGAAGCCGGTGCGGACCGCGATCCGCCAGCGCACGGAGCTCCTCCGGCACGGCGACGGTCCGGGCGTGATCCCGTTCATCGTGGGCCAGGCCGCCGCCGGCCGCCGCACGTTCGTGATCGTGCCGCTCGTCGAGGAGGACGAAACCGGGGGTGCGACCAGCGTCGAGCAGGCCGCGCAGCTGCTGCGGGACGGCTGGGCCGAGGCGGCCGGCCTCGCCGGCGCGGCGGAAACGCAGGCGCACATCGAGATCGTGCACGGCCAGATGAAGGCCGCCGACCGGGACGAGCGGATGGACCGCTTCCGCCGCGGGGACACGACGGTCCTGGTCGGCACGACGGTCCTGGAGGTCGGCGTGGACGTGCCCCAGGCGACCGTGATGCTGATCCTCGACGCGGACCGCTTCGGCGTCGCGCAGCTCCACCAGTTGCGCGGTCGCGTCGGGCGCGGCGAGGACCAGGCCTACTGCATCCTGGTCTCGTCGCTGTATCCGCGGCGCGGCGCGCGCGGCGGCGAGACCACCGACGAGCAGAAGCTGGTGAAGGCCCGTCTGGATGCCCTGGTCGAGCATACGGACGGCTTCGTCCTCGCGGACCTGGACTTCGAGCTCCGCGGCGAAGGCGAGATGCTCGGCCTCCAGCAGAGCGGTCTGCCGCCGCTGCGCGTCGCCTCGCTGTCACGGAAGGATCACCGCGACCTGTCCCGGGAGGCGCGCGTCCACGCCGAGGCACTGGTCGACGAGGCGGGTCGCCTGGCGCCCGGCCACGCGGCCCTCGAGGCGGAGCTGACCCGGGGCTGGCTCGCGCGCGTCGGTGCGGGCGACGTCCTCGCGCCGGACGAGATCGATGGCTGACGCGCATGCCTGAGGCCGGGCGGGTCATCGCGGGGACGGCGGGCGGCCTGCGGCTCCTGGCGCCCGGGGAGGGGACGCGCCCGCTGTCGGACCGCGTCAAGCAGTCGCTGTTCGGCGCCCTGGAGTCTGCGATGGGCGACGGCTGGCCGGCGCCGTTCCTGGACCTGTTCGCGGGCAGCGGCGCGGCCGGGATCGAGGCGCTCAGCCGCGGCGCGCCGTCGGCCGTGTTCGTCGAGCGTGACCCCCGCGCCGCGAAGGTCATCGCGGAGAACCTGCGCCGCACCCACCTGGGCGGGGCGACGATCGTGCAGCGCGACGCCCTCGCGTACCTGGGCCTCGGCGCAGAGAACGCGGACCGCTACGAGGGCTTCGGCGCGGTGGTGGTGGATCCGCCCTATGCCGATTCGGCCGCGCTGGCCGCCGCGCTCGAGCGGCTCGGCGACCATGCGCTCGGCTGGCTGCGCGATGATGCACTCGTGATTGCCAAGCATTTCTGGCGCGACACCGGACCCGATCGCGCCGGCAGCCTGCGCCTCGACCGGGTCAAGCGTTTCGGCGAAACGGCGCTGTCGTTCTACCGCGTGGCGGCCGGCGACGACGAGACGGACTCCACGGCGGTCGACCCCAGCGACGACCGAGGCTCCCAGGCATGAACGTCGCTGTCTACCCCGGCTCCTTCAATCCGATCACGTTCGGCCACCTGGACGTCATCGGCCGCGCGGCGGCCGTCTTCGACCGTGTCGTGGTCGGCGTGCTGGTGAACACACGGAAGTCCGTGGCTGCGGACTCGGCCGCTCGCGCGGATCTCGTGCGCGAGTCCGTACGCGAGTCGCTGGGCGACGCCGCCTCGAACGTGGAGGTCGTCACCTTCGACGGTCTGACCGTCGACTTCGCCCGGGCACACGGCGCCGGGTCCATCGTCCGCGGGTTGCGCGCGATCGGTGACTTCGAGTCCGAGCTCCAGATGGCCCATACGAACCGGAAGCTCGCGCCCGAGGTCGACACGATCTTCTTCATGACCGCATTGGAGCACTCCTACATCAGCTCCAGCCTGGTCCGGGAGATCGCCGCGTTCGGCGGCGACGTCAGCGCGATGGTCCCGGCCGCTGTCATCCGGAGCCTCCGCCCCTCGGTGTAGCCGCGAGCGCACTCCCGGCCTCGCACCCCTCGCGTACAATCTCGCGAGGAGCCTCCTCTGATCGCGGGCTCGCGGAGGGCCTCTCTCATCGACATCGTTTTCCTCATCGAGCGCCTCGAGGCTCTTCTCGCCAACGGCCGCCGGATGCCCATGACCAACTCCGTCGTGGTGGACCAGGTGGCCGCGCTCGACCTCATCGACCAGTTGCGCGTCGCCGTGCCCGAGGAGGTCCGCCAGGCCAAGCGCGTCAACGAGGAGACGAGTCGGCTCGTCGAGCGTGCCCAGGAGGAGGCCGAGCGCATCCTCGGCCGCGCGCAGGAGCAGGCGGCGTTCCTGATCGAGGAGCGTGAGCTGACCCGTGCCGCCCAGATCCGCTCGGACCAGATCATCGAGGAGGGTCGCGCCGAGGCCGAGGACATTCGCCGCGGCGCCGACACGTACGCCGCCAGCGTGCTGATCAAGCTGGAGGGCGAGTGCGTGAAGGCCCTCCAGAGCATCCGTCGGGGGCTCGCGTTGCTGGACGACCGGCACGCCACCTCGGACGGCAACGGATCCGGACCCGGAGAGGGCCTGGAACCCGGTGCCGAGCAGCGCTCCCATGCTCAGCTATAACGTCGCCGGCCTGCTGCGGGAGTCGCCAGGCACCGTCCGCACGTTCCCGGTCGACGTCCCCAAGACCGACCTCGCGATCGCCGAGGACGTGGAGCTGGCCCGCCCGATCGAGGGGGAGATGCGCCTGTCGCGCACGGGGCGCGGGATCCTGGCCAAGGGCCGCCTCGCCACAGCGCTCGCGGAGACCTGCTCCCGCTGCCTGAACCCCGTCGAGACCCCCATCGCCGTCGACATCGAGCAGGAGGCGCTGCCCTCGATCGACATCGACACGGGCAAGCCGATCAGCCTCGTGGGCGAGCCGGACGCCATCCAGCTGGACGACCATCACGAGCTGGACCTCGCGCCGGCGGTCCGCGACGCCATCGCGCTCGCCGAGCCGATCGCGCCGCTGTGCCGGCCGGACTGCCGGGGCCTCTGCCTCGTGTGCGGCGACGACCTCAACGCCGACCCGGCGCATCACCATGACGAGGACGAGATCGACCCGCGCCTGGCCGGACTGGCTGGCCTGCTCGAGCAGCTGAAATAGGCCCATCGCGTCCGCCTCCACGGTGCGAGACGTCCCCGCGGCAGCCATCCGCGCCACTCCGCGTACCATCTGAGCCCAACGAACAGGAGAATCACGACCAATGGGAGTTCCCAAGCGCCGGGTGTCGCACGCCCGGCAGGGCGATCGCCGCGCCCACCTCGCCCTGACGACGTCGCAGCTCGAAGAGTGCCCGCACTGCCACCTGACCAAGCAGGCGCACCACGCGTGCCCGAACTGCGGCTGGTACAACGGCCGCGAGGCCGTCCGGATCCGCGTCCGCAAGCCGCAGGAGAGCGGCTCCTGAGCGTGACCTCCGCCCTCGTTCCCACCCGCTGAATCGCGAGGCCGCGTGGACGTCCAGTCGCTCGGCCGTGGCACGGATGCCGACCGCATGCGTCCGCGGGTCGCCGTCGACGCCATGGGCGGTGATCACGGCGTCGAGGAGGTCGTCGCCGGTGCGCTCGGCTGGGCCAGGGAGCATGACGACGCCGACCTGATCCTGGTCGGCGACGAGGCACGCATTCTCGCCAGCGCCGGAGGCTCGCTGCCCGCGCACGTCACCATGGTGGCCGCGAGCGAGCTCGTCGCCATGGACGAGGCCGCCGCGTCCGCCGTCCGTCGCAAACGCGACGCCAGCATCAATGTCTGCATGCGCCTGGTCCGCGAAGGCCGCGCCGACGCCGTCGTCACCGCCGGCCACACGGGTGCGGGCGTGGCCTCCGCGATCCTGCATCTCGGCCGGCTGCCGGGGGTCGATCGCCCGGCCCTAGCCGTGCAGATGCTCACCGACCGCGGCCCGTTCGTGCTGCTCGACATCGGCGCCACGACCGACTCCAGCGGCCTGAACCTTGCCCAGTACGCGCGGATGGGCGCGATCTACGCGGAGAAGGTCCTCAACGTGCGCGACCCCAGCGTGGCGCTCCTCTCGATCGGGGAGGAGGGCGGCAAGGGCGAGGTCCGCGTCCAGGAGGCCACGGTCATGCTCGCCTCGAGCGACCTTCGCTTCGTCGGCAACGTGGAGGGCAAGGATCTGCCCCACCACCCGGCGGACGTCGTGGTCTGCGACGCGTCCGTCGGCAACGTCACGATCAAGTTCTTCGAGGGCCTCTCGACGGCCATCTTCGACATGCTGCGCGCCGAGTTCCGGCGCCTTCCCTGGGGCCCGCTCGGGTACCTCTTCATGCGCCCGGGGATCGGCCGCATCCGGCGGCGGCTCGACTACGAGCGGCTGGGTGGCGCACCGCTCCTGGGCGTCCGCGGGACGGTGCTGATCACGCATGGTCGCGCTCGGCGGCGAATGATCGGGTTCGCGGTCGGCGTCGGAGTGGCCGCCGCGCGGGCCCGCATCCCCGATCTGATTGCTGCCGCCCTGGCACCGCCCGCGACGGTCAAGGCCGAGGCTGCGGCCGAGCTCGAGCCCGTCGCCGCCGAAGGGTGAGCGAGCCGCGACACCACGCCGAGCGCGAGGGCCGGCGCCTGGCCCTCGGGGCCATCTTCGAGTCGGACTTCGGCCAGCAGACCTCGATCCGCGTGCTCGAACGGCGCTTGGAGGAGGAGGGAGCGGCCCCCGAAACGGCCGATCACGCGCGCCGAATCGTCGAGGCGGTCGCTCGCAATCGTGACACGATCGACGCCCGGATCGGCGCCGTCGCGCCCGCTTACCCCGTCGTCCAGCTGGCCCGAATCGACCGCGCGCTGTTGCGTTCGGGCATGGGCGAACTGCTACACTGCCCGACGACCCCGGCCCGGGTCGCGATAGCGGAATGGGTCGAACTCGCTCGAACGTACAGCGGGGACCCGGCCAGGCGTCTTGTGAACGGCGTGCTCGGACGGGTTGCCAGGGAATCGGGCGAGGCGAAAGCCCCGCGGCGGCAAGCAGCCGCCTCGGACCATGACCAACAAGGCGACTCGGAACCTATGCAGGACGGAGGGAGCACGGAGTGACGGCTACGACGTATGAGCGGCTCAAGAAGATCGTCGTTGAACAGCTCGGCGTGGACGAGGACGAGGTCAAGCCGGAAGCGTCGTTCGTCGACGATCTGAACGCGGACTCGCTCGATCTCGTCGAGTTGATCATGAGCCTCGAGGAAGAGTTCGGAACCGAGATCTCGGACGAGGACGCCGAGAAGATCCGGACCGTCCAGGACGCCGCCGACTTCATCGACGAGCACAGCGCCCAGGCGTAGCGCCGCGGCCTCCGGCTCGGCGAGCCACGGCACGGGCGTGGAGTCGCCCGGACGCCGTCTGGCCGAGCACCTCGGCCTTCCCTTCCGCGACCTCGGGCTGATCGAGCAGGCGCTCACCCACAGCAGCTACGTCAACGAGCACCCCGAGGAGCCCGGCGTCGCCAACGAGCGGCTCGAGTTCCTCGGCGACGCCGTCCTGTCGCTGATCGTGTCGGAGGCGCTCATGGAGCGCCACCCCAACGAGCACGAGGGCCAGCTGACGACCCGGCGCGCGGCCATCGTGTCCGCCAAGGGCCTTTCGGCGATCGCGGCGCGCCTCGATCTCGGCAGCTTCCTGGTCATGGGCCAGGGCGCCGCGCGGGCGGCGGAGCACGAGCGCGACTCGGTCCAGGCCTCGGTGTTCGAGGCCGTCGTCGCGGCGGTGTTCCTCGACCTCGGGCTCGCGAAGGCGCGGCGCTGGGTCCTGAAGGTGTGCGCTCCGGAGCTCGAGGCGACCGGCGGAAGCACCGGGCTCAAGGCTCCCAAGAGCCGGCTACAGGAGCTGGCGTATCGGACGTCGGGCCACCCGCCGACCTATCACGTCGTCAGCGCCGAGGGCCCGGACCACGACCCGCACTACATCGTGGAGGTGAGCCTGGGCTCGGACGTGCTGGGCCGCGGGGAGGGCCGCAACCGGCGGATCGCAGAGACCGAGGCTGCGACCGATGCCCTGGGCCGACTCGCCGGGCGCCAGCGTTCGTGAGCGAGGCACGCCTCCGCGCGCTGCGAATGGTCGGCTTCAAGTCCTTCGCCGAGAAGACGGTCGTGGAGTTCGGCCCGGGCATCAGCGCCGTCGTGGGGCCGAACGGCAGCGGCAAGAGCAACCTGGCGGACGCGCTCCGGTGGGCGCTCGGCGAGCAGGGACGCTCGCTTCGCACCCGTCGCGCCGAGGACCTGATCTTCGCGGGGTCGTCCTCGCGGCGGGCGATCGGCATGGCGGACGTGACCCTGGTGATCGACAACCGGGACCGCCTGCTGCCCGTCGACTACGCCGAGGTCGAGCTGGGACGCCGGCTCTTCCGCTCCGGCGAGAACGAGTATCTGCTGAACCGCCAGCGCATCCGACTGCGCGATCTCGTGGATCTGCTCGACGAGGCCAACCTGGCCGACAACGCGTTCCTCTTCATCGGCCAGGGCATGGTCGACCAGGCACTCGCGCTGCGCCCCGAGGAGCGCCGGCCACTCTTCGAAGAAGCGGCGGGCATCCGCAAGCACGAGCGGCGGCGCCGCGCGGCCGAGGCCGAGCTGGCCGAGGCGGAGACCAACGTGGAGCGGGTCCGGGACGTCCTGGCCGAGCTGCGGCCGCAAGCCCGCCGCCTGTCGGCGCAGGCCGAGCAACAGGAGCAGCGACGTAACGCCGGCTCGGAGCTGGCCGAGGCGCTCGTGGCAGCCGGCCGTGCCCGGCTCGTTGCCGCCGAGCGCGACGCGGAGCGCAACCGTTCGGCGACAGCCGCCGCGCGCACCGAGGCAGATGCGGCCCTCGGGACGCTGCGCGAGAGCGAGGAAGCCGCACGCGCGCTGACGCGCGACCTGGCGGAGCGATCGGATGCCGAGCGGGGGATCCGTAGCCGTCTCGACGCCGCACGTGCCGCGACGCTTGAACAGCGGCTCGCCGAGACCCGCATCGCGACCGAGTCCCAGGGCATCGCACGCGACCGCGCCCGGCTCGACGGCGACCGCACAACCCTCGCCGCGAGCGTCCTCGACGCGCGCCGCGCCGCGGCGAGCCCGGTCCCCGAGGTGGACGCCGTCGCCGAGTCGGCGCTCAGGGATGCGGAGCGTGCGCTGGAGGCCGCCGTCGCGGAGATGGAGTCCGTCCGCGCCGGAGACGAGGCCGAGGAGGCGCGCCGCACGCGGATCCTCGAGGCGCGCCGTGCCCAACGCGAGGAGCTGGCCCGCGCCCGGGATCGGCACACCGAGCTCGCGCGCCGGCTGGAAGAGGTGGAGCGCACGGCGGGAACGGCCGACGCGAAGGGATCGGAGGCCCGCCAGGCTGCCGATGCCGCATCCGCGCAGGCCCGCGACGCCGCGTCCGAAGAGGGACGTGCCGAATCCGCGGCCGAGGCAGCCCGCGCCGCGGCGTCGGCGGCGGAGGCCGAGCTCGCGGACCTGGCTGCCCGCCACGCAGCCGCCACGGCCGATCTCGCGGCACTCGACGCACGCATCGAGGGATTGCAGCAGCTGCTCGTGGGAGCCGTCGACGTCGAGGCGTATCGGAGTGCTCGGCGGCGGGGTGGCCAGCCCATTGCCGAGGGGCTCGACGTCGAGCCCGGCCTCCGGCTGGCGGTCGAGGCGGCGCTCGGGGATGCGCTGCGTGGACTGGCCGTGGACGCCGCGGCCGCGCTCGCGCTGCGGGACCGGCGCGCGACCTTGCTGTTGCCCGAGGCGCCCGGCCGTGGCGCGCGGTCTCCGGACCGCGACGCGAGCCGGATCGCCGCGCTCGTCGCGGACGCCGGGGGCGGGCCACTGTCCTCGGCGATCCGCCGCGACCCGGGCGGGCACGTCACGCGGCTGCTGGCGCGCAGCCTCTGGGTCCCGGACCTGGAAGCGGCACTCGACCTGCGGTCACAACTGCCGCCGGGCTGGCGCCTGGCCACGCGGGACGGCGAGCTGGTGAGCGACGAGGGCGTGGTGCGCGTCGGGCCCGCGGCGTCCCAGCTGGTTCGGCAGGACGCGCTCCAGGCGCTCCAGGGCGAGCGTCCCAGGGCCGCGGAGGGGCTGGAGTCCGTCGCAACGTCGTTGGCCGCCGCGGACGCGGCTCGTGCCGCGTCGGTGGGCGTGATGGACGAGGCGCGGCTGCGGCTGGATTCCGCGCGGCGAGCTCGCCGGGTCGCGGACGAGGCGGAACGCTCAGCCGCTCGGACCGCCGAGTCGGCCGCGCGCGAGGGTGCCTGGCAGACCGCCGTGCTGGAGCGGCTCCGCGAGCAGGTCGCCGCCGCGACGGCCGATTTGGCCCGCGCGGAGGCGGCCGAACGTGCGTCAGGCCCTTCGAGTGCCGCGGGCGCCGCGGACTCCGCTGTTGGTGGCGGCGCGCGCGGGGCGGCGAAGGGCGCCGGGTTCGGCGCCGACGGAGGCGGGATTCCGGAGACGCACGCCGCGGAGCTGCGGCGGCTGGAAGGACGGGCCACCGAGACGCGGGCCGTGCGCGATCAGCGGGCCGCCGCGCTCGGTGAGCAGCAGCGACGGTGGGCGGCGGCCGACGAGCGTCGCCGCCGCGCGGAGATCGGTGCGGCCATGGACGAGCGCCGCCTCGCCGGGGTCGAGGCAGAGCTGGAGCGAATCGCCGGCGCCGAGGCGGACCTCGCCGCGCAGCGGGAACGCGTCGCCTCCATGCTGGCCGCTGCGGCGGCCGAGGAGCAGAGCCTGACCCTCGAGCTCGAGACGCTCCTGGACGCGGGCAGGGACCAGCGCGCGCGGCTGGCCTCGGCCGAGGCTGCCGCGGCTTCCGCAAGAGAGCGTCTCCGGACCGCCGAGGCGCGGGGCCGGACGGCGGAGGTCGCCGAGATGGAGGCGCGGCTGCACGTGGACTCGGCACGCGAGAGCCTGCTCGTCGAGCTGGCGGGCATCGGCGTGGTCGGGCTGTCGGCCCTTCTCGTGAGCGCCGGCGGCGGCGTGGACGCTCCAGGCGAAGCAGAAGCCGGTGCTGACGCGGGCGCGGGCCGCGGCACGGGGCGCGTCGCAAGCGGCGAGACGGCTCCGTTCGCGGACGTGACGTCCGCCGACGATCTCGCCCCCGCGCTGGAGGGCGCCTTGCAAACCGCCCTGGCCGCGTGGCGTTCCGATCCTGAGACGGAGGCCCCCAGCCAGGGACGGTTGACCACGCTGCGGCGCCGCTACCACGAGCTCGGCGCGAGCAACCCGTTCGCCGCCGAGGAGTACGCCGAGATCCGCGACCGGCTCGAGACGCTGGACGCGCAGCGCAACGACCTGGAGACCGCGATTCGCAACACCCGCGAGCTGATCGGCAATCTCAACACGCTCATCGCGGAGCAGTTCCGCCGGACCTTCTCCCAGCTGGAGGGCGCGTTCGCGCGGCGCTTCAACCAACTGTTCGACGGAGGCGAGGCGCAGCTGACGCTGACCGCGCCGGAGGACCTGTCGACCACCGGGGTGGAGATCACGGCCCGACCGCCGGGCAAGAAGCGCCAGCCGCTTGCGATGCTGTCGGGCGGGGAACGGGCATTGACCGCCGTGGCGCTCCTGCTGGCAATGCTCGAGGTCCGCCCGGTGCCGTTCTGCGTCCTCGACGAGGTGGACGCGGCACTCGACGAGGCGAACGTTGGCCGCTTCTCCGCGGCGCTGCGCGGCCTCGCCGAGACGATCCAGTTCGTGGTCATCACGCACAACCGCGGCACGATCGAGGCTGCCGACGCCCTCTACGGTGTGACGGTCGGGGACGACGCCGTCAGCCGCGTCGTGTCGATGCGGCTGGACGGGCGGCTGCCGCGGCCCGGTCGCAACGGCCACGCGGCGGACACCGAAAATGCCGGCATCGTGGCGGTCGGCCCGGCCTCGTGACGGATCCGGGGAACGAGGACCACGCAGAAGCGGCGCTGGAGGCCGGCCTCGACCGCAGTCGGCGCGGCTTCGTGTCGCGTGTCCGTTCCATCCTCGGCCGCGGCGACGACGACGAGGCCTGGGAGGAGGTCGAGGCGACGCTGATCGGGGCCGATCTCGGCGCGGAGCTCACATTCGGCGTGGTGAAACGAGCCCGTGCTCGGCGCGACATGTCACCTGAGCTGGCACTGCGGTACGAGATGGTGGCGCTGTTCGCGACGCGCGAACCCGTCCCGTGGCCGCGCAAGCCCGCCGCGGACGTGCCGGCCGTCGTGCTCGTCGTGGGAGTCAATGGAACAGGCAAGACCACCACCATCGCCAAGCTGGCGCAGCGTTTCACCACCCGCGGCGCCAAGGTGCTGCTGGCTGCCGGGGACACCTTCCGAGCCGCGGCCATCGACCAGCTCCAGATCTGGGCCACGCGGATCGGCGTGCCCGTCATCGCGCACGCGCCCGGGGCGGATCCGTCGGCCGTCGTCTACGACGCGCTGGACGCCGCCGCCGCGCGCGGCACGGACGTGGTCATCATCGATACGGCCGGCCGGCTGCACACCAAGAGCAACCTCATGGACGAGCTGGAGAAGATCCGCCGGACGATTGCCAAGCGCCTGCCCGCGGCCCAGCCGGAGGTACTGTTCGTGCTGGACGCCACGACCGGCCAGAACGGCCTGGCCCAGGCGAAGGCCTTCCACGAGGCGTCAGGGCTGACGGGCATCGCACTGACGAAGCTCGATTCGACGGCGAAGGGCGGCGTGGCCTTTGCGATCGAGAAGACCCTCGGCGTCCCCGTCCTGTTCGTCGGCGTCGGCGAGAAGATGGACGACCTGCTGGACTTCCACCCGAACGAATTCGTCGAGGCACTGTTCGGGTAGATCGCCGGGTCGTATTCAGTCCTCGGGCCAGTGGATCGGGTCCTCGCGGGCCTTGCCGCAACCGGGCCGCGCGCAGGCCGGCTGACGCACGCTCGCGGCGGCAACGGAGAACATCGCCCGCGCGTCGTTGTCGTAGGTGCCGGAGCCGAGGGCCAGGCCGGACCGAAGATCCTGCGGCTCGGCAAAGCGGTGCGGTCCGCTGGTATCGCCCTGCTTGCCCGACCGTCGTCGCGAAAACATCGTCAGCGTCCCTCCTCGAGAGGGACGGTGCGCCGTCGTCCGACGCCCGTCAAGGGCGCCGAGCGGCCCGCCGACCGTCGACGGCTAGAATCGCCGCCCCATGTTCGATGCCCTCTCTGACCGACTGCGCGACGTTCTCGGCAAGCTGACCGGGCACGGCCGGATCACCGAGGCGGACGTCGAGACCGCCATGCGCGAGGTCCGCCTGGCGCTGCTCGAGGCGGACGTCAATTACAAGGTGGTCAAGGAGTTCATCGGCCGCGTCAGGGAACGCGCCGTCGGGCACGAGATCCTCGAGTCGATCAACGCCGGCCAGCAGGTCGTCAAGATCGTCAACGACGAGCTGACGGCGATGCTGGGCGCGGGTGACCGCACGTTCCGGCTCATCGGAAGTCCGTCAGTCGTGATGCTCGTCGGGCTCCAGGGCTCGGGCAAGACCACGTCCGCGGCCAAGCTCGCCCGCCACATCGTCAAGCAGGGCCGCCAGCCGCTGCTCGTCGCTGCCGACCCGTACCGGCCGGCGGCCGTGGACCAGCTCGTCGCCCTCGGCAAGGGCCTCGACCTGCCCGTCTACCGGGCAGAGCCCGGCACGCCGGTCCAGGAGATCGTGCGCCAGGGGATCGACCAGGCAAAGAAGACGGGGCGCGACGTCGTCCTTCTCGACACTGCCGGCCGCCTCACCATCGACGAAGTGCTCATGGCGGAGATCAACCAGGTCGCGGCCGCGTTCCACCCATCCGAGACGCTGCTCGTCGTCGACGCGATGGTCGGCCAGGACGCCGTGGCCGTCGCCGAGGCGTTCCGCGACACGGTGCCGCTCACCGGCCTGGTGCTCACCAAGATCGACGGTGACGCACGCGGCGGCGCGGCGCTCAGCATCACGGCGGTCACGGGCGTGCCGGTCAAATTCCTCGGCACCGGCGAGCGCCCTGACGCCCTCGAGGTGTTCCACCCCGACCGACTCGCCGGGCGCATCCTCGGCATGGGCGACGTGCTGACGCTCGTCGAGCGGGCACAGGAGACCTTCGATCAGAACCAGTCCGAGGCGCTGGCCAAGAAGCTCCAGAAGAACGCCTTCACGCTCGAGGATTTCCTGGAGCAGATGCAGCAGCTCAAGAAGATGGGCCCGCTCGGCTCCCTGATCGAGATGATTCCCGGCATGGGAGGCATGGCCAAGGACGCTCAGAAGGCGGTCGACTCGGGCGAGCTGAAGCGCACGGAGGCGATCATCCAATCCATGACTCCGGACGAGCGACGGGACCCCCACGTGCTGAACGCGTCCCGCCGCAAGCGCATCGCACGCGGATCCGGGACGTCGCTGCCCGAGGTGAACCGGCTGATCAAGCAGTTCGCGGAGATGCAGAAGCTGATGCGCCAATTCTCCGGCGGCGGGATGCGCGGGCTGCCCGGGATGCTCGGCCGGCGCCGCTGACCCCGAAGCGTCCGGCCGCAACGCGGCGGCCTCACCGATCGTCCCAGAGACGCCTCAACAGCCTTCATGGGAACATCTGTCCAGCATGAGTGAACCGATGGACCGGCGACCCGGCTTCGACGAGAGCCCCACGACACCCACCGCGTCGTACCCGGCACCGCCTCCGCCGCCGTGGAAGCCGGCCGGCATGGCCGGATCGACCGACGTGCCGTCGACGACGGGGACGCCGCCCTGGACGCCCGGGTCCCCCGCAGTGGAACCACCCAGGCGGAGCGGCCGCGCGCGCTGGATCGTGGCGCTGGCCGCCGCCGTCATCCTGGTCACGGCCGGAATCGGCATCGCGGTGTTCGCCCTTGGCGCGCGGAACACCACGCCGATCGGGCCCACCTTCCTGCCCGCCTCGACGGCCGTCTACGCGGAGGCCCGCCTCGATCTCCCCGGAACGCAGCGGGACAGCCTCGTGAAGCTGCTCTCCCATTTCCCGGGCTTTGCCGATCAGGCCGCCTTCGACCAGAAGGTCGACGAGGTGCTCGACCGCTGGGTGAGCGACGCGACCGGCGGGCTCGTCGGCTACGCACGCGACATCAAGCCCTGGTTCGGCGGCCAGGCGGCCGTCGGCCTGCTCCAGATGCCGAGCGCGGGCCCGGGCTCGTCGACGGGCGAGATGTCAGTGCCTGCCGTACACGTCGTCGCGGGCCTCAGCGTCAAGGACCGGGCGGCCCTCGACAAGCTTCTGCTGACCATCCGTGTCGCGGCCGGCGCTTCGGGCTTCCGTGAGGAGGGCTACGGCTCGTACACCCTCGTGACCGTCAGCCGCGGCGATCAGCCGGCGGGGACGTACACCGTGACCGACACGCTCATCCTCTTTGCCGCCGACGCGTCCGATCTGAAGCAGAGCCTGGACGTGCTGGCGGGAACCTCCCCATCGCTCGGCAAGGACCCCGCCTTCGTGGCCGCCATGACGGGCCTGCCCCAGGATCGTCTGGGTGCGCTCTACACGGGCGGCGCCGTCCAGGACTTCATCCAGAACGGCCTCGGTGGCATGACCGGTGTCGGCGCAGTCACGGGCCCGATCCCTGCGATCCCCGGGCAGGCCTGCCTGTCCCCGTCGAGCGGCGACGGGACGAAGGCATCGACCGCTGCCGCCATCGTTGCCGCGGGCGACCACGTGTCCGTCGAGCTGCGCGCCACGGGTGGGTCTCGCCCCGCCACGCGGACGGCCACGGACCTTGCCGCACACATGCCGGCGGACACACAGGTCTACCTGGAAATGGCCGGCGTCGGCACCTCCATCCACGACCTCCTGTCCTGCCTTCGAACCAGCATGCCGGACGCGTTCACCAATCCCCAGGTGGCCCAGATCGAGCAGCTCCTCGGCACCAAGCTGGAGGACTACCTGAGCTTCGTCACGGACGTCGGCGTTGGCGCGTCGTTCGACGGCGCCAAGTTCCGCTGGGGCGTCACCGCCGCCGTTTCGGACGAGGCCATGGCGCAGAGCCGTGTCACCGCGCTGCTCAACTGGCTGCGTCTCGGCTCGTCCGTCGGAGGGCTTCCCGTCAACCTCGCCGAGACCCAGGTGAACGGCGTGACGGTCACGACCATCTCGCTCTCCGATCCCAGGTTCTCGGCGCTGCCGATCGACCCATCGGTCAGCGTTGCGGCGACCGGCGGGCACCTCTACATCGGTGGAGGAGACTTCGCGGCGGCAGCGATCGGGCGAACCGCTGCCGACTCGCTGGCCGGCCAGACCCGATTCACGACGGCCGTCACCGCCGCGGGAAACGCAAGCTCCGCGATCGTTTATGCCGACGTCGCCGCCATCCGTGAACAAATCGAGCTCTTCCTGCAGGCCAACGGCAGCGACATCTCCGACTACGCGACCAACGTGCAGCCCTACCTGGCGCCATTCGATCGCGCGATCGTGGAGACGTCCGTCGAGGGCGAGCAGACCGTCAGCCGCATCTTGGTGTTCGTCAAGTAACCTATGAGGTCGCGCCACCCTGCGCGCCAGATCACCGACCAGACAAACCCCCGCACCCGCCCAAGGGTCACCAGGAGGACCATTCGCCCGTGGCAGTCCACATCCGCCTCGCACGCGTCGGAGCGACGAAGCAGCCCACGTACCGATTCGTCGTCGCCGACAGCCGTACGGCGCGGAACGGCCGATCGCTCGACACGCTCGGGCACTACAACCCGCGCACGGATCCGATCGAGATCCAGGTCGACGAAGAGAAGGCAGCCAACTGGCTCAGCCGGGGCGCCCAGCCCACGGCCACCGTCCAGCGCCTGTTCCGCCGCGTCGGCATCCTGCCGGAGGCCAAGTAGGCATGTCCGCATCCGAGCTGGTCGAATTCGTGGCGAAGGCCCTGGTCGACGATCCCGACGCGGTCACCGTCGACGTGCAGCGTGACGGTGGCGGGACGCTCATCGAGCTCCACGTCGCCGAGGAGGACATGGGCAAGGTGATCGGCCGCAACGGCAGTGTCGCCAAGGCGCTGCGGACGCTCCTCAAGGTCGTGTCCACGCGAGAGGGCGAGCCGATCTCCCTGGAGATCGTCTAGCGAGCGTGCCCTCCTCAGCGGGGGACCGGCTGGTTGTCGCGCTGGTGCGCGGCGTCCATGGGCTGCGCGGCGGCCTCCGCCTGGAGGTGCTCACCGACGATCCGGCGCGCTTCGAGGTCGGGAGCCGCATGTACGCGGAAGGTTCGGACAAGCCGCTGACCGTGGCCTGGTCCCAGCTGGACGGGCCCGGCATCCTGCTCCGCTTCTCAGAGGTGCCCGACCGCTCCACGGCGGAGACTCTGCGGGACCGCTATCTGGAGGCGGCCGCTGCGCCCGAGACTTTGCCCGATGGCTCCTTCTACTGGCACGAGGTCACCGGCGTCGAGGTCTCGACGACGACCGGCGAGCCGCTGGGCAGGGTCCAGGACGTGTTCCGGGTCGGCGAGAGCGAGGTGTTCGTGGTCGGGGGCGGCCAGCGCGGCGAGCTGTATGTGCCTGCCGTCAGCGCGGTGGTCCGCGAGTTCGCGCCGCGCGACGGGCGCATCGTGGTGGATCCGGAGGCCCTCGGTCTCGACGAGGAGCCGCCGAAGCCGAAGCCAAAGGGCCGCCGCACGACGCGGGCCCTGCGCGCCGGAGCCGCCGACACGGCCCAGGTTGCCGCGCCCCCGGAGAGTGCCGAGCCCCCGGAGAGTGCCGACGCCGCCAGCAGCGGCGAGGGTGGCGGCGCTGAGACGGCAGAGCGTGCTGACGCCGCGGAAAGTTCGGAACCTGCCGAATCGTCGTGACGCTCCGGATCGACGTCATCACGCTGTTTCCGGCGCTCTTCCCCGGGCCGCTCGCCGAATCCATTCCCGGCCGGGCGCTGGCCAGGGGCCTCGCCGAGCTGCACGCGCACGACCTGCGGGAGTGGGGGATCGGCCGCCACCGGAGCGTTGACGACTATCCATACGGGGGCGGCGCGGGCATGGTTCTGCGCCCGGAGCCGATCGCGGACGCGCTCGACGCCGTCGCGCCACAGGGCTCGGAGGCGACCCGAATCCTGCTGGACCCGGGCGGGCGGCGCTTCGATCAGGGCCTGGCGCGCGAGCTCGCGGGTCGGCCGCACCTGGTCTTCGTGGCGCCGAGGTATGAGGGCGTGGACGATCGGGTTCGGGGCCTCGTCGACCTGGAGGTCTCGATCGGCGACTACATCCTGTCGGGCGGAGAGCTGCCCGCGCTCGTCGTGATCGACGCGGTGCTCCGTCTCCTGCCGGGCGCCATCGACGAGGCGTCGCCGGTGGAGGAGTCCTTCTCGGAGGGGCTGCTCGAGTACCCCCAGTTCACGCGGCCGCCGGAGTTCCGTGGCGAGGGCGTTCCCGGGGTGCTGGTGAGCGGCCATCACGGCGAGGTCGCGCGCTGGCGCCGCGAGCAGGCGCTCGCGCGCACGAGGCGGGTGAGGCCCGACCTCCTCGATGCAAGCGAGGACGGCGCGCCCGGCCGGCCGGCATAGGACGCGGGAGGCCGCAAGTCGGCGGGTGGGGCCGCAGTCGGCGGCTGGGGCCGCAGTCGGCGGCTCGGGCCTGTGCGGTTGCGGCGCAATGCCGCGGCTCGGGCCGCAAGTCCGCGGCTGGGGCCGCACTGACCTAATAGCAACCTCCGTGGCGTAAGCCTCAAGGCAGGCGCCACGTCGGGCTCATCGACGTGCGGTCTCGCGCACAACGCCATCCTCATTGGCGTTCGGTCACCCGTCGGGCGTTTCCTGAGGGCGAACGCCACCGGGATTCGCGTTTGGTCGGCGCCGGGCTTCCGCTGAGGGCGAACGCCACCGGGATTCGCGTTTGGCCCGCGCCGGCCACTCGTCCGGCTTCGGCGCGGGGATCACTGGGAGTCCCGCGCGGCCCGCGCGGCCAAGCCTTCAAGGCGAGGTTGTCCTATACTCCCGACCCCTGATCCGTCCCGGTGTGCCTCCATGGGCGCGCCCCGAGCCCCAGTGAGTGTGACCGTGAGCGTTCTCGACGACATCGTCGCCGACCAGATCCGTTCGGACCTCCCCGAGCTTGCGCCGGGCGACACCGTGAAGGTGTCCGCCAAGGTCGTCGAGGGGACCCGCGAGCGGATCCAGGTCTTCGAAGGCACGATCATGCGCCTGACCGGCGGCGGCATCACCCGCTCGCTGACCGTCCGCGCCGTCCGCAGCGGCGTCGGCGTCGAGCGCACCTTCAAGGTGAACTCGCCGCGCATCGACAAGATCGAGGTCGTGCGCCACGGTGTGGCGCGTCGCGCCAAGCTCTACTTCCTGCGCGAGCGCGTCGGCAAGGCCGCCACGCTGCGCGAGCGCCGGCCTCAGGGCGGCCATCAGGCAGCCGCCGCGAGTGGTCGCGGCGCCAAGGGCAAGGCCGGCCGCGACAGCGCGAAGGCATCCGCAAAGCCCGCCGCCGCGCCTGAGGCCAAGGAGACTGCCGAAGCCTCCTAGAATGGGGGCCGTGACGTTGCCGGTCCCACACCTCCGTGCCGAGCGAAGACTCTGGAGGAATGGCCGGCTCCGCGTCTGCGGCGTCGACGAGGTCGGAATGGGCGCCCTCTGCGCGCCCGTCGTGGCAGCCGCAGTGCTCGTCAAGCCCAACTGTCACAAGATCGAGGGCGTCCGCGATTCCAAGACGCTCTCCGCCAGGCAGCGCGAGCGCGTGGTCGGCCAGATCAAGCGCCGGGTGCTGGCCTGGGGAGTCGGTGCCGCGTCGGTCGCCGAGATCGAGCGCCTCAACATCTACCACGCGTCCCACCTGGCGATGCGGCGCGCCCTCGCCCGGCTCCCCGACTACGACCACGTGCTCGTGGACGGGCGGAAGATCGTCGGGTTCGAGGCCCACGTCGGGCCGTATACCTCCATCGTCGACGGCGACGCGAGCTCGTACGCGATCGCCTGCGCCTCGATCATCGCCAAGGTGACGCGCGATCGGCTCATGACTCGTCTTGCGGCCCGCTATCCCGGCTACGGCTGGGAGCACAACGCCGGGTACACCACTCGGTCGCACGTCGCGGGTCTCCGCGAGCTCGGCCTCACCCCGCATCACCGCAGGACCTACGCGCGCATCCGCGGCATCCTCGAGGGCGACCAGATGGCGCTCGACCTGCTGGCAGGGGAGGGCGCGCTCGGCGACCAGGACGACGCGCTGGCGGTGGACGGGGTCGATCCCGGCCGCGGCGATCTGGCCCGCGGCGATCTCGTCGTGTTTACGATCGGCGGGGGTCCTGGTGGCGACGGCGGCCGCGGGGCTGCGCCGGAGGCCGCGAGCGTGGAGCTCGTCCTCGCCCGCGGATGAGCCACCGGTAAGTCCCAGCCAAGCCCGCGTGGAGTGGCGGCGCTCATCCTTATGGACGTGGCGAGTCACGTGGTCGGCAGCAGAGTGGCTCGGACCACGCCGCGGCGCCGGTCCGGAGACCGTGCGGAGCGGCTCGTGGCCAGACACCTGGTCGAGCAGGGCTGGGTGATCCTCGGTTCCAACGTCGCCGTCGGCCGTGACGAGATCGACCTGGTGGCGGTTGACCCGGTCCCGACACGTGCCCTGGTCTTCGTGGAGGTGCGCAGCAACGTCACCGGCCGCTTCGGTGCGCCGGAGGAATCCGTCGCCGGACCGAAGCTGCGCCGCGTCTACCGCGCGGCGTTCGGCCTCCTCCGCGCTCGCGCCGCGCCGCGCGGACTGACCCTGCCCGACGGCGTGCTGCCCGATTTGCCGTGGCGCATCGACGTCGTCCTCGTGGAGCAGGCCCCGTCGCTGGGTCCCGGCCTCGGTGGTCCGGTGGTGCGGCATCTCCGGGGCGTGGCGCCGGACTGACGGCCCGGGCCGAGGGAGAAGCCGTGCTAAACTCCGCTGCGGCCCGAAGGCCGCAATGAGCGCGGTTTCTGCCGCGCATCTCACACGCGAGCCGCTCCCCGTGGGGGTGCCTGCCGGCGCAGAACGCATGCCGGCCGGTCCACGGACGTCGAGGCCCGCGGAGGTCCAACCGAACAGGAGCCACAACCCCATGCCGACCGTTTCGATGCGCCAGCTGCTGGAGGCCGGCGTCCACTTCGGACACCAGACTCGCCGCTGGAACCCCAAGATGCGCCCGTTCATCTTCGCGGAGCGCAACGGGATCCACATCATCGACCTGGCGCAGACCGTCAAGCGCCTCGATGACGCGCTCGCCTTCGTCGCCGACACCGTCGCCCAGGGCGACAGCGTCCTCTTCGTCGGCACCAAGAAGCAGGCGCAGGAGCCGATCTCGGAAGAGGCCGTCCGCGCGGAGATGCCCTACGTCAACCAGCGCTGGCTGGGCGGCATGCTCACCAACTTCGTGACCATCAAGAAGCGCCTCGGGCTGCTCGAGCAGCTGGAGGCCCGCCAGCTCAACGGCGAGTTCGAGCGGCTCAGCAAGAAGGAAGCCTCCCGCCTGACCGACCAGCTGGCAAAGCTCCAGCGGACGCTGGGCGGCGTGCGCAAGATGAAGCGCCTGCCGGGCGCCCTCTTCGTGATCGACCCGCACCGCGAGCACATCGCGGTGACCGAGGCCCGAAAGCTGGAGATCCCGGTGATCGGGACCGGCGACACGAACGTGGACCCGGACCAGCTCGACTACATCATTCCGGCCAACGACGACGCGATCCGCGCGATCCGGCTCCTGTGCCGGCTGGTCTCGGACGCCGCCATCGAGGGCGTCGGGCAGCGCGCCACTCGTGCCGCTTCCGAGCCGATGGTGGAGATGGAGGTCGGCGAGGCCGAGCAGGCCAGCGACGAGATGATGGCCGCGCTCTCCGCCGGCGGAACGTTCAGCTTCACGCCGGACGAAGACGAGGAGGAGAGCATCCTCCCCGGCGAGCGCAACCTCGAAGAGGAGGCCTCCGAAGAGGATCTCGCAGCGGCCGCAGCGGCAGCCGCCCAACCCTAGAACCCAGACCGGCGTCACCGCGACGCACGCACGATCAGACGAAGGGATCCCGCCACTCATGACTGACATCGCAATCAAGCCAGAGCTCGTCAAGGAGCTCCGAGAGCGCACCGGTGCGGGCTTCATGGACTGCAAGCGCGCCCTGGAGGAGACCGGCGGCGACCTCGAGAAGGCCGTCGGGCTGCTGCGCGAGCGCGGCGTGGCCGCCGCGGCGAAGAAGGCCGGCCGAGATGCCCGCGAGGGCCTCATCGGGTCCTACGTCCACGCGGGTGGACGGATCGGCGTCCTCATCGAGGTCAACTGCGAGACCGACTTCGTCGCGCGCAACGAGCAGTTCCAGAAGCTCGTCCGCGACCTCGCCATGCAGGTCGCAGGGTTGGCCCCGACCTACCCCACGGTCGAGTCGATCCCGGCAGACGTTCTCGAGACGAAGCGGGCCGAGCTCGCGGCCGACGAGAACGTGCAGAAGAAGCCCGAGGCGATCCGCGGCCAGATCGTGGAAGGCCAGCTCAAGAAGTGGTTCCAGCAGGCCGTGCTCTACGAGCAGCCCTTCCGCGACACCGACCAGACGGTGGGCCAGCTGATCACGGATGCCATCGCCACGATCGGCGAGAACATCCGCGTCCGCCGGTTCACCCGCTTCGAGCTCGGGGAGGAGATGTGACCGACGCCGCGACGGTCGACGAGGCCGTCGAGGAGACGGTCCCCGCCGGCAAGCCTGAGCCGGGGCGCTACCCGTTCTCGCGGATCGTGCTGAAGATCTCCGGGGAGGCGCTCCTCGGGGGGCGGCAGTACGGCGTCGACCCCGGCGTCTGCATCTTCATCGCCAACCAGGTGCGCGCGGTCGTGCGTGAAGGCGTGGAGGTGGCCATCGTCGTCGGTGGCGGCAACATCTTCCGCGGCCTCGCGGCGTCCGCTCGCGGCATGGACCGGGCCACGGGCGATTACATGGGCATGCTCGCCACGGTGATGAACGGCCTGGCGCTCCAGGACGCGCTCGAGAAGGCCGGTGTGCCGACCCGCGTGATGAGCGCGATCGGGATGAACGAGGTCGCCGAGCCGTACATCCGGCGGCGCGCGATGCGGCACCTGGAGAAGGGCCGCGTCGTCATCCTCGCCGCCGGCACGGGCAATCCCTACTTCACGACCGACACTGCGGCCGCGTTGCGCGCCGTGGAGATCGGCGCGACCGTCATGCTCAAGGCGACCAAGGTCGACGGCGTCTACACGGCCGACCCGGCCCTGGATCCCGACGCGCGGCGCCACGAGGAGCTCACCTACTCGCAGGTCCTGGCGGATCGCCTGGGTGTGCTCGACTCGACCGCGGTGACGCTGTGCATGGAGAATGACCTGCCGATCATCGTGTTCGACATGAACGAGCCGGACAACATCCGGCGCGCGGCGCTGGGGGAGCCGATCGGGACACGCATCCACGGAGGCGAGCCGGCATGACCGACCAGACGCGAGCGCTCGAGGGGCGGATGTCCAAGGCGGTCGAGGCCATGAGCCGGGACTTCCAGGCGGTGCGCACCGGTCGGGCCTCGACGTCGCTCGTCGAGCGCATCCTGGTCGAGTATTACGGCACGGCCACGCCGCTGAACCAGCTGGCCAGCATCAGCGTCCCCGAGGCGCATCAGATCGTGATCCAGCCCTGGGACCGGGGCGTGCTCGGCGCGATCGAGAAGGCCATCCAGAAGAGCGACATCGGCCTGATGCCCAACGTGGATGGGACCGTTGTCCGGCTGAACATCCCGCAGCTGACCGAGGATCGTCGCAAAGACCTGGTCAAGGTCGTCCACAAGCGCATGGAAGAGGCGCGCGTCGAGATCCGCAACCATCGTCGCGAGGGCTTCGACGACCTGAAGCGCCAGGAGCGCGACGGTGAGATCGGCAGCGACGAGGCCCACCGCGAGCAGGAGCGCATCGAGAAGCTGACGCACCAGTGGATCGAGGAGGTCGATCGCGTCGGCAAGCTCAAGGAACAGGAGATCCTGGAGGTCTAGGTGTCCTCACCGTCGCAGGGCAGCTCCGCCGTCGCGGTGCCCGAGATGCCGGATCCCGCGCTGTTCGACGACCCCGCCGCGGACACGGACGCCTCCGCGCCCCGGGAGGCCGTCC
The DNA here is from genome assembly GCA_034667005.1 of Chloroflexota bacterium. Classification (GTDB taxonomy): domain Bacteria; phylum Chloroflexota; class Limnocylindria; order Limnocylindrales; family CSP1-4; genus JAFMJV01. The sequence continues at coordinate 38,669 of JAXDKU010000023.1, forward strand.
CCCGCCACGTCGCGATCATCATGGACGGCAATCGCCGCTGGGCCCGAGAGCGCGGCGCGTCCGAGGCGATCGGTCACGCGGAGGGGCTGAAGCGCGTCCGGCCGATCGTGGAGCACTCCGCCGTCCGGGGGCTCGAGAGCCTCTCCCTCTACGCCTTCAGCCGCGAGAACTGGCGGCGAGCCCAGGCCGAGGTTGACCACATCATGGAGCTCCTCGGGGAGGCGATCCGCGACGAGGTCCCCGACCTGGTCAAGCAGAGCGTCCGGCTTCGCTTCGTCGGCCGGCGGCAGGAGCTGACGCCCGAGGTGCTCGAGCAGATCACGTCCGCCGAGGAGGCAACGTCGGGCGGGACGCGGATGATCCTGAACGTGGCGTTCAACTACTCGGGCCGCGAGGAGATCATCGACGCGTTCCGGGCGTGCCTCGCTGCGGGCTTTGCTCCCGCAGACATCGACGAGCGGCTCGTGAGCCGCCACGTCTATACGGCCGGTCAGGCGGACCCGGACCTGGTCATCCGTACGGGCGGCGATCAGCGCGTCAGCAACTTCCTGCTCTGGCAGGCCGCGTACGCCGAGTTCTACACGACCGAGACGCTCTGGCCCGACTTCTATCCGGAGTCGCTGGACCAGGCGATCGAGGAATACCAGCGCCGCGCCCGGCGCTTTGGCCGGTAGGGTGAGCTCGCGCGCTGCCGGAACGCAGCCTTCCGTGCGTTCCTGCAAATGAACGTGGACCAGGACGTTCTGTTGAGCGCCCTGGCCGAATACCGATCCCTGGCCGCCGACCGGAGGTCGCTCGTCCAGGCCTCGCTGGCCGTCGGCGGCATCGTCGCGGCCGGCGTCGCGATCCTCGTCTCGAACCTGGACGCAGACACGTTCGGCGCCTTCGTCATCGCGCCGCTCGCTCTCGGGTCGGCCACGTACGTCGCCCTCGTCCGCTACCTGGTGAGACGGCTGTCGGCACGCATGGAATTCATCGAGAACAGACTGGGCGATCTCGCCGGGTCGAGGCTGCTCGGGCTGCCGGACCGCCCGAAGACGCTGGGTCGCGGCAGCCAGGGTGTCGGACGCTTCTACTACGTGATCTGGCTGCTCTGCGCGGGCCCCGGAACCCTGGTCGGGCTGGTGCTCGGCGGCACGAGCAAGCCACTCCAGGCCCAGACGCTGCAGGCGCAGTGGTTCCTGCTGGGGACCTACCTCGGCATCTGCCTGATCCTCGGCGCAGCGTCGTTGCTGTTCTGGCTGGATCGAGGCTTCAGCGGCTTCACGAGATCGCTGGAGCGGCCGCCGGACAAGCCCCCTTCCCCGGGACCGTCGGGCGGCGGGCCTCCTTCCCCGACGGCGGCGACCGCTCCGACCGCTCCGACGGCGCCGAGCATGAGTGACGACGGGCTCGAGGAGTCAGACTGAGACCCCACACGGGGAAATCGACCGAGACGCACGGGGGCCGTCGAACCAGGGAGGGTCGTGGGTGTTCCGCACCAGGGTGATCAGCGCGGCGGTGCTGGTCCCGGTGGTTGCCATCGCGTTCCTGGCCGGGAACCCGTGGCTGACGATCGGGGTCGCGGCGCTGACGCTGGTGGCGGCGATCGAGGGCGCGTCGCTGATCCGCCGCGCGGGGCTGCCCGCGGACCCCGGCATCCCCATCCTGCTCGCCCCGCTGGCCGTGCTGGGCACGTTGACCGACTGGACCCTCGCCGGCGCGCTGGCGTTCGACGTCGCGGTGATCGTGCTGGCGGCCGTGGCGGCGTTCCGGCACCGCGAGGCGCGCGCCGCATTCCTCGGCTGGGTCGGTGGCTCGTTCGGCGCGATCTACGTGAGCTTGCTCGCGTTCGTGCCGCTGGCCATGCTGGCGGCCCCGGCCGTGCCCAGGACGTCGCCGCTCCACGGGGTCCTCGATGCGGGCCGCATCTGGGTGCTGATCCTGGTGCTGACCGTCTGGGCGTGTGACACCTTTGCGTACCTCGTCGGGCGCCGGTACCCCCGCGGCCGGATGCTGCCGCATCTCTCGCCGAACAAGACGTGGAGCGGCGGGATCGGCGGCACGGTTGCCGCGATGATCGCGTGCGGCGTGCTGGCCACGGTCCTCGCGGGGGCGCATCCCATCGTCGCCGCCCTGCTCGGCGGCTTCATCGCGATCGCGGCCCAGGCCGGTGACGCGTCGGAATCGCTGCTGAAGCGCGCGGCCGGCGCCAAGGATTCGGGCCGTGCCATTCCGGGCCACGGCGGCATCCTGGATCGCGTCGATTCGTTCCTGTTCGCGGCGCCGGCGCTCTACGTGGTCCTGGTCATGGCCCCAGACCTGCTCGTGGCCGGCGCCGGTTGAGGCCAGCGGGAGCGCCGATCCGGGTCGCGCTGCTCGGCTCGACCGGGTCGATCGGGCGCCAGGCGCTGGACGTCTTCGCGGCCGCGGGGCCGGCGGAGTTCGAGGTCGTGGCGCTGGCCGCCGGCCGCGACGTCGCGACGTTCCAGGCGCAGCTCGCCGATCTCCGACCGCGGGCAGCCGCGCTTGCGGACCGCGACGCAGCCGCGACCCTGGACGTCCCGAACGGCACGCACCTCCTGTCGTCGGAGGATGCGCTGGAGCAGCTCGCCACGCGGGACGACGTCGACCTCGTGGTGGTCGCGACCGGCGGCATCGTCAGCCTCCGGCCGGTGCTCGCGGCGCTCCGGGCCGGCATCCCGGTCGCCACCGCGAACAAGGAGACGCTCGTTGCCGGCGGGCACCTCGTCATGCCGCTGGCACGCGACCTGGCGGAACGGCACGGCGGCCCGGCAGCCGAGGGCGGGGATGGTTCCGGGCTTCCCCAGCGCGTCCCGCGGCCGGGTGATCACTGGGCCAGCCCGCTCGCCTGGCTGCGGCCGATCGATTCCGAGCATTCGGCCATCTGGCAGTGCCTCGCGGGCGAACGGATGGGTGACGTGCAGCGCCTGATCCTCACCGCGTCGGGCGGCCCGTTCCGCACCTGGCCCGCGGAACGCCTCCGCGCCGCGACGCCGAACGAGGCGCTGGCACACCCGAATTGGTCGATGGGTTCAAAGATCAGCATCGATTCCGCATCGCTCATGAACAAGGGCCTGGAGGTCATCGAGGCACGCTGGCTGTACGATCTTCCGTACGACCGAATCGACGTGATCGTCCACCCCGAGAGCCTGGTCCACTCGTTCGTCGAGTTCGTCGACGGCTCTCTCAAAGCTCAGCTCGGACTTCCTGACATGCGCATTCCCATCCAGTACGCCGTGTCGTACCCGCGGCGCGTCCGCGGCCCGGCGCCTCGCCTCGATCTCCTGCGGCACGATCGTTTCACGTTCGCGGCCGTCGACGAGCGGCGCTTTCCCGCGCTGCGCATCGCGCGGGCGGCGGGCGCCGCCGGCCCTCGTGCCACCGCCACGCTGATCGCCGTCGACGAGGTTGCCGTGCGGCGGTTCCTGGAAGGCACCCTCGCCTTCACCGAGATCGCCGAGCTTGCCGAGGACGCCGTGGAGCGCTTCGGGGACGGGCCCGCGCCCGCTCTCGAGGAGCTGATCGAGCTCGACGGCGAGGTCCGCGGCTGGGCAGCGGACGCCGCCCCGTCCGGCCGGGGAGACTGACGTGCTGAGCAGCATCTTCGACAGCGCGTTCACCATCGTGCTGGTCCTCGCCATCCTCGTGGTGCTGGTGGTCATCCACGAGCTGGGGCACTTCGTCGTCGCGCGCCGAGCGGGCGTCCGCGTCCACGAGTTCGGCATCGGCTTTCCGCCGCGCGCCAAGATCATCGGCCGCGACAAGGAGACGATCTACACCCTGAACTGGCTCCCCCTCGGCGGCTTCGTGCGCCTGGAAGGGGAGGAGGGCGACTCGGACGATCCGCGCGCCTTCGTCAATCAGAAGCTGCGCACGCGCCTGGCGATCCTCTTCGCGGGCGTCGGCATGAACATCCTGCTGGCGTGGCTGATCTTCACGCTTATTGCCGGCTTCGCCGACCCGGTCACCACCGTCCAGCTCGGCTGCGTCCAGCCTGGATCGCCCGCGGCCCAGATCGGGCTCGTGGGAGGACGCGTCATCTCCACCGACGCCAACGGTGTCTCGATCTGCGAGACCGATGGCGACACGATCCTGGCCATCGACGGCAAGCGCTTCCCCACCTTCGACGACACCGAGGGTGACGCGCCCCTCGGCGCGCTCCGGGCCGCCGCGGGCAGCAGCGTGGTCCTCACCGTCCGCCATCGTGACGGCAGCGTGGAGGACAAGACGGTCACCCTGCGCGTCCCGACGCCGACCGAGGGAGCCCTGGGGATCAGCAGCTTTGCGCTGCCGCGCTCGGAGAGCATCCAGCACGATCCGATCGAGGCCATCGCGATCGGCGCCCGCCGGACGGTCGGGGCCTCGACGCTGATCCTCAAGAGCCTTGGCGACCTGGTCACGAACGCGGCGAACCTCACCAACCCGCCCGTGTCGGGTCCGATCGGAATCGTCAACGCGGTGGGCGTCGTTCGGACGGAGCTCCCGCCCGTGTTCATGCTCTGGCTCATCGGCCTGCTGTCCGCCAACCTGGCCGTGGTGAACGTGCTGCCGCTGCCACCGCTCGACGGCGGCCGGATTTTCATCTCGATCCTCCAGGCACTCACGCGCAACCGCCTCAACCCGGCCTTCGAGCGTGCCGTGTACCTGGTGGGGTTCCTGGCCCTGATGGGGTTCCTCGTCTGGATCAGCTACTTCGACATCCAGCGACTGGGCAGCGGATGACCGTCGCCGGCAATGCCGGGATCGAGCGAGAGCGGCCTCGCACGCCGGCTCCCGGGGAGCCGCGCATCGAGGGCGAGCCGCACCTGCCGGGTCGAAGGCAGACCGTGACCGTGGACGTCGGCGGCGTGAAGATCGGCTCGCGACATCCGATCGTCGTCCAGTCGATGACGAACACCGACACGGCCGACGTGGACGCGACCGCGCTGCAGGTCGCCGCGCTGGCGCATGCCGGTTCGGAGCTCGTGCGGGTGACCGTCAACAACGACGCCGCCGCCGCCGCCGTGCCGGAGATCCGGCGCAAGCTGGACGACCTCGGCATCGGGGTGCCGATCATCGGCGACTTCCACTACAACGGCCACCAGCTCCTCATCGAGTATCCCGAGGCCGCGGTGGCGCTGGCCAAGTACCGAATCAACCCGGGCAACGTCGGCGCCAAGCGCCACGATGAGAACTTCCAGACCATCGTCCGGGTGGCCATGGAGCTCGACAAGCCGGTGCGCATCGGGGTCAACTGGGGCTCGCTCGACCCGGCGCTCCTGACCCAGCTCATGGACGAGAACGCGCGGCTGCCGCAGCCGCTCGACTCGCGGGACGTGATGATCGAGGCGATGCTCCAGTCCGCGCTGCGCTCCGCGGACCTGGCCGAGCTGACCGGCCTCCCGCACGACCACATCGTCATCAGCGCCAAGGTGTCGGGCGTCCGCGACCTGGTCGACGTCTACCGGCTGCTCTCCTCGCGCTGCGACTACCCCCTGCATCTCGGGCTGACGGAAGCCGGCATGGGCATGAAGGGGACCGTCGCTTCCACGGCCGGCCTGTCAATTCTGCTGAACGAAGGCATCGGCGACACCATTCGCGTCTCGCTGACGCCGGCGCCCGGTGGCGACCGCACCGAGGAGGTGCTCATCGCGCAGCAGGTGCTCCAGTCGCTGGGGCTGCGGTCGTTCGTGCCGCAGGTCTCCGCGTGCCCCGGCTGCGGCCGGACCACGAGCAGCTTCTTCCAGGAGATGGCGCAACGAATCCAGGGCTACCTGCGCGACCAGATGCCGATCTGGGCCGCGCGCTACCCGGGAGTCGAGGAGATGCGCGTGGCGGTCATGGGCTGCGTCGTCAACGGCCCAGGTGAGTCGAAGCACGCCGATATCGGGATCTCATTGCCGGGCACGTTCGAGGAGCCTGTCGCGCCGGTCTTCGTCGACGGAGCGCTGCGAACCACGCTGCGAGGGGAGGGCCTCGTCGACGAGTTCATCGGCATCCTCGACGCTTATGTCGAGCGGCGTTACGGGGGTCAAATGCCGCATGAGGCCGCTGCGGGAGCGGGTTGAATGACGATTGACCCACCGAAGGTCCGGTTGACTTCGGTGCGGGCGCGGCCATAGTCGGGGGCACGGGCCCCGCCGCTGAAAGTCTTGGCATCGACGCTCGACCCTTACAGGTGTCGCTTTGCGTCGCCCGATTACCTTTGCTTTTCTTGGGCTGTTCGCGTTCGCGCTCGTCGCCGGCCCGTCGCTCCTCACCGCGTTGCCGGCCTCCGCGGCCAACACTGCCGCCGCGACCACGACGTGCAGCAACAGCATCGACAACACCGGTGGCCTTGGGCTGATCTGTGAGATCCAGATCGTCAACACGTTCACCGCGCTTGGCGGCACGGCCGAGGTCACGATCCGCGAGTGCCACGGCGCGGCGGGCGATCCCGAAGCCGCCTGTGCGGGCCCGACGACCACGATCCTGACGGAGCCGGTCACGCAGGTCACCCAGTGCAACGGCTCGATCAACGGCGGCGGCGGCACCCTTCGCTGCAGCGTCCAGATCACGAACCGGTTCGTGGGCGTCACGCCTTCCACGGCCGAGGTCACGATCAACCAGTGCGTCGGCTCCGGAAACCCGGGCGCCCTGACGAGCGGTTGTGACCCGTTCCCGGCGAACACCCTCAATGCCACCGTCACGCAGTGCAACGGGTCCGCCAACGGCGGGACGCTCGTGGAGCTGACCTGCACCGTGGACAGCTCGCTCCAGGCGGGCAACAACGTCACGGTCAATCAGTGCAATGGTTCCGGCAATGAAGGCGGAGCGCTGGTCATCTGCTCGACCAACGTGAGCAACATCATCGTCGCGGCCGTCACACCGGCACCGACCGCGGCCCCGACGGCCGCTCCGACCGCAGCCCCGACCGCCGCACCGACCGCGGCCCCCACACCCGCCCCCACTGCCGCACCGACCGCGGCCCCCACACCCGCCCCCACTGCCGCACCGACCGCGGCCCCCACCGCCGCCCCGACGGCCGCTCCGACCGCAGCCCCGACGGCGGCCCCGACGGCGGCCCCGACGGCCGCACGGACGGCCGCACCGACCGCGGCCGTGACCCCAGCGATCACGCCGGCTCCGACCCTCGTCCCCGCCGGGACGCCGGTCCCGACCGACATTGCCACGACGCCGGCACCCACGGACGTCGCCACGACGCCCGCCCCGACGGAAGTGCCAGCGGCGCTCCCGACGCCGACCGCCGCCCCTACTGACGTGGTCCGGCCGGCCGGATCCCCGACGCCGGGCCTTCCGAATACCAGCACCGTCCCCACCGAAGGCCCTGATGCCGGCATCGGCCCAGGGTTCATGGCTGGACTCGCAGTCCTCATCGGGCTGTCGCTGATTGCGCTGGCTCGACGACAGGAACGATCGCGAGCCACCGTTCGCCGGAACTAGCCGGGCAACCCCGCCCTCTTACGCGAAGCCCCTCGTCCATGACGAGGGGCTCTTTCCTGCCCGCCTCCGGTCAGATCAGGCCGTGAGCGGCCCCGTCAGGGCCAGAAGGCGACCTGCTCCTCGTCAAGCGGCAGGGCGTGCCAGTCGTCCCGGATCGGCGTGAAGACCTCGACCACGGTTGCGCCCTCCGGCCCCACGTCGGCCCCGTGCGGCACGTTCGAACGCACCGTCCAGGTCCCGCCGGGTCCGAGCGTTCGCTCTTCGTCGCCCGCCCGGAACGTGACCTGGCCCCGGATGACGATGCCGACCTGCTCGTTCTGATGCTGGTGGCTCGGCACCGTGCCGTTCGGCTCCAGCTCGACGAGCGACAAAGTGATCTGTTCGCTCTCGATCGTGCGGCCGGAGATGCCCTCCCAGAGTCGCTGGAACGGGACCTCATCGATGTGGCGGAGGTTGGGACGGTCGGTCACGCCGCGACCGGCGAGGTGGCCTCGATGACCCGGGCCGCGGCCTCGACCAGATCGTCGATGTCCGACTCCGTCGCCGGGACGGGGATCGCCCCCATCCCGCGCGGAGCGAGGCTGAAGCCTTCGAGCAGCATCCCCAGCCAGAACGTGGGTGCGTCGGCGCCGGTCGCGATCGCCGAGATTCCCTCCTCGGCGCCCCAGATCTGGAAGAGCGACCCGACGCCCTCGATGCGGCCACCCAGGCGTCGGTTCGCCAGCGCCCCGGCGAACCGCGCCCGGAGCCGGTCGCCGAGGCGATCGAGCTCGTCGTAGCGGTCGGGCGTCATCTCGCGGAGCGTGGCCAGTCCCGCGGCCGCGGCCACGGGGTTGCCGTTGAACGTGCCGCCATGGGACATCGCGCCCGACCGGCGCGCGTCGAACTGGTCCATCACGTCCGCCCGCCCGCCGAACGCGGCGAGCGGGTACCCGCCGCCGATGATCTTGCCCAGCGTGGTCAGGTCGGGCGTGACGCCGAGCCGGCCCTGCGCGCCGTTTGGCCCGAGCCGGAAGCAGATGATCTCGTCGAAGATCAGCAGCGCGCCGTGCCGCTGGGTGAAGTCCCGCAGGAACTGGAGGAACTCGGGCTTCGCGGCGCGGATCCCGCCCGCGCCCTGAACCGGCTCGATGATGATCGCGGCGAGCTTCTTGCCCAGCCCGGCGAGAGCCGTCTCCACGCCGTCCGGATCGTTCCACGGCAGCACCACGACGGTCTCAGAGATCGCGGCCGGGACGCCTGGCGTGCCGGCCATGGCCACGTCGTGCGTGCCGTGGTACGCCCGCTCGAACTTGGCGATCAGGTCCCGGCCGGTGAACGCGCGCGCCGCCCGCATCGCGAACATCGTGGCCTCGGTGCCGGAGTTGGTGAAACGCACTCGTTCGACCGACGCAAGCCGCCGCGTGAGCTCCTCCGCCAGCTCGATCTCGACCTCGCTCGGGGCGCCGAACGCCGAGCCCTTTCGGACCTGTGCCTCGACGGCCTCGACGACCGCAGGGTGCGCGTGGCCGAGGATCAGGCTGGAGTAGTTCCCCAGGAAGTCGCGGTACTCGTTGCCGTCGACGTCCCAGAAGCGCAGACCCTGGCCGTGGTCGACGTACGGCGGGTAGGGCGGGGCGTAGATCGTGGTCCGCGTCGATCCACCGGGAATCGAGCGTGATGCCCGCTCGAACAGCGCCGCGGACCGCGGCGTCCGCGCCATGTACTCGTCGATCAGCGACACATCGTTCTCCCGTTCGGATGGTCACCTAACGGTACGCCCCGGAAGGCCGGTCCGCTACGATAGGCCGCCCCGTGGGCCCGCCTCGCCGTCGCGCGCCCGCGCCAACCGATATCCACCAGGTGAGCCGTGTCCGCCGCGCCGTCAGACCGCTTCGTCAAGGGCATCACGTCACAGTCCGAGGACTTCCCGGGCTGGTACAACGACGTGGTCCTGAAGGCGGAGCTGGCCGACTACAGCCCGGTGCGCGGCTGCATGGTCATCCGGCCCTACGGGTACGCAGTCTGGGAATCGATGCGCGACGAGCTGGACCGCCACATCAAGCGGACCGGCCACAGCAACGTCTACTTCCCGCTCTTCGTGCCGCGCTCGCTCCTGGAGAAGGAGGCCGAGCACGTCGAGGGCTTCAACCCGCAGGTCGCCTGGGTCACGCACGCCGGGGGCGAGGAGCTCACCGAGTGGCTGGCCATCCGGCCCACGAGCGAGGCGATCATCGCGGAGAAGGTCAAGGACTGGGTCCAGTCCTACCGGGACCTGCCGCTGCTCATGAACCTGTGGAACAACGTGGTCCGCTGGGAGTTGCGCACGCGGCTCTTCCTGCGCACCACGGAGTTCCTGTGGCAGGAGGCGCACACCTTCCACGCTACCGAGCAGGAGGCGGCCGGCGAGGTGGCGATCGGCCTGGAGGCGTACCGCGCGGTCTCGGAGGAGTGGCTCGCGATCCCCGTCATCCGCGGCCGCAAGACCCCGGCGGAGACGTTCCCCGGCGCCGTCTACACGCACGCCATCGAGGCGATGATGCGCGATCGCAAGGCCCTCCAGGCGGGCACGAGCCACATGCTGGGGCAGAACTTCGCGAAGTCCGCGGGCATCGAGTTCCTCGACCGCGACAACCTCCGCAAGAACCCCTACGGCACATCGTGGGGATTTTCCACGCGCATGGTCGGCGCCACGATCATGGCCCACGGCGATGACTCGGGGCTGGTCCTGCCACCGAACGTCACACCCGTCCAGCTGGTGATCGTCCCGATCTTCCGGTCGGACGAGGACAAGGCCAAGGTCGAGGAGGCGATCGGCACGCTCGAGCGGTCGCTGGGCACGGTGCAGACAGCCTCGGGGCCGCTTCGCTTCAAGGTCGACTGGCGCGAGGAGTCACCCGGCTTCAAATACAGCCACTGGGAGCTTCGGGGCGTCCCGTTCCGGCTGGAGATCGGCCCGCGCGACGTGGCGTCGGGCCAGGGCGTGCTCGTCCGCCGGGTCGACCGGACGAAGGAGCCCGTGGCGCTCGATGCGCTCGCCGACGAGCTGCCGCAGCGCCTGGCCGACTACCAGGCCATGCTCTTCCAGCGCGCGCTCGAGTTCCGCGAGGCGAACACCCACCGGGTCGACGACTACGACGCCTTCAAGCGAACGCTCGAGGACGACGGCGGCTTCCTGCGCGCCCCCTGGTGCGGCTCGGCCGACTGCGAGAAGAAGGTCGGCACGGAGACCGGTGCAACGATCCGGGTGATCCCGTTCGATTCGCCGGACGAGCCGGGCGCGTGCATCGTGGACGGCAAGCCCTCGGAGCGCCGGGTGCTCTTCGCTCGGGCGTACTGACCTTCGCGATGGCCCGCTCGGCGGTGCTCGGTGCCCTGCTCCTGATCATCGGCTGCACCAGCCCGGCACCGACGACGCCTCCGGACTTTCCCGGGATCTCCGTTTCCAACGGCACCGACCTCGACGTTGCGCTCGTCGTGAATGGCAGCGCGATCGCCACGATTGCGCATTCGGTGACGACGACGATCGAATCCAGCCGGCTGCCGCCTCTGCCCTGGGCCGTTGCCGTCCGAGCGAGCAGCGGCCGGCTGCTCGGGAACATGACCGTGAACGTCGCCGACGTTCGCACGGGTGGCGCCAACTCGACCGGCGATGCCATCCGCATCGACCTCTCGTGCGGCCGGCTTGACGTCTGGGTCGGACCGCCACTCTTCGGACCGGCCCCGGGCCCGGGACAGCCCGGCGACTGTCGGCCCTAGCTCTCGACCTCTAGGGCCGGGCCGTCTCTATGCCAGAGCGGCGCGCAGCACCCGCACGGCGTTCAGGGTGAGCATCTCGCTCGGGCCGCTCCGGGGCCAGGCAACGACGTCGCGGTCCCGCCGGCGCAGGCTCTCCGTCCGCCACTTGATGCCGCCTTCGGCCGGCCAGCGCCCGTCCGCCAGCCGTTTCGAGCGGACGAGCTCGAGCGCGTCCTCGGCGCGCGCGTCCGGAAGGGCACCCGCGCGAGCCAGCACGGTCAGCCCCCAGAGGACGTCGTAGGCGTAGTACGGCGGCCAGTGGAGCTCCAGCCAGCGTGGGTCGCCGATCGCGCCGGTTCGATGGGAGCGGTAGACCTCGTGGTCGAGAAAGAAGCCCGCCGTCCGGCGGTTTGCCTGGGCCGCGTCGCGGTCACCGGTGGCCGTTGCGTATTCGGCAAGGCCCCAGAGCGGCGTGACCGTCTCGTAGAAGCTGGAATGCGTCGTCGAGGCCGTGCGCACGCAGTTCCAGCCGCCGTCCGGCCACTGCCAGCCCATCAGCGACTCGGCGAGGAGCCTGACCCGCGGGTCGCCGGCCAGTCCGAGCCGCACGCCGACCGCCAGCGCGTTGCCCTCCTGCGACGCGCAGCGGCGGGAGCGGCCGTCGATCTCCGGCACGCTCTTCAGATGGCGCGCAGCGGTGAGCCAGCGCAGCACCGTCTCGTAGGCTGCCAGCGCGCGAGGCTCGCCGGCGGGAACGCCCAGCTCCACGAGCGAGACCAGCCGCCAGTGCGCGCCCTTCCACTTGCTGTAGACGTCCACGCCGAAGCCGCCGTCCGGTTGCTGGCCCTCGAGGAGCGCCGTCATCATCGGACCATTGAGGACGCGGGCCTCGTCGCCGGCCGTATCCTCGCCGAGCAGGTCGCGGCGCGCCTGCATCCGAATTCCGGGCTCGTCCGAGCTCAGCAGCCAGTCGATGGCGAGCCGATCGAGCTCGGCGTCGCTGGGGAGCTGGGTGCGCGCGTCGACGGTCGTCGCCATGCGTCAAGGATCGGCCCAGCGCGCAAGCCCTGTCGAGGGGTGACGTCAACTGCGCCCTCGCCGCTCGTCGTCGAGGCGGGTCGACACCCCTCCCAGTGCTATACTCCGCGGGCTGTAGCATCGGCCGCCTCGAACGTGGGTGACCCCCACGTTTCTTTGTGACCGGAAGCGTTTGAGTTCAGAACGAGAGAGCCAATGACGCACCGCGGCCCCCATGTGAGGGAACGGCCGCAGGGTTCAGGGCAAAGGATCGGAGAGGAGGAGCACCGTGAGTCGTGACTTCATCGGCGCGCTCCTTCAGCTGAACGCGGAGAAGGGTGTCTCGCGCGAGCAGCTGGTCCGCACGGTGGAGGAAGCGATCCAGTCGGCGTACCGCCGAGTCGAGCCGGGCAACGAGGACGTCAACGTCAGCCTGGACATCGAAACCGGCAAGATGCGCGTCTACCGCGCCAAGACCGCCGTCGCCGAGGTCGAGGATCCGTTCGTCGAGTTCACCCTTGACGAGGCCAAGAAGTACAAGCCGGAAGCCCGCCTTGGCGACCTGGTCGAGACGGAGGAGCTGGACGGCTCCACATTCGGCCGCATCCATGCACAGACCGCCAAGCAGGTCGTGCTCCAGCGCCTGCGCGAGGCGGAGCGCGAGGTCGTCTTCAGCCAGTTCGCGGACCGCGAGAGCGAGATCATCACCGGCACCGTGAGCCGTGTGGAGCCGCGCGGCGTGATCCTGGAGATGGGCAAGGCCGAGGCGATCCTGGCCACCACCGACCAGTCCGCGACCGAGCACTACCGCATTGGGCAGCACGTCAAGGCGTTCGTGCTGGAGGTCCGCCGCACCACCCGCGGTCCGCTGATCTACGTCAGCCGGACCCACAAGAACTTCCTGCGCCGTCTCTTCGAGCTGGAAGTGCCGGAGATCCACGCGGGCACAGTGGAGATCAAGGCGATCGCGCGCGAGGCCGGATCCCGGAGCAAGGTTGCCGTCGCCAGCCGCCAGGAGGGCCTCGATCCCGTCGGGGCCACCGTCGGCCAGCGCGGGGGACGCGTCCAGTCCGTCGTCGCCGAGCTCGGCGGCGAGAAGATCGACATCATCCCCTGGAACGAGGACCCCGCGGTCTTCGTCGCGAATGCGCTCCAGCCCGCAACCGTGGTCAAGGTGGACATCGACGAGGAGGCGCGCATCGCCAGCGTCACGGTGCCCGAGCGCATGCTTTCGCTCGCGATCGGCCGGGAGGGCCAGAACGCCCGCCTCGCGGCAAAGCTGACCGGCTGGCGCATCGACATCCGGAGCGATCAGGCGCCGGCCCGCGAGGGCGGCCCCGCCGAGCGACCGGGTCGTCCGGCGCGCGCGGAGCGCGACACCCCTGCCGAAGCCACGCCAGCGGCCGAGGCGCCGCAGGACGCCGAGGCCTCGCGCATCGGTGACGACATGCCCGGCGTCGCGGAAGCCATTGCCGCCGGGGCCGCAGAGGCCGAGGCCGCTGCCGCAGGAGCCTCCACTGGAGCTTCCGCAGCCGACGCCTCGACGAACGACGACGCGGCCGAGCCGGTTGCCGCCAAGCCGAAGCGAACGCGCAAGACGGCCGCCACGACTGCGGATGCAGCGAGCGCCGCTGCCGCCCAGGCCGATGGAAGCGCCGCTGCCGCCGAGCCCGCCCCGGCAGGGGAGGCGGCCACGGAGACCGCCGCAGACGCGCCGGCGGAGACCAAGCCCGCCACGCGCACCAGGGCCGCGGCCCGGTCCAAGAGCGCCGCCGCTTCCACGGACGAGGTGGATGCCACCGCCGTGCCCGTGGTCGCGGCCTCGACCGACGGCGAGAAGCCCGCCGCACCGAAGCGTGCGCGCCGCCCCAAGGCGGAGGTGGCGTCATAGCCGCCACCGCGACGCCCGCGCGCCGCTTCCCGATGCGGACATGCGTGGCCTGTCGAACCGAGCGCCAGAAGCGCGATCTCGTGCGCATCGTGCGCACGCCCGACCACGACGTCATCCTCGATACCACCGGCCGCCTGGCCGGCCGCGGCGCCTACCTGTGCGCCGACGGCTCGTGCTGGACGCTTGCATTGAAGAGATCCGCGATCGAGCGCGCCCTGGAGGTGCCACTGCCGGCCGAGCTGCGCAGTCGCCTCGAGCTTGGCGAGCCCGCTTCGCTCCAGGGAGGTGCTCATGGCGCGTAGCCGAAGTGGGACGCGCAACCAGCGCGGTCCGCGCAAGCCCCAGCGGCGGTCCAACGATGCGTCGTCTGATGCCGCTGTCCAGACGCTCGATGCCGGCAGCCGCGGCGCGATCGAGATGCCCAGCTCCATCACGGTCAAGGAGCTCGCCGAGCTGATCGGCGTGAACCCGGCGGACATCATCCGCGAGCTGATCAAGAGCGGCATCTTCGCCAACATCAACCAGGTCATCGACCGGGACACGGCGAGCCTCGTGACGACCGACCTCGGCTTCGAGGTCGCCGAGGCGCGTGCCCCGGAGCAGGCCGAGACCAACGGCGAGGCTCCGTCCCAGGAGGCGGCCAAGGAGGTCCTCTTCGAGGAGGACGACCCGGCCAACCTGGTGTCGCGCGCGCCGATCGTGACCGTCATGGGCCACGTCGACCACGGCAAGACCAGCCTGCTCGATGCCATCCGCTCCACGACCGTCGCGGCAGGCGAGCGCGGTGGCATCACGCAGCACATCGGCGCCAGCGAAGTCGAGCGCGACGGCCGGCGCGTGGTGTTCCTGGACACCCCGGGCCACGAGGCGTTCACCGCCATGCGTGCGCGTGGTGCCCGCGTCACGGACATCGCCGTGCTCGTGGTGGCGGCCGACGACGGCGTCATGCCGCAGACGATCGAGGCGATCGACCACGCCCGCGCGGCGAAGGTGCCGATCGTCGTGGCCCTGAACAAGATCGACAAGGCGGACGCCAACCCCGACCGCGTCAAGACCGAGCTGTCCGAGCACGGCGTGGTCATCGAGGAGTACGGCGGTGAGGTTCCGCTCGTGCCCGTCAGCGCCCGCAACGGCACCGGCATCGACGACCTCCTCGCCACGATCCTCATCACCTCCGACGCGCTCGTCGACCCGAAGGCCAACCCCAAGCGGCCGGCCGTCGGCACGGTCGTGGAGGCCGAGATGGACAAGGGCCGCGGCGCCGTGGCGACCGTGCTCGTCCAGACCGGCACGCTCCGAGTCGGCGACGTGGTCGTCGTCGGCGACACGTACGGGCGGGTGCGCGCCCTCGAGAACAGCGCGGGCAAGCGCGTGACCAAGGTCGGGCCGGCATCGCCGGTCGTCGTGCTGGGTCTCGGCGAGGTCCCCGCCGCGGGCGACATCCTCCGCGTGGTCCCCGACGAGAAGACGGCCCGCGGGATGATCGAGGATCGTCGCGCGCTCCAGACCAACCGGCCCGAGGGCAGTGGCCGTGCCACATTGGAGGACCTCTACCGGCAGATCCAGGCAGGCCAGACCAAGGAGCTGCGCGTCATCATCAAGGCCGACGTGCAGGGCTCGCTCGGTGCCATCCAGCACGCGCTGGAGCAGATCCAGAGCGACGAGGTGCGCATCAACGTGCTCCGCGAGGGCACGGGCGACATCTCGGAGAACGACATCATGCTGGCCTCGGCGTCGGACGCCGTGGTCATCGGCTTCAACACCAAGCTGGACTCGGATGCCCGCCGGACCGTCGAGGCCGAGGGGGTCGAGGTCCGCTTCTACGACATCATCTACCGCCTCACGGAGGAGATGCAGGCCGCGCTGAACGGCATGCTCGAGCCGGAGGTCGTGGAGGTCGTCGAGGGCCGCGCCGAGGTCCGCCAGATCTTCCGGGTCGGCAAGACCACGGTGATCGCGGGCTGCTACGTCACGGACGGCCGGATCGTCCGCGGCGGGGCGCGCGTCTACCGAAACGGCAAGCTGCTGACCACCGACCGGATCGAGTCACTGCGGCGCTTCCGCGACGACGTGCGCGAGGTGGCCACCGGCTTCGAGTGCGGAATCGGGCTGGCCAACTACAACGATCTCGAGGTGGAGGACATCATCGAGTGCTTCACCCAGCAGACGGTGTCGCGCGTCGCCAGGGCCTGATCTCGTGAGCCAGCGCACGAGTCGCGTCGACGAGCTCCTGCGCGAGGAGATCAGCGGCATCGTCGCCAGGGAGATCCAGGATCCGCGCATCGGTTTCGTGACGATCACGGACGTCGAGGTGACTCGGGACCTGCGCCATGCCACGGTGTGGGTCTCCGTGATCGGCGACGAGAAGGCACGCCGGGAATCGCTGCGCGCGCTTTCCAACGCCATGCCGTTCGTGCGCCGCCGGCTCGGGGAGCTGCGCATCAAGCGCATCCCTGACCTGCACGTCAAGCACGACGACGCCGCCGAGCGCGGCACCCGCCTCTTGCGGATCCTCGATGAGCTCAGCGCCGGGGGCGATCCGGACATCCCGCCGATCACGGAGACGCTGCCGATCCCGCGCGGGCGCGGCCAGGGTGACGCCACGCAGATCATGGACGTCCCCGAGCCTGCCGCGGGCAGGGAGCCTGCCGCGGCCAGGGACCCTGCCGCGGCCAGCGAGCCTGCGCCGGCCACCCAGCCGGCGACGCGCCGCTCGCCGGCCAAGCGCCAGAGCGGGGCGACGCGGCAGAGCGCCAAACGGCAGAACGTGGCCAAACGGCAGGGCACCGCCGCGCGGCCGGCCGCGCCGGGCAAGCGTCACGCGCAGTCGCGCAAGGCCAACGATGTCGGCTGAGCGCGGCAGCCGCCTCGTCTCGCTCACGCAAGCGGACCTCGCGGCCGTGCCTGCCGAGGTCGCCGCCCGGATCGCGTCCGCCCGGACCGTGATGACGGTCTGCCACCGGGATCCCGAGCCGGACGCGCTCGGCTCGGCGCTCGGGCTGGCGCTCGCACTCGAGTCGCGTGGCGCCACCGTGACGCCGGTCTGTTCCGATCCCGTCCCGGAGGCGTACCACTTCCTCCCGGGCATGGATCGCTTCCGGCAGGTCCCCGACCCGGACCTCGACTACGACCTGATCGTGGTCGGCGACTGCGGCGATCTCGAGCGCGTCGGCAGCGTGCTCGAGTCCCACGCGGAGCTGTTCGCCAGGGTTCCGATCGTGGACATCGACCACCACAAGTCGAACGTGGGCTTCGGCTCGCTCGACTGGATCGACCCGGAGGCCTCGGCCACCTGCGAGATGGTGACCCTGCTGGTGGCTCGCCTCGGCGTCCCGCTGGACGTCGCGGACGGCGCGATGGCTGCGAACCTGATGGCGGGCGTGGTGATCGACACGGCCAACTTCCAGCACCCCAACACCACGCCGCGCACCCTGCGCGTGGCGAGCGAGCTGCGGGCCGCCGGGGCGCCCCTCTACGAGATCGCCCGGCGGCTGTACCGCACCAAGCCCAACGCGCAGCTGCGCATGTTCGGCCAGGTGCTCGCGCGCATCCAGACCCGCCTTGACGGCCGGCTGCTCTGGTCGGACCTGTTGCCGTCGGACTTCGCCGAGACCGGCGCCACGCCGCAGATGTCCGAGGGGCTCATCGACCTCCTCGCGCAATCGGAGAGCGGCGACGTGGCCATCGTCTTCAAGGACCAGGGCCCGCAGACGCGGATCAGCGTGCGGACCCGTGACGGGGGCGTGGACGCGACCGTGCTGACCGGCACGTTCGGCGGGGGAGGGCACGCCCGTGCTGCCGGGGCCACGATCCAGCAGTCGCTCAACGAGGCTCGGCCGCGCGTTCTCGCGGAGGCAGAGCGGCTGATCGAGGAGCTGGGGGCGGCCAAATGAGCAAGCGGCCCGCCGCGGGCCCGGAGCTCGACGGCGTGCTCGTCGTGGCGAAACCGGCTGGCCCGACCTCCCACGACATCGTCGCGCTGGTCCGCCGGCTGACGGGCGTGCGTCGCGTCGGCCACGGGGGGACGCTGGATCCGTTCGCGGCCGGGGTGCTGCCCATCTTCCTGGGCCACGCCACCCGTGTCGTCGAGTACCACCTCTCCGACACGAAGGAGTACCGGGCCGACGTCATCTTCGGGGCCCGCTCCACCACGGACGACCTGGATGGTGAGCTGGCCCCGTCCGACGTCCCCGCGCCGACGCGCGAGCAGCTCGAGGCCGCGCTGGAGGGCTTCCGCGGGGAGATCGAGCAGGTCCCTCCGGACTATTCGGCGGTCCGCGTGGCGGGCCGCCATGCGTATGAGCTCGCACGCCACGGCGAGAAGCCCGAGCTGCGCTCGCGCCGCGTCACGATCCTCGGCCTCGATCTGCTCGCGTGGAACGACAGCGACCCGTCGCGGCCGATCGCCACGCTGCACGTGCGCTGCTCCGCAGGGACCTACATCCGCGCGATCGCGCGCGACCTGGGCGAGGCGCTGGGGTCGGGCGCGTACCTGGCGGCTCTCACGCGGACCGCCAGCGGCCCGTTCACCCTCGAGCGCGCCCACCCGCTCGAGAAGGTCCGCGAGGCGCTTGCCAACGGCAGGGCGGCGGCGATGCTGCTGCCGCCGGACGTCGGCCTGGATGCCTACCCGCGCGTCTCACTGGGCGGCGAGGATCTCGGGGCGCTCGCTCGCGGCCAGGTGATCCGCCATCACGCGAGCCACGGCCTCACGGCCGGCCCGCAGGGGTTGCTCCGCGTCGTGGACGGCAGCGGCCGGCTGGCGGCCATCGCCCGGCTGGAGGGCGGCCGCCTCTATCCCGAGAAGGTCTTCGTCTCTGTCGCCGGCGCAGCCGCGCCCTGAGGCGCTGCCGGTGGAGGTGATCGACGGCGTCGACGCGCTCCCGGCGGGCCTGCGCTTCGTCGCGACCCTCGGAATCTTCGACGGGATGCATCGCGGCCACGCGGCGGTGCTTGCCACCACCGCACGGCACGCCGCCGAGCTGGATGCCGTGCCGGTGGTGATCACGTTCGAGCCGCATCCCGATGCCGTGCTGCGTGGCACCACGCCGCCGCTCTGCTGCGACGCCGACGAGAAGCTCACGCGGATCGGGGCCAGTGGGATCGCCACGGTTGTGGTCCAGCCGTTCGACGCCGCGTTCTCGCAGCAGAGTGCCGAGGACTTCGTGGAGCGGCTCCGCCGTGGTCGCGACCTGCGTGGCCTGGTGATGTCGTCTGAATCCGCCTTCGGCCACGACCGCGCGGGAACGGCGCGGACGCTGCGGCACCTCGCCGAAGAGGAGGGCTGGCGCCTGGTGGAGCTGCCCACCCTCGAGCGTGCCGGCGGGCGCGTCTCGGCCGGACGCATCCGCGAGCTCGTGGAACGGGGGCGCCTGCGGGCTGCGGCGGATCTGCTCGGCCGTCCATACGCCGTGACCGGCGAGGTGGTCCACGGCGACGCGCGCGGCCGCGAGCTGGGCTTTCCGACGGCGAACCTGCGCTTCCCCGCGGACGTCGCGCTGCCGCCCAACGGCATCTACGCGGTGCGCGCCGCGTGGGGCGGGGACGATCCCCTGAGCCCTGAGCACACCGCGGACGGCGTTGCATCGCTCGGAGTGCGGCCGACGTTCGGCGGGGGCGGCAACCGGCTGCTGGAGGTGCACCTGCTGGACTTCGACGGCGACCTGTACGGCGAGGACATGCGCGTCGAGTTCGTCCGCCGCCAACGCGGCGAGAAGCGCTTCGGTTCGGCGGACGCGCTGGTTCGGCAGATGGAGCGCGATCGCGAGCGGGCCCGGGAGATCCTCGCCGCGTCTCGATAGCGTCCCCAGGTCACGAGAGCGGTCACCCGGGTCAGCCCGGGGGCTCCGGACGCAGCCCCGACGGGTCGACTTCCGGCCAGAAGTCTGACCTTCGACCTATTGAGGGGCGCCGAGCAGAACGGAATAGTGGACGCATGACAGGAGCGTCCGGATGGGGGGCGACCCAGTTCAGTCTCAGCGCTGCAGCGGACGGTCCGCTCGTCGTCGTCGCGGATGACGACGAGGCCGGCCGCCACCTCATGGTGGTCCTGCTCGAGCGAGCGGGATGCCGCGTGGTCCAGGCTGCGGACGGTCACCAGGCAATTGCCGCCGCGACGGCACACGACCCCGACCTGATCCTGCTCGACGTCCAGATGCCGGGGCCGAGCGGAATCGAGGTCACCAGGCAGCTGCGAGCGCGACCGGCCACGGCCATCACCCCGATCATCCTGGTCACGGGTCTGGGCGAGACGGCCGACAAGGTCGCCGGCCTGGACGCCGGCGCGTCGGATTTCATCACGAAGCCCTTCGACCGCGCCGATCTGCTGGCCCGGGTGCGCGCCGGCCTGCGGATGAAGGCGGCCACGGATCGCCTCGAGGACGCCCAGTCCGTCCTGGTGGTGCTGGCGACCGCCATCGAGGCGAAGGACTCCATGACCGAGCACCATTGCAGCCGGCTGGCCACGCATGCGGTCGGGCTCGCCCGCCTCATGCAGCTGCCCGAATCCATGATCGAGGCGATCGGCTACGGAGCCGTCCTGCACGACGTCGGCAAGATCGGCGTTCCCGAGGCCATCCTCCGCAAGCCCGGCCCGCTATCGCCCGACGAGTGGGTGGAGATGCGCCAGCATTCGCACATCGGCTCGAGGATCGTGCAGCCGCTGCGCCTCGGCCGGCTGGTGGCGCCGATCGTGCGGGGCCACCACGAGCGCTTCGATGGCGCCGGCTACCCCGACGGACTGGCCGGGTCGCGGATCGCGATCGGCGCGCGGATCGTCACCGTCGTCGACTCGTACGACGCGATCGTCAACGACCGCCCCTACCGCGCCGGCAGGAGCCCCGAAGAGGCCATGGACGAGCTGAGGCGCGGGCGGGGGAGCCAGTTCGATCCGGACGTCGTGGAGCTGTTCATCAGCCAGTTCACCCACCTGTCGGAGTCGTCGGAGGGCCGCGCGGAAGCGCACACGCGCGGGCTCCGGGCACCGGGGCCTGACCCCGACTACCAGCTCGAGCTCGCGGAACGGAGCCTTTCGTGGACGACCTCCTGAGCCTGCTCATCGAGGTACCGTTCGCGGTCCTCTTCGGGGTCACGATCTGGCAGGCCATCCGCCGCCGCGACCCGGTCGCCGGCGACCTTGCCTTGGCCTTCAGCGGGCTGGCGGCGATCTTCGTTGTGGAGCTGGTCACGCGAGCCGTGGGTCCGGTGCCACGTGAGGCCGCACTCGCCGCTGCCGTCCTGCTCCTCATGCAGCCCGCCTTCACGCTCAAGCTGGTGTCGCGGCTCCGGCACGTCCCGCGTTGGATCGTGCCGCTGGCGTTCGTGGCGACGGCGGGTACGGCGATCCCGCTGGCCCTCACGCCGACGGCGGACGGCGTTTCCGCGCTCGCGCTCGCCGCGATCGGAGCGTTTGCCCTGTTCGAGGCGGTCGCCGCCGCCTATCTGGCGGTCGAGGCCCGTCGCCGGCACGGCGCGGCGCGCGCACGCTTTGCGGTGGCCGCGATCGCGACCGCGGCGCTTGCGGCATCGTTGCTCGCGGCCGGGTCGGCATCGGCGGGAGCCAGCAGCGAGGTCGCCACGCTGGTTGGGCAGGTCATCGCCATGCTGGCCTCGTTCGGCTACCTCTTCGCGTTCCTGCCACCGCGGTGGCTGCGCCGCCAGCTCAGCAACGCGACGGCCTTCCAGCACGCCGAGCGGCTCATCGCCGTCCCCGCCAACGAGCCGGTCGAGTCCCTGTGGATGCACCTCGCGACGGCGGCGCAGGTCATCGCCGGCGGTGACGTCCTGGTCGTGGAGCGGACGGCAACCGGCGCACACACCGTCCTCGCGAGCACCGACGCGGCCGTCGCGCCCGGCACGACCCTGCCGCAGCCGGTCTTTCCTTCGGCTGCGGGCTCCGGCCCGTACCGCGGCACCGACATCGCGACGCAGGTCCCGCAAGAGCTCAGGGCGACCGGCGCCCGGCACATGACCGTGCTCCCGGTTCCGACGGTCACGGCCCAGAGCGTGGCCGTCGTCGTGCTCGCGCGGCACGCCACCCTGTTCGGTGCCGACGACATGTCCGTCGTTGCGGCGCTCGCTTCGGAGACGGTCCTGCTCGCCGATCGGCGCGCGGTCCTGGCGGAGGCCGAGCTGCTGAATTCCCGGTTGGCGGAGTCCGTGACCGCGCTTCGCGCGGCCGGGCAGGCCAAGAGCGACTTCGTCGCCAGCATGAGCCACGAGCTGCGCACGCCGCTCAACGCGATCATCGGCTTCAGCGACCTCATGCGGCTGGAGCCGCAGTCGGACGGGATGGTGCCGGTCCCCGCCGAGTGGGTCGAGCATGTCTACAACAGCGGCCAGCACCTGCTCGGTCTGATCAACGACGTGCTGGACCTCTCGAAGGTGGAGGCGGGCAGGCTCGACCTCCAGTACGAACAGCTCGACCTCAGGCAGGCCGTCGCGGAGGCCGT
The DNA here is from genome assembly GCA_034667005.1 of Chloroflexota bacterium. Lineage (GTDB taxonomy): Bacteria > Chloroflexota > Limnocylindria > Limnocylindrales > CSP1-4 > JAFMJV01. The sequence goes on from JAXDKU010000023.1 coordinate 61,169, forward strand.
CGCCGGCGTCCATGTGCTCGCCCAGCGAAAGAGCCTGCTGATCCAGACCGACGTGGACGAGATCCGCCTCGAGGCCGACCGCGGCCGGCTGCGGCAGATCCTCTATAACCTCCTCTCGAACGCGATCAAGTTCACGCCGGATGGCGGACGCGTGACGGTCGAGGCCCATCTGGCGGTCGAGGGCGTGCACATCGAGGTCATCGACACGGGTGTCGGCATCGCGGCAGGGGACCAGGCACATGTGTTCGAGGAGTTCCGGCAGGTCGGCGACGCCGGGGCCCGCCAGGCGGGCACGGGGCTCGGGTTGGCGCTCACGCGACGCCTCGTCGAAGCGCACGGGGGACGCCTCGAGCTCGATTCGATCCTCGGGTCCGGGAGCCGCTTCCGCATCGTCCTGCCGGGTGCCGTGGCCGCGTCGGCCTCGTCCCACCCGGAACCCGCGCTGCCGGCACTGCGCGCCGACGTCGGATCCGAGCGCGAGGTCCTCGTCATCGAGGACGATCCGAGCGCGGTGCGGCTCCTGCGCACCTACCTCGAGCCGCAGGGCTACACCGTCCGCTCCTGCCACGATGGAGAGACGGGCCTCCAGGCCGCCCGTCAGCACGCACCGGCGGCCATCCTGCTCGACGTCCTCCTGCCGGGCATCGACGGCTGGGAGGTGCTCCGGCAGCTCAAGGCCGACGCACGGCTCCGCGACGTCCCGGTGGTGATCGTCACGGTGGTTGACGAGCGCGACATCGGCATGGCGCTCGGTGCGGTCGACTACTTCCTCAAGCCGGTCCGGCGCGATGCACTGCTCAGCCGCCTCGCCCGGCACATGCTGGCGCCGGCGGCACGGCCGGGCGGAATCCGGATCCTGGCCGTCGACGACGACCCGCAGGCACTCGACCTGGTCGCGGCCGCCCTCGAGCCCGAGGGTTACGAGGTGTGCCGCGCGTCATCCGGGGCGGAGGGTCTCCGGCTGGCACGAGAGCAGCCGTTCGACCTGGTCATCTGCGACCTGGTGATGCCCGAGGTCGACGGCTGGGATGTCGTCGCGGGGCTCCAGGCGGACGAACGCACACAGAACGTGCCCATCCTCATCCTCACCGCGCACGACCTGACCGCGGCCGAGCGCCAGCGGCTGAACGAGCACATGGTCGGGGTCCTGGGCAAGGGCACGGACGCGGTCGCCGGGCTCCGGATGTGGCTGGCGCGAGCGGCACCGGCCGTCGCGGCCGTTGGGGTGTCGTGAGCGCGGACGGCGGCGCCGGCGATCGGCCGCTGCGATTCCTGGTGGTCGAGGATGACCCCACGAATCGCCTGCTGCTCCGCGCGGTGCTCGGCCGGGCAGCAGATCCCTCGGTCCGGGGCGCCGACGTCAACGAGGCGACCACCCTCCAAGAGGCGCGCGACGTCCTCGCCGTCCACCGGCCCGACCTGATCTTCCTGGACATCCGGCTTCCGGACGGCAACGGGCTGGATCTCGCGAGGGAGCTGCTGGCGGCGCCCGCAGAGCGGCACCCGTGCCTGCTAGTGATGAGCGCCAGCGTGCTCCAGGCCGACAGGGATCTGGTCATGGCCAGCGGCTGCGACGCGTTCGTCGGCAAGCCCTACCGTCCGCAGGAGCTCCTCGACGCCATCGGGGGCCTGCTCGAGCGCGCGCCGGCCGGCTCCGGCTAGCCGGGTTCGCCTACGCGGCCGGCGGGGCGCGCCTTGGCCACGTCTGGAGCAGCATTGCAGCCGCGCGGCCTGCCGCCTGTGCCGTCTCGGAGGACCGGCGCGCGACCGCGAGCGCGAGGGACCCCGCGGTCAATGCCTGCAGCTGCGCGGCCTTCTCCGCCGTCTCGTCATAGCCGAGCGCATCCAGCCTGCGGCGGAACCAGTCCTCGACCTCCTGGAGGTACTCGAGGATGACGCGACACGCCGGATGGTCCTGGCTCCCGATCTCCATGGCCGTGTTGAGGTAGGGGCACCCTCGGAAGCCATCGGATTCCAGCCAGGCGGCCACGGACTCGTAGAAGCGCGGGATCACCTCCATGTCCGATGACGCCTGCGCCGTGGCCTCGGCGCTCACGCTGTCGATCCATCGGGTCCGGGGATCGCGCAGCCAGGCCACCACCAGGTCGTCCTTGGACGGGAAGTGGCGGTAGAAGGTCGCCTTCGCGACCCCCGCGGTCGCGATCAGCGCGTCGACCCCGGAGGCGACCACACCCTGGTCATGGAAGTGCCGTGCGGCGGCCTCCATGATCCGCTCCCTGGCCGTGCCAGGGCCGGGAACCGGAGCCTGGGCGGGACGCAGGACGCCTCCCACGATCGCGACGGCGTGGAGCGCAAGCACGTCCACGATCGTGCCCGCGCTGTGCCGCCCCAGGTCATAGGCGCACACGACCGGGTCCGGGTAGCGTTGGAGCAGCTCGTCGAGGTGCGCCTCGTACGCGAGAAGATCGCTCGAGCGCGCCCCATCCAGCAGCGCCCAGTCCATGTTCGCCACGATCCAGGTCAGCGCGTATCCCTCGGCTCGCGCCCGCTCCAGTGTCTCGCGCATGAATGTCACGGCCGCCGTGACGTCGAAGTGCCCGGCGCGGAGGAAGGCCTCATCCCAGGTGAGGATGGCCAGGCGGCCGGCCGCCAGGGCGGCGGGCACGTCCACGCCCGCCTGGACGAGTGCCTCCAGGTGGTCGCTCCACTGGCGGGGATCCACGATCTCGATGGCCCGCTCGCCCCGCTCCAGCCCGTCCGCGATGAAGGGACCGAGTGTTCGGTGCGCTTCGGAGGCGTCGCGAAACAGGCCGCACACATGCCGCTGATCGGGGAGGTCGCCACCCGCAAGTCGGATCGCGCCCGAGGCGTGGAGTGAGGGCAAAACGCGAGGCTCCTCGGAATCTGGCTCAGCTCCGAGGATAGACACGCCCTGTCTGCGTGACTAGATACGGTCTGTCTCATGGCAGACGACTCTGTCTTGCAGGTCTGCTAGCATCGCCTCGTTCGCCGCCTTGGATCGCGGTGGTCCGTACCGTGGGTCGAGCTTGACCGTTAGCGACCCGACCATCCTCAGTGGAGAGGTGGTCGATGATTGTTTTCGCGGCGCCAATCCGACCTCTCGTCAGCATCTGATCCGCACGGCCTGGGTGCGTCGGATCGGCCGCGACGAGACCGTGTACCGGCAAGGTGAGCCACCCGTCGTCGTCGTGGTGCTGGACGGCCACCTCGCAATGCGGCGCACGACGCTGGATGGGCGGCAGCTGATGCCGGAGATCCTGTCCCGTGGTCGCATCGCGGGCCTGGCCGCCGTGGCGTCGCGGCCCGCCATCGTCGACTTGTTCGCCTTGACCGAGGCCGAGATCGCGACCTGGATCGGGCCGGAGATCCGTTTCCTGGCAGGCCAGGACCCCGGCCTTGCGCTGGACGTCATCGACATCGCGCTTTCCTCTGTGGAGATTCTCTCGACCCGCCTGGACAGCCTCCTGTACCAGGATGCCCGGAGACGCGTCGCCAGGGTTCTCATGCTCTATCGAGCACTGTTCTTCGACCCGCCCGTGGTCCTGACGAAGTCACATCTGCCCGCGCTGGTGGGCACGAGTCGCGAGATGACCGGGCGGGTGCTGCGCGAGCTCGAGTCCGAGGGCCTCGTTCAGCGGTGTGAGTCCGGCAACCTGTGCCTCACGGACGCGGCGGGGCTGGCGCGCGTCGCAACGTCCTGAGCACGCGGGGATCCGCCTCCAGCCGCGGAACATGTTCCTCGCGTTCGCTCCGCGCGGATGCCATCGTGAAACGACCCTGACGACGGGACCGGGGGAGCACATGAGGGAGCGCGCCGTGAACGACCGCACGAAGGGTCCGTCCGTGAGCGGAGCACGTGCCCGCGGATGACCCCGCGGCGGGCGAAGTCGCAGTCCATCTGCGGCTCCGCAGCAGTCGGGTGACGCAGGTGCCGACCGTTGGAGCCCGGGGCCACCGGGCCGGCATGGCCTCGGTTCCGCTCGCCGTCCTGGAGGCGTCGCCCGCCGCCGTCGTCGCGGTCGACCACGGCGGCCTGGTCGTCTACGCGAACCGGAAGGCCCAGGAGCTGTTCGGGTACGTCGCGAGCGAGATCGTCGACCGTCCCATCGAACGCCTGATCCCGGACTGGGTCATGAAGCGGCACCTCCGGAATCGCTCGGAGTTCCCCGAGCGGCCGGTGGCGCGCTCCATGGGTATTGGCATGGACCTCTCGGGACGGCGCAAGGACGGCACGGACTTCCCGGTCGAGATCAGCCTCACCCCGGTTCAGACGACCGACGGCGCCGAGGTGTTCGCGACGATCGTCGATATCACCGCGCGGAAGGAGGCGGAGCGCGCGCTCGCGCAGAGTGAGCGGCGACTCACGGCCGTCCTGGATGGAACGCCCAACCCCGTTGTCGGCGTCGATGCGAGCGGTCTCATCGTCTACGTCAACCAACCGGCCGAGGAGACCTTCGGCTACACCACCGGCGAGCTCCTCGGCCAGCCCGTCGAGATGCTCCTGCCCGAGAGCGTCGTCGGGCGGCACGTGGCGCATCGCGAGGCATACGTCGGCCACCCCGTCGCACGGCCGATGGGTATCGGCCTGGACCTGGAGGCGCGACGCAAGGACGGGCGCCACTTCCCGGCAGAGATCAGCCTCTCGCCGGTGGAGACGGCCGAGGGCTACCAGATCTTCGCGCAGATCGTGGACATCACGGCTCGAAAGACGGCGGAGGCCGAGCTGCTCCAGGCTCAGAAGCTCGAGTCCATCGGTCGGCTCGCCGGGGGGATCGCCCACGACTTCAACAACGTGCTCTTCGCGATCAATGGCTACGCCGAGATGCTCGAGGAGGACCTCGCACCGGGAAGGCGCGACAGCCTCGACGTGGACGACGCTCGACGAAGCGTGGTCGCGATCCGCACTGCCGGAGAGCGCGGTGCCACGCTCACCGCGCAGCTGCTCGCCTTCAGCAGGCAGCAGGTCCTCAGCCCGAAGGTCATCGACGTGGACGCCGCCGTGCGCGCAGTCGAGCCGATGCTGCGGCGGCTGATCGGCGAGAACGTTCACCTCGCCCTGGTGCCAGGCTCCAAGGGCGGCCGGATCCGCCTCGATCCCGGGCAGATGGACCAGATTCTGGTCAACCTGGTCGTCAACGCGCGTGACGCCATGTCCGGCGGGGGCACGGTCACCATCCAGACCGGTCGGGTGGACTTCGGCGAGCGGGACGCCCTCGAGCACGTGCTTGCCACGCCGGGCCAGTACGTTGTGCTGGCGGTGAGCGACACCGGCGAGGGGATGGACCGCGAGACGCGCGAACACATCTTCGAGCCGTTTTTCACGACCAAGGAGCGCGGGCACGGCACCGGCCTGGGTCTGGCCACGATCTACGGCATCGTTCAGCAGGCCGGCGGCCACGTCTGGGTCTATTCAGAGCTCGGCCTTGGGGCCGTGTTCAAGCTGTACTTCCCGGCCGTGGAGGAGCTGGCGTCGGAAGAGGCCCTGGTGGCCGACCATGGCTCAACCGCCGCGGTGGGAAGCGTCCTCGTGGTCGAGGACGAGCCTGCGGTCCGGGACATGATCTGCAGGCTCCTCCAGCGGGCGGGATATGAGTTCGAGACCGTCGGCGGTCCCTCCGAGGCGCTCGAGATGATGGAACGCAGGGACACGCCGATCGACGTGCTGCTGTCCGACGTCGTGATGCCGGAGATGTCGGGGATCGAGCTCGCGGAGCTGGTCCTGGAACGCCACCCGCACGTCGGCGTGGTGCTGCTCTCCGGCTACACCGAGGAGACCCTGGACCTGGCCCGCATCCGAGAGCGCGGCGCGATGTTCGTCGCGAAGCCGGTCGCGGGCCAGGACCTGCTGCGGGCGATTCGCTCCGTCTGCCGGACGGCTCGGACCCGAGGACAGGCATCGTGACCCCCGCGGAGACGGCCCTGCGTTCCGTCGTCCTGATCATCGACGACGACCCGGACACGCGGGCCCTGATCGTGCTGGCCCTGAAGCGTGCTGGCCTCGGCGTGATCGATGCGCCGAGCGGGGAAGACGGCCTGGCCGCCGTGCGCGAGCATCCCGTGGAGGTGATCGTGTGCGACCTGGGCATGCCGGGCATGTCGGGCCTCGACGTGGTCCGGTCGCTGCGGAGCGACCCGCGGACCGCCACCCTGCCGTTTCTGCTGATGACCGGCTCCGGGGACGCCGACACCGTGATCGACGCGCTCGAAGCCGGCGCCGACGACTTCCTGGGCAAGCCGGTCCGTCTCGACGAGCTCGTGGCGCGCGTCCGCGCCCACCTCCGCACACAGTCGGCCTGGAGCCAGGTCGTGGAGCAGGAGCTCCGTGGCCGCGCCGCAGCCGTGGCGGCGCTTGGCCGCCTGACCATCTCGACCGATCCTGAGCAGGCCGCGGAGCTGTTGGTCGGCGAGCTCAGCCACCGGACGGGCAGCCAGTACGTCGGTGTGCTGCGCGTGATGGCCGGCGGGGGCCTCCAGCCGCTGGCCACGTTCGACGTCGCGAACGGCGTGCGCCGTGGCGGCGCGCGGCTTCCGGCAGCCCTCGCCCGCGAGCTTCTCAACCGCACGCAGGCCGGCCCGTGGTCCAGGCGGGTGCGGCCGGCTCGCCCGGAGGAATCGGGACTCGCATTCTGGGACGCGCGCATCGATCTGGCGGCCGGTGCGCCGATCTATTCCGGCGAGCGGCTGGTCGCGATCCTGAACCTCGGCATCGCGCTGGATCCCGAGGCGCCCCTCGAGCGTGCACACGAGGCACGTCTCCTGGCGTCCGTCATCGACTTCGCGGGCGTGCTGGGCGCGGTGGCGGGACCCGCGATGGCGGACCGCGATCACGCCGCAGGCGTGCATGCGCGACTCCGCGAGGCCCTCGTGGACCGTGCGTTCCACACGGTCTTCCAACCCGTGGTTGCCCTGGAGACCCGGAACATCATGGGCTACGAGGCGCTGACCCGGTTCGACGACGGGACGCGGCCGGACGTTCGATTCGCGGAGGCGAATGCGAGCGACCTCGGGTCCGAGTACGAGCTGGCAGCCGTCGAGTCCGCACTCGTGTCATCCAGGGGGCTTCCGGACGGAGCGTTCCTCGCACTCAACGTTTCGCCCGCAGTCGTCCTCGACGCGGGCCGCCGGCTCGGCTGTCTGCTTCGCGGGGTCGACCGCAGGCTCGTGCTGGAGCTGACAGAGCACGTCGCGATCGACGACTACGCCGCCCTGCGCCGGGCGATCGACAGCCTGGGCGGCGTGGAGATTGCTGTGGACGACGCCGGCGCCGGCTATGCGAGCCTGCGTCACCTGCTGGAGCTCCGGCCCGCCTTCGCGAAGCTCGATATCACCCTCGTCCGCAACATCCACGCCGATCCGCTGCGGCAGGCGCTGGCGGCTGGTCTCGGGTATTACGCGCAACGCACGGGGTGCCAGCTCATTGCCGAGGGCGTCGAGGCTGAGGAGGATGCGATTGCCCTCATGGGGCTCGGAGTCGATCTTGCCCAGGGCTATCTGTTCGGCCGGCCGGCGCGCCTCGGCGATGGCGGCTCTGCCGCCCCAGCCTGATTGTCGCCTGACGTCAGGCGGTCGATTGCCCGCAAATCGAACGGCTGTTAGACTCCGCGGGACTAGTAGAAGAAACTTTGGATGGTTGGAGGACCGGGTGCCGCTCGCGCGGGAGATCAAGGAAAGCGTCGTGACCGGATATGCCACCCACGAGGGTGACACCGGATCGCCGGAGGTTCAGATCGCGCTCCTGACGGAGCGGATCACCGGACTGACCGAGCATCTGCGCAGCTTTCCCAAGGATCATCATTCGCGGCGTGGCCTCCTCAAGCTCGTTGGACAGCGGCGTCGCTTGCTCGCATACCTGATGCGCAAGGACAATACCCGCTACCGCACGGTCATCGGCCGGCTCGGACTGCGCCGCTAGCGCATCTCTGACGGGGCCTCCCTGCGGGGCGGCCACGCACGACCAGTTACCTCTCCCGAGCCAATTCGGGAACGACGGCAGCCCAGCGCGCAAGGTCACTCCCTCCGTCCTCGCTGGAGGACAGATGGCAGTTACGACCCTCACCACCGAGATCGGTGGCCGAACCCTTACGATCGAGACCGGCAGGATGGCTCTGCTCGCCGGCGGCTCCGTGACCGTCCGCTACGGCGACACCATGGTTCTCGGCACCGCGAACCGCTCCGAACCCCGCCCCGGGCTGGACTTCTTCCCGCTGACGGTGGACTTCGAGGAGCGCATGTACGCCGCGGGCAAGATCCCCGGCGGCTTCATCAAGCGCGAAGGGCGCGCGTCGGAGGCAGCCACGCTGGCGGCCCGCCTGACCGACCGTCCGATCCGCCCGCTCTTTCCCGAGGGCTACAAGGATGACGTCCAGGTCGTCATCACCGTGCTGTCGACGGACCGTGAGAACGACCCGGACACCCTTGGCACGATCGCCGCATCCGCGGCGCTGACGATCAGCGAGATCCCGTTCAACGGCCCGGTCGGGTCGGTCCGCGTCGGGCGCATCGACGGTGAGTTCGTGGTCGGGCTGACCCACAGCCAGATGGCCGAGTCCCAGCTGGATCTGGTCGTCTCCGGCACGCGCGACGCGATCATGATGGTCGAGGCCGGCGCCAAGATCCTGCCCGAGGACATCATGGCCGAGGCCATCATGTTCGGGCACCGCGCCCTCGGTCCGATCATCGATCTCCAGGACCAGCTCCGCCAGCAGGTCGGCAAGCCCAAGCGCCTGCCCTACCTCGAGCCCGGGGCCGACTCCGTCATCGAGTACCTGGACGCTCTCGCCGCCGACAAGCCCTTTGTCGTCTTCGACGTGGAGACCACGAGCCGCGACGTCAAGCTGGGCGAGATCGTCGAGATCGGCGCTGTGAAGGTGCAGGGCGGCAAGGTCACCGACCGCTGGTCGAGCCTGGTCAAGCCCGCCACCTCCATCGTCGGCGCGCAGCTGCACGGCATCACGGACAAGGACGTCGCGAAGGCGCCGTCGCCGATCGATGCCGCCCGCCAGCTGCTGAGCTGGGCGGGTGACGCCCATCTCGTCGGCCACAACGTGGGCTTCGACATCGCCTTCATCCAGGCGGCCCTTGCCGACGGCACGACCATCGAGCAGGGACGCTACCTGGACACCCTGGCGCTTGCTCGCGAGGCCTATCCCGACCAGGACGTCTACAAGCTCGGCGATCTGGCCAGGTACTTCCAGCTGAGCACGCAGCCGACGCATCGGGCAACCACCGATGCTGAGGCCACGGCCGAGTTCCTGATCCGGCTCGGCAACGAGCTGCCGGCCCGCGTGGCGGCGTTCAAGACCTCCGTCGCCGAGTCGATCCGCTCGCGCAAGAACGGCGGCGATTCGGCCGCCGCGGACAAGGCTCTCGAGCTGGCGAAGGTCACCTCACGCCTGTCCAAGGGCACGACGACGCTGCTTCACAAGAAGGTCGTCCGCCAGCTGGTGCTCACCGAGGGCATCCGCATGGACGGCCGCGACCTGAACACCATCCGGCCCATCTCCGTCGAGGCGGGCCTGCTGCCGCGCGCGCACGGTTCGGCGCTGTTCACCCGCGGCCAGACGCAGGTGCTCTCGGTCGCCACGCTTGGCCCGTCGTCTGACGTCCAGCGTATCGACACGATCAGCCCGAACGAGTCCAAGCGGTACCTGCACCACTACAACTTCCCCCCGTACAGCACGGGCGAGAACAAGCCCATGCGCGGCCCCAGCCGGCGCGACATCGGCCACGGCGCACTCGCCGAGCGGGCGCTCCTGCCGGTCCTGCCGACCCAGGAAGAGTTCCCCTACGTCATCCGCGTCGTCAGCGAGGCGGTGACGTCCAACGGCTCGACCTCGATGGCTTCCACCTGCGGCTCGACGCTCGCGCTCATGGACGCCGGCGTGCCGATCAAGGCGCCGGTTGCCGGCGCGGCGATGGGCCTCGTCACGGAGGGCGGCAAGTTCGCCATCCTCACGGACATCCTGGGCAAGGAAGACTCGTTCGGTGACATGGACTTCAAGGTCACCGGCACCTCCGAGGGCATCACGGCCCTTCAGATGGACATCAAGGTCACCGGCATCAACGAGGCGATCATCCGCGAGGGCCTGAGCAAGGCGCTTGCAGCGAGGCTGTTCATCCTCGACAAGATGACGCAGGTCGTCTCGGCCCCGCGCGAGGAGATGAGCGAGTTCGCCCCGCGCATCACCACCATCAAGATCAATCCGGAGAAGATCCGCGAGATCATCGGCAAAGGCGGAGCGATGATCCGCAAGATCCAGGAAGAGACCGGCACCCAGATCAACGTCGAGGACGACGGCAGCGTCGAGATCGCGGCCGTCAACCAGGACAACGCCCGCAAGGCGATCGCCTGGGTCGAGAGCCTCACGCGCGACGTCGAGGTCGGCGGGCTCTACCTGGGCAAGGTGACCCGGATCATGGGCTTCGGCGCGTTCGTCGAGATCCTGCCGGGCAAGGAAGGCCTCGTCCGCATCGGCGAACTGGCCGATTACCACGTGCCCTCCGTGGAGGACGTGGTCTCGGTCGGTGACGAGATCATGGTCGTGGTCATCGAGGTGGACCGGCAGGGGAGGGTCAACCTGTCCCGCAAGGCCGCCATGCAGCGCCACCTGGCCAAGACGCCCGCGTA
>JAXDKU010000024.1:0-27651 GCA_034667005.1 Chloroflexota bacterium
GCCAGCGGTCTGAGATCTCGCGCCACTGCTCGTCAGTCGGGAGCGCGTCCAGCCCGTAGAAGTGCTTCACGGCCTCGCGGCTGATCGGGTCGGCGGTGGGCACCGCGTCCGGGACGCCGCAGCCCCGCATGAGGATGCCCTGCGCGGTCCACGGGCCGACTCCGGGAAGCGCCTCCAGCCGGGCCAGCGCCTCATCCTCGGGGAGCTCCGCGAGCGTCGCGGTGTCCAGGGCACCGTCCAGGGCGGCACGCGCCAGCCCATGGAGCCGCTTGACCTTCTCCGCGTTGATGCCCGGCACCGCGGCGGCATCCAGGAGCCGCTGGGGCCGTGGAAACGCCGCCACGCCGTCGTCCGCGCCTACGTCGATCCGATCCCCGAGCTCATCCGCGAGCCATGCCTTCACGCGGGCACCCTGCCGCATGGAGATGCGGTGTCCGATCACGAACGAGGTGGCGGCCTCGTACGCCGAGTAGAAGCACACCGGGCGGATGAAGTCGTACCGTCGCTGGAGCTCCGCGATCACCGAGTCGCCGCGGCCGACGTCTGGCCAGCGGGTGCCATCCCGGTCGAGCGAGAGCGACCGCAGGGCCTGTGCCTGCGCCCGCGCGCTCTTGTCGTCCCCCAGCACATCGGCCCCGAAGACCTCGCCGTGGATCGAGCCGTCAACGGCCTGACGCAGGTCCACTGCGGCGCTGGTCGTCCAGTCCTCCAGCGGGAAGGCAAGCAGGATGGACGCCGCCCCCTCACCGGAGATCGCACGCCCTCCGCCAAGGCCAGGAGCGAAGCCGCCGGCGAAGTCCGCTGACGCCGAAAGGCGGAATGGTCCACGCGGTTCCGTCGAGAAAGCGACCATGGCAGCGAGTCTAGGCCCGGCCGCTTATTCCGCGGTTTACTCCGGCTTCGCAGACGTTGCGCGGCCCGGCGGTTCGGGCGATGCGGCGCTCACGCCGCGAACGTCTCGCACGATGGCCGCCGCTTCAGACGCCAGCGCTCGGATCCGCTCGTAGTCCCCGCTCGCAACCGCGTCCCGTGGGGCAAGCCAGCTGCCACCCACGGCCGCCACGTTGGGAAGTGCCAGGTAGCTCGCGAGATCGCGCGGACCGATGCCGCCGGTCGGAACGAAGCGGACATCCGGATAGGGCCCGGCAAGCGCCTTCAGGTACGGCACGCCACCGATCGGCTCCGCGGGGAAGAGCTTGACGAGTCCGAGGTCGTGCCGGAGGGCCAGCTCGAGCTCCGTGGGCGTCGCGATCCCGGGCACGATCGCGATCCCGAGCTCGCGGGACCGCTCGACGACCGGGATGTTGAATCCGGGCGTGACGATCCCGTCGGCGCCGGCGGCCACCGCAGCGGCGACCTGCTCCAAGGACAGCACCGTCCCGGCGAGCAGCGTCATCTCGGGGACCTCGCCACGTACGCGCCGGAGAGCTTCGGCCGCAGCCGCAGTCCGGAACGTGATCTCGATGCAGCGCAGCCCTCCGTCGAGGAGCGCGCGAGCCACGGCCACGGCATCCTCGGCCCGAGCGAGGCTGATGACGGGGACGATTCCCACCACCGACAGGACGTCGACCAGGTCTCCCGGCATGCGATTCGAGCGGGCCTCCCTCTCTTGTGGGCACCGACGATAGACTGCTGCCCGATCGCGGCCGCCCCATTCTGGAGGACCCGATGAAGGCCCACTCCATCTCGATGCTCGGCACCGGACTCATCGCGGGCTTCTACACGGCGACCCTGCACGGCCAGCGGGGCCGCGATCGCGTCCGCGTCGCGTACTCGAGGAGCGCGCAGCGCGGCGAGGCGTTCGGCCGGGAATGGGGCATCCCCGAGGTGACGACCGACATGCTCGCCGCGATCCGTCATCCCGACACCGACGTGGTCATCGTCGCGCTCCCCAACCATCTCCACGAGGAGGCTGTCAGAGCCGTGGCGGAGGCGGGCAAGGCCGTCCTGGTCACGAAGCCGCTCGGCCGGAACGCGGACGAGGCCAAGCGGATGCTGGACGTGGTCGAGGCCGCCGGGGTGTTCGGCGGGTACCTCGAGGACCTCTGCTACACGCCGAAGACGCTCAAGTCGATCCGGTCGGTGGAAGAGGGCGCGATCGGCGACGTGACCTGGGTCCGCTCGCGCGAGACGCATCCCGGGCCGCACAGCGCCTGGTTCTGGGACGGCCGGCTGACTGGCGGCGGCGCGATCATCGACCTCGGCTGCCACTGCATCGAGATCATCCGCAACTTCGTCGGGAAGGGGAACCGCCCCGTCGACGTCATGTGCCACACCGACACGCTGGTCCACCCGATCGAGGACGAGGACAACGCCATCGCGCTGATCCGCTTCGAGTCCGGCGCGGTCGGCCAGTTCGAGGTGAGCTGGACCTTCCGGGGCGGCATGGACCTTCGCGACGAGGTGGCGGGCACCAACGGCACCATCTGGCTCAACCACTTCCTGCGGACCGGCTACGAGATGTTCACCGCCGGCGGTGCCGGTGGGTACGTCGCGGAGAAGGCCGAGACCGCGGCGGGCTGGCTCTTCCCCGTCGGCGACGAGGTCTCGGAGCTGGGCTACGTGGACATGTTCACGGACATGTTCGATGCCATGGACGCCGGAAGGAACCCGCGCGAGACGCTCTACGACGGCTACGTGGTCAATGCGCTGATGGACACGGCGTATCGATCGGCGCGCAGCGGCTCCTGGGAGCCCGTCGATCTGTTCGATTGGCGTGGCGGCGCGACGCCCCGCATCTCACGGTCGTCCGAGACCTACGAGGGCAGCACCGTCATCAAGCGGGAGCTGTTGCCGGACGGCCGTCTGAAGCTGATCCTGAAGGATGCGGCCACGGGCGATTTCGTCGACCGCGTGGTGGCCGGCTGAGCGCGGCGATGGCGGGCGGCGCGGCATCGGTCTGTGGGGGACTTTTGCACTTGACAAGCCAAAGTATGATGCTGAGCAGTGGAACTCGCGGCGTCGTGAACGCCGCTGGGGGCGTGGTAGGGGTCGCGATGTCGCCCACCCGCGCGACGACCACCTCCCGCTTCGGTTCGTCCACACAGCCCGGCCGGGTTCGTCACGGTCGCCGCCCAGGAGGCTCATGAGCACCTTCCCCGAAATCGGCGCTGCGGTCATCGGCTCCGGCTTCATCGGCACCGTCCACATCGAGGCGCTGCGGCGTATCGGTGTCCGGGTCACGGGCCTGCTCCAATCCTCGGCCGAGCGAGGCCGGACCCGCGCGAACGAGCTCGGCCTTCCGCGCGCGTACCGCACCCTCGATGAGCTGCTCGACGACGATGCCGTCCAGGTGGTCCACGTGACGTCCCCGAACGCGATGCACCACGCGCACGTCATGCGGATCCTGGCCGCCGGCCGTCACGTGGTCTGCGAGAAGCCGCTGGCGATGACGTCCGGCGAATCGGCGGAGCTGCTCCAGCTGGCCGCCGAGCGCGGGCTCGTCAACGCCGTCAACTTCAACCTGCGCTTCTACCCGCTCAACCAGCACGTGGCGCAACTGGTCTCGGAGGGCGGCCTCGGGAACGTGCGCCTGGTGACCGGCCACTACTTCCAGGACTGGCTGCTGCACGACACCGACTGGAACTGGCGCCTGGAGAAGGAGCAGGGCGGTGCCCTCCGCGCCGTCGGCGACATCGGCTCCCACTGGCTCGACCTGGTGAGCTTCCTGGCCGGCCTCCGTGTCGAAGCGGTCATGGCGGACCTCGCGACGTTCATTCCGGTGCGCCACAAGCCGTCGGGTCCGGTGCAGACCTACTCAACCGAGCGCGCCGGCCAGACGATCCCGACCGAGATCGACACGGAGGACATGGCCTCGATCCTGCTGCGCTTCGAGGGCGGCGCGCGCGGTTCCGTCTCGGTTTCGCAGATGAGCCCCGGCCGGAAGAACAGCCTCACCTACCAGGTCGACGGAGCCACGTCGGCCGTCGCCTGGGACTCGGAGCGACCCGAGGAGCTCTGGATCGGCCACCGCGACCGGCCGAACGAGACGCTCATCCGCAACCCAGCGCTCATGAACGCCGCCGGCCGGACCGCGGCGCGCCTGCCCGGCGGCCACGTGGAGGGATTCGCGGATACCTTCAGCGCGATGTTCTCCGCCGTCTACACGGACGTGGCCGCCGGCCGGCCCTCGCCCGCTCCCGCCTACGCGACCTTCGCCGACGGCCACGAGGAGATGCTCGTCGCCGACGCCATCCTGGAGAGCTCGCGGACGCAGCGCTGGGTCGCGCCGGCACGGACGCCGCATCGCGACGCGTCGGAGCGTCGCACCAACGTGGAGGTCGCCTCACGATGAAGCTCGGGTTCCTGACCGCGCCCTTCCCGGAGACGCCGCTCATGGAGGTGGCCGACTGGGCTGTCACGGCCGGCTTCCAGGTGCTCGAGATCGCATGCTGGCCACAGGCGACGGGGCCGACCCGCCGCTACGCAGGGACGAGCCACATCGACGTGGCGAACCTCTCCGCGTCCCAGGCGACCGACATCGCCGACGAGCTCGCGGCCAAGGGCCTGTCGATCTCGGGCCTCGGCTACTACCCGAACCCGCTGCACCCCGATCCCGCGCAGCGCGAGCAGGTGATCGGCCATCTCAAGCACGTCATCACCGCGGCGGAGAAGATGGGCGTGCCGCTGGTGAACACGTTCATGGGCGCCGACGGTGCGAAGAACG
This sequence comes from Chloroflexota bacterium, assembly GCA_034667005.1. Classification (GTDB taxonomy): domain Bacteria; phylum Chloroflexota; class Limnocylindria; order Limnocylindrales; family CSP1-4; genus JAFMJV01. The sequence goes on from JAXDKU010000024.1 coordinate 4,667, forward strand.
AGGACCAGAACTGGGAAGAGGCACAGCGGGTCTGGCCGGAGATCTTTGCGTTCGCGCAGGAGCACGGCCGGAAGATCACGTTCGAGAACTGCCCCATGCTGTTCTCGTACGACGAGTGGCCAGGCGGCAACAACATCGCCACGACGCCGCGCATGTGGCGGCGGATCCTGGAGCGATGGGCCGGCACGGTCGGGATGAACTTCGATCCCAGCCACCTGGTGCTCCAGATGATCGACGCGCGGCGCTTCCTCAAGGAGTTCGGGCCGCACATCCTCCACTACCAGGCCAAGGACCTGATGATCGACCGGGACGGGCTCTACGAGCGCGGCGTGTTCTCGATGGGCATGGGCTGGCAGGTCCCGCGGATCCCCGGCCTCGGCGAGGTCGAATGGTCGGCCGTCTTCTCCGAGCTCTACCGGGCGGGCTACGAGGGCGACTGCATCATCGAGCACGAGGACCGGCGCTTCGAGGGCACCGACGAGAAGGTCAAGCAGGGCTTCCTCATCGCGAGGGACGTGCTTCGACCGTACTGCAACTAAGACACGCGACAGGCAACCGGACAGGAAGGCAATGACGATCTCCATCGAAGACCTCACCGAGCGCGACATCGCGAAGACGATCGACCACTCCCTGCTGCGGCCGGAGCTCGACGACGCCTTCATCGAGGACGGCTGCCGCCTGGCGGCGAAATACGACGTCGCCTCCGTATGCGTCCGGCCGGCCGACGTTCGGCGCGCGAAGGCGCTGCTCGAGGGCACGGACGTGGCGGTCGGCACGACGATCGGCTTCCCCCACGGCAACCACACGACGGAGGTCAAGGTCTTCGAGGCCAGGCAGGCGCTCGCGGACGGCGCGACCGAGCTCGACATGGTGCTTCCCATCGGCGCCCTCAAGTCGGGTCGCGACGCCGACGTGCTGGCAGACATCCGCGCGGTCGTGGAGGTCGGCCATGCGGCCGGCGCGATCGTCAAGGTGATCTTCGAGAACGCCTACCTGACCGACGAGGAGAAGATCCGCGCGTGCCGCCTCACGGAGGCCGCGGGCGGCGACTTCGTCAAGACGAGCACCGGGTTCGCCCCCAGCGGCGCGACGCATGACGACCTCCGGCTGATGCGCGCCAACACGTCGCCACACATCCGGGTCAAGGCGGCCGGCGGCGTGCGCACGCTCGACGCGTTGATCGCGGTGATGGAGCTCGGGGTCACGCGCATCGGCGCGACCGCGACCGAGGCGATCATCGAGGACTTCCGCGCCCGCAAAGCCGGCCTGGAGCCTGCCGCGGCCGCCGCGTCGCGCGGCACCGACAGCTACTGATGATCTCGACCTCGTCCGCCGCATCGACCTGGCTGAGTGAGGCCGTGGCGCTCCTGGAGCGCCTCGGGCGGACCCAGGGCGACGCGATCGAGACGGCGAGCCAGTGGTGTGCCGGCGCCATCGCCGCGGACGGGCTGGTCCACCTGTTCGGAGCCGGACACTCGCGCATCCCCGTCGAGGAGATGTTTCCGCGCTACGGCTCATACCCGGGCTTCAACCCGATCGTCGAATTGTCCGTGACGTTCCACACGCAGGTCGTCGGGGCGAACGGGCAGCGCCAGGCCATGTTCATCGAGCGAACGCCAGGGCTGGCGGAGACGATCCTCTCGAACTTCCAATTCGGACCGCGCGACGTGATGATGGTCTTCTCGGCGGGGGGCCTCACGGCCCTGCCGGTGGAGATGGCGCGCGGCGCCAAGCAGCGCGGACTGCGCGTCATCGCGGTCACGTCCGTGGCGCAATCGATGGCGTCCGAGCCGGATGCCGCCGCCGGCGCCCGGCTCATGGAGGTCGCCGACCTGGTGCTCGACATCTGCACGCCGCCTGCCGACGCGATGGTGACGATCCCCCCGCTCGATACCCCGGTTGGACCTGGGTCTACCATCGGCGCGGTGGCGATCGTGAACCTGATCAAGGTCAGGACGGCCGAGCTTCTCATCGCTCGGGGGGTCACGCCTCCCGTCATCACGCGCGCCAGTGTCGTTGGGGAGACGCGCGCGAAATCCCTGTTCGAGGCTGCCTATCGAGAGCACGCGCGACGTTTCGCGCGTGTGATCGACCAGCAAGGACGTGAGAGCGAAGGCACCCTGCCGGCGCTTCCACGCCATGATGCGCAGGCCGGCGCAAGAATTCAGGCGCCGGCCGTTATAGGAGGAGGAGTCGAAGTCCCATGAAACAACCCGGAATCGCTCGCGCGATCGCGTCGATCGCCGCGATCCTGCTCGTTGCCGCCGCGTGCGGCAGCGGTGCGGCAACGGTCAAACCGAGCGTCGCAGCCACAGCCGGTGCCACCGCGGGCGCCACCGCCGGACCCACTGCGGGTTCCAGCGCGACGGGCTCGTACAAGATCGGCTATTCGAACGGCGGCGGCGTCGGCAACGGCTTCCGCGAGGAGCAGGTCTGTACCGCCAAGGCCGAGGCCACCGCGTCAGGCCAGGTCTCCGAGCTCACCGTGATCCATCAGAACCGGACCGTGGCCGAGCAGCTCCAGGACATCCGCGACCTCATCTCGAAGGGCGTCGACGCGATCGTCTTCAACCCCAACGACCCGGCCGCGCTCAACCCGGCCCTGGCCGAGGCGCACACGGCCGGCATCAAGACCGTGTCGGTCGACGCGTTCGTCACCGACCCGAATACCTACAACCTGTACAACAACCAGGTCCAGTACGCCTACCTCGGCGCCAAGTGGCTGTTCACGAAGCTGAACGGCGAGGGCACCGTGTACTACATGCGCGGCCTCGCCGGCAACTCGGCCGACAACGACCGCCACATCGGTTTCCAGAAGGCGCTCAGCGAGTTCCCGAACATCAAGGTCGTCCCCAACGCCGACGGCGTCGCCACCGGCTGGGACATCCCCACCACCACCGGCCTGATCAACGACTTCATCTCCACCGGCCAGTACGACAAGATCCAGGGGATCTGGACGTCGGGCATGGACTGGATGGTCGTTGACGCCATCAAGGGTGCCAACAAGAAGTTCGTGCCGATCGTCGGCGCGGATATCGGCAAGTTCGTCGCGCAGCTCCTCGATCCCACCGGTTATCCCGGCCTCGAGGGCGTTGCCGTCACGAACACCGCCTCAGTCGGCGGCGCGGGCATCACGCTCGCACTGAAGCTGCTCAACGGCGAAACGGTCCAGACGGATCCGGCGGCGACGCAGCCGAACACGGTCCTCCTGGTCCCGCAGGCCGTCGACAACCTGACCGACGCGGGCAAGACCCAGCTTCAGGGATGGCAGTCGGTCCCCGGGCTCGACCCGTCCTGGCCGCTCAGCCTGGACATCCCGGGCTGGACCACGTACGACCCCAAGACGGTTCCCGCGTCCTGCAAGGGCGCGTAGCCAACTCGGGCTCAACAATGCGGGGGATGCCGGCTCGCCGGCGTCCCCCGCGTGACACCATCCAACCCACACAATGGGATCGATGACCGCCGGCACGACGACTGATCTGCTGCTCGAGGCGACCGGCGTCGCCAAGACCTACGGCGCCGTCGTGGCGCTCAAGTCCGCGTCCCTGGCCGTGCGCCCGGGCGAGGTCCACGCGCTCATGGGCGCGAACGGTGCGGGCAAGAGCACCCTCGTCAAGATCCTGACGGGCGCGGTCCGCCCCGACGGCGGCACGATCTCGCTGCGCGGCAAGCAGCGAACCGCCCATTCGCCGGGCGAGGCACGCCGGAGCGGGCTGGTCTCCGTGTACCAGGAGCCGGCGCTCATCCCGGACCTGGACATCTACTCCAACCTGCGGCTCACCCAGACGCCGCTCGAGCCGTTCCGACACTGGCTGAACGAGCTCGGCATCGACAATCTGGATCTGTCGAGCGAGGCGCGGCACGTTCCGCTCGCCACGCTCCGGATCATCGATCTGGCCCGAGCGCTCGCGATCGAGCCCGCCATCCTCATGCTCGACGAGATGACCGCGGCGTTGCCGGCGGACCTGACCGAAAAGGTGCTCGAGGTCATCGGGCGCGGCCAGGGCGGAGATCGATCCGTCATCTTCATCTCTCACCGAATGATCGAGATCGCGGCAGTCTGCAACCGGGCGACGGTGCTCCGTGAGGGAGTGACGGTCGGAGTGGTGGACGTAAAGCCGGGCTCCGAGGACCGCATCGTCGAGCTGATGCTCGGGGAGATTGTGAAGAGCCTGCCGACGCGCCACGCGGTGGTCGAGGGCGAACCGGCTCCCGCAGCCGTGCAGCCCCGGCTCACCGCCAAGAGCCTCGCTTCGGGCACGCGGCTCCAGGATGTCTCGTTCGAGCTGTACCCCGGTGAGGTGCTTGGGCTGGTCGCCCTCGAGGGCCAGGGCCAGGACGAGCTCTTCGACATCCTGGCCGGCTCCGAACGCGCGAGCTCCGGCGAGCTGCTGGTCGACGGGAAGCGCGCGTCGTTCCACCACCCGGCGGACGCCATCCGGGCCGGCCTGGTCTATGTCCCCTCGGACCGTGCCGAGGCCCTCCTGATGCAGCGGTCGGTGCGGGAGAACATCACGCTGCCATTCACCGCCAGGCTCAGCAGCTGGGGACTGATCGACCTCGGACGCGAGGGACGCATCGTCGACGAGGCGGTGACGAGGCTCCAGATCGAGTCCCGCGCCGGGCGGGAGGTGCGGCGGCTCTCCGGCGGCAACCAGCAGAAGGTCACCATCGCTCGCTGGGTTGCCGCGGGCGTGAGGACGCTGCTGTGCTTCGACCCGACGCGCGGCATCGACATCCGCACCAAGCAGCAGATCTACGTGCTGCTGCGCGATCTCGCGGACGCGGGAGCGGCGGTCCTGCTCTACAGCTCCGACCTGAAGGAGATCCCGCTCGCCTGCGACCGCGCCATCGTCGTCTTCGGGGGTCGCGTTGTGGCGGAGATCGATGCGGCGGATGCCGACGAGCCGACCCTCCTGCGTGCCGCGTACAACCTGAAGGCGGATGCTCCCATGCCGGAGGAGGTCGCCGCGGAGGTGGTGCACGCCGAGACCGACGCGGCGGCATCGGCCCAGCCGGTGGCAGGGGCGTGAGCGCCGTGGCCGCGGGCGTCGGCACGCGCCGCCGAGCGCCAGGCGCGGTGCTGTCGGGATGGGCGCGCAGGAATGCCTGGGCGCTGGGTGTCCTCGCGTTCCTCGTCCTGCTGCTGCTGTTCACGAAGTACATCCAGCCGCGGTACGGCGTGGCGGGCGTTCAGGGACTCGCGATCTCCGTGCTGCCGCTGGCGTTCGCGGCCGTCGGCCAGGCCATCGTCGTCATCGCCGGAGGCATCGACCTGTCGGTCGGATCGATCATGGCTCTGACCAACGTCACGGCGGCACTGCTCATGAAGGACCAGAGCGGCGAGTTCGGAGTCGCCGTGGTGGTCGTGGTGCTGCTGCTCGGTGCCGTGGTCGGAGCGATCAACGGCGCCCTGGTCGTCGTGACCCGCGTGCCGGACATCGTGGTCACGCTGGCCATGGCCTTCGTATGGGCGGGCGCCGCGCTCGTGGTGCTCAAGACTCCGGGCGGTGACGCGTCCCAGTGGCTCAAGGATCTCGTGCTCGGATCGGTCGGCAACGAGTGGATCCCGAAGGCTGCCATCGTCGTGATCGTGGTCGTCGCGCTGATCTGGCTGCCCGTGCGCCGGTCACGATTCGGCTTGTCCCTGTACGCCATCGGCAGCAACCAGCTGGCGGCATTCCGGAGTGGGGTCTCCGTCGGCCGGACGAAGATCCTGGCCTATGGCCTCACCGGCCTCTTCGCCGCCCTTGGGGGCCTGAGCCTCACGGCCAGCACGGGCATCGGATCGCCGGTGGCCGGCTCCTACACGCTCCAGAGCGTTGCCGCCATCGTGCTCGGAGGGGTCAGCCTCGCAGGCGGCCGCGGCGGCGTGTTCGGGCCTCTCGTGGCTGTCGCGGTGCTGGCCCTCATCCGGACCGACATGACGTTCATGAACGTCAACAGCAACCTCGCGACCAGCGCGCAGGGCATCATCCTGATCGGCGTCGTCATGGTCGGCACGCTGTTCCAGATCCGCCGGAGCCGCGCATGACGGAAGCCGTCCACGCCGGGAAGGGAACCAGCCCCTGGCTCACGGCGGCGGCATGGCGCGCGCTGTTCCGCGACCGCCCGATCATCCCCCTGACCGTGCTGCTCGGGGTGCTGGTCGTCGTGAGCGAGCTCGTCCGGCCGGGTGTCGTCAGCTCGCAGTGGGCGGGCGTCATGATCCGGGCCGCGATTCCTCTCGCGATCCTCGGCGCGTGCCAGACGCTCGCCATGCTCACCGGCGGCATCGACCTCTCCGTCGGGGCCATCGCCTCGATGTCCGGCTTCGTCGTTGCGACCTTCGTCTCGAGCCCTGAGGGATGGCCGCTCGGGATCGCGGTCGCGCTCGTGGCCGCGGCCCTGGCCGGACTCGCCACCGGCATCGGCGTGGGCGTGTTCCGCGTCCACCCGCTGATCATGACCCTGGGCATGAGCTTCGTCGTGCTCGGCCTGGCCAACGTCTGGCAGCTCATCAAGGTCCAGACCGGAACGGGCACGCCGACCGAGCTGCGGACCCTTGGCTCCGCGGTCTTCCTGGACATCGCGCCGTACAGCCTCCTGGTCTTCGTGCCGGTGGCCGTGCTCGTGCTGCTGGGCTTACGGCGGACCGGCTTCGGGCGGCTCCTGTACGCGATCGGCGACAACCCCGTTGCCGCGCGGCTGTCCGGCGCGAAGTCGTGGCAGGTCCTGATCCTCCTGTACGTCATCTCGGCACTGCTGGCCGCGCTCGCCGGGTTCCTCTACTCCGGGCTGACGAACGCCGCGAGCGTCACGCTGGTCGAGAGCCAGGTCCTCCCGTCCGTGGCCGCCGCCGTCATCGGCGGCACGTCGATCCTTGGCGGCCGTGGGGGCTTTGGCGGGACGATGGTCGGAGCATTGATGCTGGCGGTCGCCAGCAACCTGCTGTCGTCGCTCGGCTATCCCGAGGCCGTCCGCCAGATCCTGTTCGGCGCGATCATCGTCGCCGTCGCCGCCGCATACACGCGCGTCACCTCCGACACCTGACGCCGGCGCGGCGGGAGGGGGCTCGAGCGATGGCCGAGGAGACGGCGACACGGCACCTGGGCCTCGACCTCGGCGCGACGAACCTGAAATGGGCCGTGGTGGCGCACCCCGGCGACGCGTGGACGACCGTGGCGACCGACCAGGTCTCGACCGACATCGTGGCGGACCCCGACGCCGTGCCGGCCGCGGTCGTCGCCCAGCTGGCGAGCGTCGCCGTCGCTGTCAGCCTCGACTGCGGGCCGCTCCGGAGCGTCGGGATCGGCGTGCCGGGGCTCTACGACCCACGCACCGGCCGGACGCGGTTCCTGGTGAACGTGCCCGGGCCGTGGGCGGGCCACGACGTTGCTAGTCCCGTGGCCGCTGCCGTGGGCCTGCCCACCTGCCTGATCAACGACGCCCGGGCCTTCGGCCTGGCGGAGCTGCGTCTCGGGGCGGGGAGGGGCGTGTCGTCGATGATCGGGCTGACGCTGGGGACCGGGGTCGGGGGCGTCTTCGCCGTCAACGGCCTCGTGCACCAGGGCCACGACGGCACCGCCGGTGAGATCGGTCACCAGACCATCGATCCGGAGGGTCCGATGTGCGGCTGCGGCAACCGCGGCTGCCTGGAGGCGTACGCACGAGCCGACCGGATCGCGGCAGCCTGCGGCACGGCCACCGCCGAGGAGGCGGTCCGCGCCGCCCAGGCAGGCGACGAGCGCGCCCGCGCCGGGCTCGCCACGATCGGCCGCTTTCTGGGCATCGGAATCGCCAACATGATCGCGGTCATCTCGCCGGACGTCGTGATCATCGGCGGGGGCGTCGCGGCGGCGGGCGAGCTCCTCTTCGCCCCGATCCGAGACGAGCTCGCGCGCCGCGTCATGACCACCTCACTGGCGGATGTCGCCCTCGTCCAGGCCGAGCTCGGCGTCTGGGCGGGCGCGATCGGAGCCGCCGTGCACGGGGCCGAGGTCGCGGAGCGCGCCGAGACCGCCGGGCGCGCCGACGCCGCCGGACGTGCCGAGACCACCGGACGTGCCGACGCCGCCGGACGTGCCGAGACCGCCGGACCTGCCGAGACCGCCGGACCTGCCGACGCAGGCCGGTGAGGTTCAGCCCTCGCTGACGCTCCAGCCGCCGTCAACGGCCACGACCTGGCCGGTGACCATCGCCGACTCGTCACTCAGCAGGAACAGCGCCACGCGCGTCACGGCATCGGCGTCGATCGGGCCGCCGGCCAGCGGCTGCTTGCGCGCCAGGTAGGCCTGGACCTCGGCATCGCCCTGGGCCCGCTCGCTCATCGGCGTTGCCACGAGCGCCGGCGCGATCGCGTTGACCCGGATGCCGTGCGGCGCGTAGAACGCGGCCGCCGCCCGGGTGAGCGCGTCGATGGCGCCCTTGCTCGCGGCGTAGGCGTGCGTCGCGAAGTGGGACGCGCTGGGGTGTGTTGCCAGCAGGCTCGACATCGTCAGAACCGCGCCCCGCGCGCCCTGAGCGTCCGGGGCCTGCGCGAGCATCCGGCGGATCGCCGCGCGGCACACGAGGAACTGGCTGGTCGCGTTCGCCTGCATGACCGTTTCCCAGCCCTCGAGCGTGGCTTCGTGGAGCGGTCCGTCTCCGAAGGCGCGGCCGCTGATCCCCGCCACGCTGTAGACCGCATCCAGGCGCTGCGACGGCGCGAGACAGGCGGCGAACGCGGCGTCGACCTCGGACTCGCGGCTCACGTCCGCCGCGTACCAGGTGGCGCTGCCTCCGTGCGCGACGATCTCCGTCGCCAGATCCTCGACATGGGCACGCGTCCGCGAGACGAGGAAGACGCTGCCGCCCTCGGCGGCGATCGCGCGCGCGGCCGAGGCGCCCATGCCGGTCGACCCGGTGATGAGGCACGTTCGGCCCGCGAAGCGCCCGGCGCCGTCCACCGTCACCTCGCGGCGCTCGGCGCCGGCGCGCTGGCGGGGTCGAGGATGGCACCGTCGAGGAGCAGCCGGGCCCGGAGGTCCGGCGCCGGAAGCGCGCGCGGCGTGACCTGGCGTTGCACGGCGAGCGCGGCGGCGGTGCCGGCGGCCTGGCCCATGGCCATGCACGTGGCCATCGACCGTGCCGAGGCGTGCGCATCGTGCGTGGAGGAGAAGCAGCGCCCGGCGACGAGGAGGCCTTCCAGGCCCGCGGGCAGGAGCGCGCCGAAGGGGATCCCGTAGACGCCGCCGTCCGGCACGTACTCCCAGGTGGTGCCGCCGCCCGCGCCGTGATCCTCGATTGGGGCACCGCAGAGCGCGACCTCGTCGGCGAACCTGCGGCCGGTGAGCACGTCCTCCCGGGTCAGCCGGGCATCGCCGAACACGCGGCGGCTCTCGCGCACGCCGATGGCCGGCGAGGTCGACACCATCACCGACGCCCCGAACCCGGGGACGCGGTCGCGCAGGAAGCGGTGGTACTCGCGAACCTGGCGGCGGCCCTCCACCTCCGCCCGGGTCAGCGCCACGGGGTCGGTCGCGTCGACGTTCGGGACCCGGGTCATGTGGACCATCACGACTCCGGCGTGCGGCGTGCGGTGCCACGAGCCCTCGAGGCGTGGCAGGGCGTACTCGCCCGTGGACGCGGCTTGGCGCATGAGCGCCCACAGCTCGGCCTTGGGCACGGCCGTCGCCGTGTCGATGTCCACGTTGGCAAGCTTGAACAGCGTCGACAGCGCCTGGGTCTGCGGCGTGGTGCTGGCGTCGTCATAGCCGGCGCCCGCCATGACGGAGACGTCCGCATCGCCGGACGCGTCGACGACCGCGCCGGCCTCGAACCAGCGCTCGCCGCCCTTGCTCCACGTCCGGATCGCCTCGACGCGGCCGTCTCGCACCCGGACGCCCGTGGCCCACGCATGCAGCAGGAGCTCGACGCCGGCCTGGGCGGCCAGCGACTCCCAGACGACCTTGAGGGCTTCCGGGTCGTATGTGACTCCGGTCCCCGCGCCGTAGGTGTTGGGCCGCTCGAAGGCCACCCCTTCGCTGGTCAGTCGCTCGACCACCTCCCAGGCCAGCCCGCCGACGACCCGGTGTGGGCGCTCGCCGGGCGTGTAGAAGGCGTAGAAGGTGTCGAGCACCGCCGTCGACGTTCCGCCCATGAAGCCGAGCCGGTCCACCAGCAGGGTCCGGGCGCCCGCGCGAGCCGCGGAGATCGCCGCGCTCGAGCCCGCCGAGCCGGCGCCGACGACCACGACATCGAAGACCCCGGCGGAGGAGCTCACGCCTGGCCGCCCGGACTCGGCATCGCGGCCGCCACCGCGAACGTGCGCGCCGGGTTGGCGACGAGCATCTCGTCTGTCGCGCCGTCACCGATCCGCCGTCGCAGCCGCGGCACGAAGTCCGACATCAGCGTTCGCATGCCGGGTCCGCCACCGTACGACCGAAAGTAGTCGCGGACCCCGAGGTCGAGGCCGAGCACGATCCGCCCGCCGTGGCCCGCGGCGACCATGGCCGCGGTGAGGTCCAGGAGCACGCTGTCGGGCCGGTACTTGATGCGGCCGATCGTGTCGTACACGAGTGTCACGCCGCGCGCCGCAATCTCCGCGTGGAGCTCCGCGTCCGGATTGCGGTCCATGTGCGCGAGGACGATCCGGCCGACCGACGCGCCGGCGCCCTCCAGCACATCGACGATCTCGTGGCCGCAGGTGCCGATCTCGGTATGGACGACCATCGCGACGCCGGTCCGGGCGCTGGCGATCGCGCCCGCTTCGAGGCGGCGGCGCTCCGCCCCGGAGATGTGCTGGTACGAGGCGCCAAGCTTGATGACGCCGGCCCGCGAGGAGTCGAGCGCGGAGTCGTCGTTCCAGTCGCGCGGATGCATGCCCTTGGTCAGGTCCGCCGTGATGCGGTCGGCGAGGAGGTCGACGGTCGCGTCGTAGACCCAGTGCCCCACGGGGTAGTGCGCGTCCCGGTGGAAGCCCGTCGCCGCGATCACGGCCACGCCCGTCTCCGCCGAGACATGACGCATCATCTCTGGGCGCCGCCCGAGCCCGATCGGGGTCAGTTCGACGATCGTCTGGATGCCGCTGGCCCGGGCGTCCCGGACCTCAGCGATGACCCGTTCCGGGTCGTCGATCTCGCCGCCCGGCAGCGCGGGGGACGCAATGAAGAGGTGGTCGTGGGCGTCGACGACCCCGAGGGCGCTGGCGGGCAGCGGTCCCGCGACCGTGACGACGTGCGGGTCAGGCACGCCCGGCGGCGACCTCATCGGCCCGCGTCCGGCCGGCGAGCAGGATCAGGTCCTCGTGCAGCTCGAACCAGACTCCGTGGTAGCTGTCGACGCGAGCCGACGCCACGTAGCGCTGGTCGCCCTCGCGCACCCGGTCCATCGCTCCCGCGAGGCGGGTGCCGTAGCGCGCGGCGCGCGGCCAATGCGCGCCCAGCGGGTCGATCCAGGCGGCGGCCTCGGCGTGGATCGAGGCCAGCCGCTCCAGCACGGCAGCGTCGTAGCCAGCGTCGCTGTGGTCGTTGAGCGAACCGTCAGCGGAGCGGACCTGCCAGTCGGTGACCGCCTCTTTCACGCGCCGGTCGAGATCGAGGAAGGCATCGAGCGCGGCGTTCGCACGCTCGGCTCCGAAGGCGTCCTGTTCGCGCGAGAGGAGCTCCGCCCCGCGTGCGCGGCCCGCTTCCGTGAGCCGGTACGCGCCGGCCGTCGCCATGGCGAGTCCGTCCTGCACGAGCTGGTCGAGGAGCGGCCCAATCGCGGCGGCCGGTGAGAGGAGCGCATGGCCGACCGATTCCGGGGGCGCCATGCCCTTGATCGCCAGGGCCTGGACCGCGTCGTCGGCGGTGATCGCAGGCGTGGGCTCGCCTCCCGCGGGTGCGGCTGCCGCAGCGGCAGCGACGGGGGTGAGGGTCGGTTCTTCGGCCGGTCCGTCGTCGCCACCGGGGATCTCGAAGCCCAGCTCCTTCGCCCACCCCAGCAGCGTGCGCGCCTCGGGGACGACGTCCGAGCTGCCCGCCGCCGCGCCCAGGTAGACCGCACCGGTGTCGCCGTCGATCGTGATCAGGTCCCCCGCGTGCAGCGTTCGGTGCGGGAAGCGGACCACCCCGTCCGCGACCTCGATCTCGGTCGCGCCAACGACGGCGGGGATCCCCCAGCCCCGGGCGACGACGGCCGCATGGCTGGCGAGGCCGCCTCGGGCGGTCAGGATTCCGGCGGCGCGCGCCATCCCGTGGACGTCCTCGGGAGACGTCTCGGCACGGACCAGGATCGGCGTCCGTCCTTCGTCGGCAGCCCGCGCCGCGTCCTCCGGGCTGGTCGCGATCTCGCCGACGCCGAGTCCCGGCGACGCGCCCAGCCCCATGACGAGCGTCTCGGCATCGATGTGCTCCGAGCTCGGGGCGCGCGGCGGCACGGCCAGCAGCGACGCAACGCGCTCGACGGCCTCCCGGCGTGATAGCTGGATGGCCGTGTCCTGCGCCATGTCCACGGCGATCCGCAGCGCGGCCCTGGGGCTTCGCTTGCCGACCCGGACCTGGAGCAGCCAGAGCCGCCCGTCGTCGATCGTGAACTCGATGTCGCACAGGTCGCGGTAGTGGGCCTCGAGCCGTGCGGCATGCGCGCGGAGCTCGCCGGCGACCTCGGGAAGCCGCTGGTCGAGGGCGCCGATCGGCTCCGTCGTGTGCGTGCCGGCGACGACGTCCTCGCCCTGGGCCGCGAACATGACGTCGCCGTAGAGGCCGGGCTCGCCGGTCGCGGGGTTCCGGGTGAACACCACGCCGGTCCCCGAGGTCGTGCCCCGGTTGCCGAACACCATCGCCTGGATCGTCACGCCCGTGCCCGCGTCGTCCGGGATGCCCTCCTTCCGGCGGTAGGCGCGGGCCCGCTCGCTGTTCCACGACGCGAAGACCGCCTCGACGGCGAGGCGCAGCTGGACCCATGGGTCGTCCGGCGGGGCGGCCCCGACGATCTCCCGGAACATGCCAAGGAAGCGGCGCTGGCAGTCGCGGGCGAAGGCCTCGTCGCCCGTGGCGCCGGCGAGGCCCGTCGCGGTCGCGTCGTTGAGTCCCAGGTTGAGGATCGTGTCCATCATCCCCGGCATCGAGACCGGTGCGCCCGACCGGACGCTCACGAGCAGCGGGTCCGCGGCATCGCCGAACCGCCGGCCGACCGCAACCTCGACCTCGGCCATGCGCTGGCGGAGCTCATCCTCGAGGCCGCTCGGCCAGCCCTGCGAGAGGTAGGCGCGACAGGCGGCCGTCGTGATCGCCATTCCCGGCGGAACCGGCAGCTCCAGATCCCGGCTCATCACCCCGAGATTGGCGGCCTTCCCCCCGACGAGCGCGGTCACGTCCTCGAGCGGAACCCCGTGGTCGTGGTCGAGTCGATAGACCCAGGTCACGGCAGGGCCACGGCTTGCTCGCCCGCCCGCGAGGCGTCGGGGTGCAGCGCCTTCCAGACGCGCTCCGGGGTGAGCGGCAGGTCCCGGATGCTGACGCCGGTGGCGTCACGGACGGCGGCCGCGACGGCGGGAGCGACGGGCAGCAGGGCTCCCTCGCTCATCCCCTTGGCGCCGTAGGGCCCGGGCCCGTCTCCGTTCTCGACGATCTCGCTCTCGATGAGCACGGGCAGATCCATGCTCGTGGGGATGCGGTAGTCGATGGCGCCGAGGTTCCGGATCCGTCCCTCGTCGTCGAAGATGTAGTGCTCCATCAGCGTGTGGCCGAGGCCCATGATCGCGGCGCCCTCGTCCTGGCCGCGCACCTGCGTTGGGTTGAGCGCCCGGCCGACGTCCGAGACCGTCACGTGCCGCGTCAGGAGGATGTCGCCGGTCTCGCGGTCGACCTCGACCTCCACGGCCGTGCAGTTGAACTCGTAGAAGGCGGCGGTGCCACCGAGCGGATGGTCCGGCTCCGCCTCTTTGCGCATCTCGCCGACGCCGATGATCTCGCCGCCGAGGCGTCCGAGCACCCGTGCGAGGACGTCGCGGATGGGCTCGTCCCGGTCCGCGATCCGGACGAGTCCGGCGTCCACGCTGACCGCGGCCTCGTCGACGCCCTCCAGCTTGGCGGCCATGCGGCCGAGCTTGGCCTGGATGTCGCGGCACGCGTGCAGGACCGCATTCCCCATGAGCACCGAGGAGCGGCTCGCCGAGGTCTGCTGGTCATACGGCACGACCGCCGTGTCGCCCATCACCACCGTCACCCAGTCGACGGGCGCGCCGAGCTCGTGGGCGGCGATCTGCGCATAGATCGTGCGGGCACCCTGGCCCATGTCGGACGTGCCCGCGTAGACCACGACGCTGCCGTCCGCGAGGAGGCGGACGGTGGAATAGGAGAGGCCCGTCGTCGGGCCCGACTTGATGCCGACGGCGATGCCACGGCCGCGACCGGGTGCAACGGGGCCGCCCCAGTCGATCATCCGCGCGGCCCGTCGAACGCTCTCGGCCCAGCGGCCGTCCGCCGGCGTGTCACCGGGAATGAACGCCTCGGTGGGCGCAGCCAGGTTCCTGAGCCGGAGCTCCACCGGGTCGATCCCCAGGATGCGCGCGGCTTCGTCCATGTTCGACTCGACCGCCCAGATCTGCTGTGGATTGCCGAACCCCCGGAAGGCGGTGGAGGGGACCGTATGCGACAGCACGCTCCGCGCCAAGATGCGCACGTTCGGCACGCGGTACGGCCCGGCGGACGTGTAGCTTCCCTTCGCGACCGTGCGGTCCGCGATGTCGGCGTAGGCGCCGATCAGGTAGTTCGCCTCGATGTCCCGAAAGACCAGCGTCCCGTCGCTGCGGAAGCCGGACCGCACGTGGACGGACGAGGCTCCCCGGCGCACGGCCTGGAACGTCTCCTCCAGGGTGAGGACGAGGCGGACGGGCCTGCCGGCGCGCAGCGCCATGAAGGCCAGCAGCGGCTCGTACTTCGCGTGCTGCTTGCCGCCGAACGCGCCACCCGGATCCGGCGCGTACACCCGCACCCTGGACAGCGGCATGTCGAGCAGCGACGCGATGACGCGCTGGAGCCAGTTGGGGTGCTGGATGGAGCTCCAGACGGCGATCCCGTCGCCGTCCGGCGCGGCCATGAACGCGTGCGGCTCGATGGCGAACTGCGTGACCATGGGGAAGGTGTAGGTCCCCTCGACCACGACGTCCGCCTTGGCGCCGTCGACGTCTCCCCAGCCATAGCGATGCTCCCGCAGCACATTGGTGTCACGGAGCGGATCAGCGGGCCGCATGTCCGGGTCCTGGACGAGGGGTGCGCCGGGCGCGAGGGCCGCGTCGATCGTGAACACCGCGGGAAGCGGCTCGTACTCGACGCGGACGAGTGCCGCGCCCGCCTCCGCGGCATCCAGCGTGTCCGCGGCGACCGCCGCCACCGGCTCCCCGTGGTAGCGCGTCTCGTTCACGGCGAGCACCGGCCGGTCGCGGTACTGCGGGCCGAAGCGCGGCATCGGGTCCGGCAGGTCGGCGGCCGTCATGACGAGACGCACCCCGGGCAGCGCAAGCGCAGCCGTCGCGTCGATGGTGCCGATCCGCGCACGGGCGCAGTCCACGGTCACGAGCTTGACGTGGAGCTCGTCCTCGAGATGCAGGTCGGCGACATACGCCTGGTGGCCCGTCACCCGGTCGCGACCGCCGACACGCGGCACCGAACCGCCGATGCCGACGGGCTGCTCGGTCTCCGAATTGCCGCGTTGCGTGCTCACTGCGGCGCGACCTGGGCGTCCGGCGTGGCTGCCGGGTCCGGACGGTCCGAGTGGGCGGAAGGCACGGGCCCGTCCTGCGCGCCGTCCCGGCGTCGTCCCTCGGTGCCGCCCGCAGCGCCCGCGCCCGCCGCCGCCAGGACCGCTTCGATGATCTGCTGATATCCCGCGCAGCGGCACAGGTTCCCGGCGAGCCCCTCCTCGACGTCGGCTCGCGTGGGGTGTTCGTGCGTGGTCAGCAGCGCGTGCGCCGACAGCAGCTGGCCGGGGATGCAGAAGCCGCACTGCGCGGCGCCGTACTCCAGAAATGCCTCCTGGAGCGCCGTGAGCCGGCCATCGGCTGCGAGGCCCTCCACCGTGAGCACCTCGCCCCCGTCCGCCTCCGCGGCGAGGACCAGGCACGAATCGACGCTCCGCCCGTCGAGCATCACGGTACATGCGCCGCACTCGCCGACGAGGCAGCACTCCTTCGATCCGGTGAGGCCAAGGTCGTCGCGCAGGACCTCGAGCAGCGTGTGGTGCGGCGCGACGCGCGCGGTCCGCATCCGCCCGTTCACCGTGACCTGGATCGGGTAGGGCTCGGTCATGCCGGTTGGCCCTGCATGCGCTGCACTGCGGCACCCAGCGCCCGGTCGGCCAGGACGCGAAGCATCGCGAGCCGGTACTCGGGGCTCGCGCGCATCGAGCGTGGCGAGGGGCTCGCGGCGGCGAGGAGGCGCTCCATGGCGGACGCTCTGGCTTCGGCGCTGCTGCCGCGGTCCGTCAGCACACCCGAGTCGTCGGTCACGAGGATCGGCCGCGGCCCGACGCTGCCATACGCCAGCCGGACGCGGCCGCCGTCCTCCACGGCCACGGCCAGTGTCACCGAGGCGAGATCGTGGCCGCGGCGCCGGGTCCGGCGGAGGTGGACGGCCCCCCGGCGCGCCGGGGGCAGCGGCAGCTCGATCGCGGTGACCAGCTCGCCGGGGACGAGCGCGGTCGTGCCGGGCCCCCGGAAGAAGTCGTCGACGGCGATGCGCCGGCTGCCCGCCGGGCCGACCACCACCACGCTCGCGTCGTAGACCAGGAGCGCCGGTGCGGTGTCGGCCGCGGGGGACGCGTTGCAGAGATTGCCTGCGAGCGTCGCGCGGTTGCGGATCTGGACCGATCCAACGACCGCGGCAGCCTCGGCCAGGGCCATGAAGTCGCGGCGTACACGCGGGTCAGCGGCGATGTCCTCCATGACGGCACGGCCCCCGATCACGAGACGGTCGCCGTCAACCTGGATGCCCGTCTCGATCTCGTCGATCCCCTTGAGATCGACGACGACCTCCGGCCGGACCGAGCCATCCCGGAGGCCGATGATCAGGTCCGTCCCGCCCGCCAGCGCGGCAGCGCTCGCGCCGCCGGCGAGGAGGTCGATTGCCGCCGGCAACGTCCGCGGGCGTTCATAGGAGAAGGGCCGCATGAGTCGGGGCTAGAGGACCCGGTCCACCTCGTCCAGGAGCACCTGCGGCGTCGCGGCGCGGACGAAGTAGTAGGGACGGGTCGCGAACCGCTCCACGAACGCGGCGCGGGCGCTGCGAAGCGCCTCCGTGTCGACCACCGGCATGGGGAAGCCCGGCGCCAGCAGCTCGTTCAACAGGAGGTAGTTCTGGAGCGAGTGGAACGTCTGGAACTGGCGCTCGAACGGGATCATCTCCGCGAGCCCGGGCTCGAAGTTGCCGTCGATGGCCGGGAGCACGACCACGTCCACGTTGGTCGGCTCGTGCCAGATCTCCCACTCGGGCATGCCGCCGAAGAACTTCTGGGCACCCGCCTCCGGCGCAGCCTTGTCCGCTCGCTCGGTGCCCTCGGTCCGCTTCTTGAGGAAGGGCTGCTTGGACCCGAGGACCGCACGGCCCGCGTCATCGATCACGGTCGTCTCCGTCGACACGAGCATGGCGCCGCGCCGGCATGCCTCGATCTGGCCCATCGACTTTCCATGGTTCGACTCGCCACCGAGGAACAGCACGGTGCGGTCGCGGTAGCGCACGGCGGACGAGTGGAAGGGGTGGAGGCCGGCATCCTCCATGCGCAGGGCCATCATCGTCACGATGACCTTCTGGATGGGACCTGCCGGCCAGGGCCCGTCGAGCGTCATCTGCCTGCCGTCGTAGGAGATTCTCTTCGCGGCGTCGCGGTTCCAGACGATGTCCGCCTCGGTGAGGCTGACCTCCGGCGCGATATGCACCTCGGCGAGCCGGTAGTTCAGGAAGCTCATGTCATCGAGGACGTGCTCGATCGGCTCGGTGCCGTACACGTCGATGCGGAGCCGCGCCGCGCCGGCGGACATCTCCTCCGAGAGCTGGAGCTGGGTCATGCAGTTCCTCCACCGGTCCGCCGTCGCCGCAAAGGGGAGGGGATCGGGACAATCGCCGGCGCATCGCCGTTTGGATTCTGGGGCTCGTCGCTGTCAGGCCAGCGACGAGCCATGTTCTCACTTGCCTCGATGAAGTGGACCTCGATGGCCCGCACCACGGCGTCTGCATCCCGACGGCGCAGCGCCTCGATGATGGGCGTGTGCAGGTGGGCGGACCACTCGGGGTCGGCGCCGGGCAGGACCAGGCTCACGAACGTCCGCGAGTACGGCTCGGTGGAGCGCCAGGCGGTCAGGAGCGTCCGGTTGCCGGCCATCTCGATGATCCGGCCGTGGAAGCTGGCGTCGGCGCCCGCCACCGCGTGTCCGTCGCGGGCGCGTGCCGCTGCCTCCATGGCGTCGCCGTAGCCACGCAGCTCCGCGATGTCCGCATCGGTCATTCGTGGGACCGCAAGCCGCGCCGCCAGCGTCTCCAGCGCCGACCGGACGATGTACGCCTCGAGGATCTCGCTCCGGCTCGGACGGCGGACCCGGGCGCCGCGGAACGGGGACAGCTCCACGACCCCGAGCCCCTCCAGCCCTCGCAGCGCCTCGCGCACCGGGGCCTGGCTCGTGCCCAGCTCACGCGCGACCTGCGTCTCGACGATCCGGGAGTGAGGCGGGTAGCGCCCGCTGAGGATCCCGTCGAGAAGGTGGTCGCGAACCTGCTCGGCGAGGAGACTGCGCGAGACGGTCGAGGCGGTGGCCATGGGCGGGCTACGCGCCGATGGGCGTCCGGGACGGCGAGGACGCCTGCGCCGGCGCCGAGCCACGCCCGTCGGCGACCGAGCCAGGCGCCCGCTCGAGGATCTCGACCGTTCCGGCCGAGCCGTCGACGCGCACGCGATCGCCGGTGCCGATCTTCTGGGTGGCCACGGAGGTCCCGATGACCGCGGGGATGCCGAACTCGCGCGACAGCACCGCCGGGTGGGAGGTTGTGCCGCCCGTATCCGTGACCAGTCCCGCGATCTTGGTGAAGAGCACCACCCACGCTGGGTTGGTCATCTGGCAGACGAGGATGTCGCCCTCGCGGACGTCGTCGAAGTCGTCGATCGTGCGGACGACCCGCGCGATTCCCTCGACGGTGCCGGGGGAGCCGGCGATCCCGCTGACGACGTCGAGGTCGGCGCCCTGCTGGCGCTCGAAGCGCTCCGGGTAGCCCCAGTTGACGAGGTACGGGAAGGCGAGCTGCGACGGCGTGGCGGTGCCGAGCCAGTCGCGCGGTCGCAGGCCCTCGGCGGCCGTCCGCTCAGCCCGCCGTTCGGCCACGATCGCACGGGGCTCCAGCCCGGGTGCGTTTCCGATCACCGCCCGCAGCTCGTTGTAGCGCAGGAACATGACGTCATCCGGCTGGTCGATGCGCCCGGCCTCGACCAGCTTGCGGCCGATCGCCATGAGCACGAGGCGGAGGTGGGCGTTCGCGCCTTGGTCGATGTAGAAGTGATGGTCCGGCGTCAGCGGCGCCATGCGGAGGTTCACCTCGTTCGCGGCGCGCATCTGTTCGAGGTCGTCGCCGCTGAGCCCGTCCAGGATCTCTCGGGACGCGGCCTCGATGTCCTTGCGCATCAGCTCGATGGCCGCCGGGTAGTCGTAGTCGGTCTCCAGGTAGCCACGGACCAGCTCCAGGACCGGGTCCATCTCCTCGCGTGCCGTGGGGTAGATGAACTCGTGGCTCCAGACGGCGTGCCACCCGAACTCGCGCTGGTACGGCTCGACACGCTCGGCGACGAAGCGCCTGCCGCGGTCCGAAGCCTGGAGCTCCGCGGCGATCGCGCCAGGGGCGGCGGCCGCGAAGGCAGCCCGAAGGTCCTCGTCGTCGCGGACCTCGTTCTTCATCCGCCACAGCGCCTCGATCGAGTCCCAGTTGCGATCCGACGCCGAGTTCTGGAGCCTCCCGAGGAGCTCCTCGTCGACGGAGCCGCGCGTCTTCTCCATCACGGCGCGGAGGTTCAGCGTCGCCGACAGCTGGGCGAAGTTGAGCATCCAGTGGATCTTCCAGTGGCGATCGTGGATGTCGATCGCGTCCTCGAGCACGCACGCAAGCTCCGCCAGGCTGAGCCCCTCGGCCTCGTCGAGGCGCTCCTCCAGGTAGACGAAGTTGCGCTCCATCTCCGGGCGCAGCCGCGTCCGCCACCAGTCCGCGAAGTGCTCCCCGTAGACGGGCAGGACCGTGTCCAGGTAGGCGCCCATGTTGGCGGCGAACCAGCCGTCCCTCGGGACGCGAGCGCCATACCGGCTGCTGTACTCGGTGCCGTCGATGCGCATCTTCGGGTCGGCCGGCACGGCCGTCGTGTAGACGTAGCCGTTGACGTTCTTGGCGAGCCAGTCCACGGCGAACGGGGTGCCGAAGCGGCGGAACATGTGGTCGCAGCTCAGCCACCACCCGCCGATGTCGAAGAACAGCGGGCTGACGGGGTTCGGGATGTGGAGGTCGTCATAGACCCAGAAGAACTGCTTCTCGGCCTCGGACTCCCACGCCACGGGGAACGCGTCATCCCCGAGGAACTGGCCGAGGATGTCCTCTGTCTCGGGCACGGCAGCGACCCCCTTCCGATCGTCCAAGTTCGCAGGTGTCCTCGGGCTTGGCGGATAATCGATGATCGATGATAATGGCAGCGACCGGCCCGGCGCAAGGAGACCCACACGTGGCGGCCACAGCCATCACCGCCGAGATCGAGAGCCCGCTGCTGGCCATGGTCCGGCAGGGTCCCACCGACTACTGGAACGATTCGTGTGCCCTCGACGAGCTGGCGTACGCCGTCGCCCGCGGCGCGACGGGAGCGACCTCCAACCCCACGATCGTCCACGAGGTCCTGCGCAAGGAGCAGTCGCGCTGGGTGCCGCGGATCGCGCAGCTCACAGCCGAGCATCCGTCGTGGACGGAGGTCGAGGTGACGTGGGCTCTGGTCGAGGAGATGGCGGTCGGCGGCGCTGCCGTCATGGAGCCCGTGTTCGTCGCCCAGGGCGGCAGGAAGGGACGCCTGTCCATCCAGACGAACCCGGCGAACTACCGCAGCGCCGATCTGATGCTGGAGCAGGGTCTCCGCTTCGCCGGGCTCGCCCCGAACATGCAGGTGAAGTTCCCTGCCACGAGCGCGGGGATCGAGGCGATCGAGCGAGCCACCGCCGTCGGCGTGACCATCAACGCCACGGTCAGCTTCACCGTCCCGCAGGCGCTGGCCGTGGCCGAGGCCGTCGAGCGCGGCCTCGATGCGTTCGCGGCCTCCGGCGGTGATGCTTCGGCCACGACCCCGGTCTGCACGATGATGGTCGGGCGGCTCGACGACTGGATGCGCGTCCTCGCGGAGCGAGACGGGATCGCCGTCCACCCGGACGCGCTCGACTGGGCCGGCATCGCTGCGTTCAAGCGTGCCGTGGGCCTGTTCCGGGAGCGCGGCTACCGCACGCGTCTGCTCGCGGCGGCCTACCGCCACCGGCTGCATTGGACGGAGCTCGTCGGCGGCGACATCGTCCTGACCATGCCGCACGCCTGGCAGGTGCGCTTCAACGAGAGCGGGATCGATCCCGTTTCGCGGATCGATGAGCCGGTCGACCCGGCGTTCGTCGCCGAGCTGACCGCCCGCATCCCGGACTTCTCGCGTGCCTACGAGCCCGACGGCCTGTCGGTCGGCGAGTTCGACACCTACGGAGCGACGGTCCGGACGCTGCGCGGTTTCATCAAGTCGTACCACGACCTCGTCGGTGCGGTCCGTGACGTGATGCTGCCCGACCCCGACGTTCGGCCGCAGTGACAAGAGGGAGCAGATGAGCGAACTGGAGATGTTCAGCCTCGACGGCCGCGTCGCGATGGTCACCGGCGGCGGCGGCGGGATCGGCTCCGCGCTCGCCGTGGCGCTGGCGGGCGCCGGTGCGCGCGTCGTGGTCGTCGGCCGAACCGAGACGTCACTCGACGCGGTCGTACAGCGCGTGCAGCAGAACGGCGGAGAAGCGCTCGCCGTCGTGGCGGACGTCACCGCCGAGGATTCGGCTGATGCCGCCGTCGCCACGGCGGCGGACAAGCTCGGCGGCGTGGACATCCTGGTCAACGCCGTCGGCGGCGGTGCCGGCAATGCCCTCCACCCGGCCGAGTCCTACCCGCGCGACGCGTGGGACTGGATCATGGAGCTGAACCTGCGCAGCACGATCGTCGGGACGCAGCCCGTCGTGCGCCACATGCTGGAACGCGGCCAGGGAGGTGCGATCCTGAACATCTCGTCGGTGCGCGCCAATCTCGGCATCAATGCCGGCTACTCGGCGTACGTGGCCGCCAAGGGCGCCATCAGCTCGCTGACGCGGCAGTGGGCGACCGAGTGGGCGAAGCACGGCATCCGAGTCAACGCGATCATGCCAACGTTCGTGGACACGCCCCAGGTGGCGAGCCTGCTGGCCGATGAGAAGTTCAAGGCCGGCATCGTCAGCCGCATCCCGCTCGGCCGCGTGGGGGAGACCCGCGACGTCGCTGGCCCCGCGATCTTCCTCGTCTCGGACGCGGCGTCGTTCGTGACCGGCCACATCCTGAGCATCGACGGCGGCCTCACCGCCACGCAATAGCTCCCCAACCACACGCACGAACTCGGAGGACACGCCCGCCCATGGAAGCTCCCGCCTCGATGATGGAGTCGGTCACACCCAACGTCTTCACGAACACCAGGCTGCGCGGGTGCAACCCGAGCTACGTGGTGACCAGCGACGGCGTGGTGGTGATCGACACGCCCCAGTTGCCGACGCGCGCGGTGGCCATGCGCCAGGAGGCCGAGTCGCACGGACCGATCCGGTACCTGATCAACACCGAGAACCACGTGGATCACATCTTCGGGAACTGGTGGTTCCGCGGTGCCGGCGAGGTCGTCAACCATCGGGCGCTGTACGAGATCTTCATGGACCCGAACGCGGCCCTCGACCCGTTCGACTACGCCCTGGAGGCGATCCCCACCGACGATCCCGA
>JAXDKU010000025.1:0-3156 GCA_034667005.1 Chloroflexota bacterium
GCGTCTTCGGCGGCTCTACGCGCTTCTTCACGATGGCCCGGCGCACCTTCAGATGCGGGTGCGAGCCATCGAGGTGGAGGTCACGCCAGCGGAGCCCGATGGCCTCGGAGATACGGAGGCCGCAGGACGCGAGCACCTCGAACAGCAGCCGGTGCCTCGGGTTTACGAGCGCGAGGAGGTCCGCGAGCTGCTGGCGAGACAGCGGGCGCACCTCCTCGTCCTCTTCCTCCTCGATCTTCGGGCGATGCGGGAGGGCGAGGTTGCTCGCGGGGTTGTGGCGGAGCAGCCCCTCGCGCACCGCCGTGGCGAACATCGCCCGCAGCGGCACGGCCGCGTTCGCGATCGACGAGTCAGACAGCCGCTTGCCCTGCGCCTTCTCGTCGGCGAGCCACGCGACGAACTGCGCCAGGTCGCGAGGCGTCGCCTCCGTCAGGCGCTTGCGCTCGGAGAAGAAGCGCAGCGCGTAGGCGTCGAGCAGCCGGCGGTACTCCGTGCGCGTGTTCTCACGGAAGCCGCGCCGACCGGTGCCCTGGTATCGCTCGACCCACTCGCGCGCGAAATCGTGCACGGTGATCCGGGTTTGCGCCTGGAACTCGCCCCGGTCGCGGTCGGTCGTCATCGACGCCTTGAGCCGACGAGCCTCGTCGAGCGTCCGCGCGCTGCGCTTGACCTGCTTGCCGCCCACACGCACGACCACGACGTAGCGGCTCCCCCGCTTGTAGATGCCGGGGTACCGCGTCTTCTCCATCGGCGCGGCCATCAGACGACCGCACGGCGCGTCTCGCGCCCGTAGATTCCGAACTGCATGGGAGCCACTTCTCCTGTGCCGTGGGCAGGGCTGTTTGCGCAGCACCCGCCCGACTTCCTTGTAGCCGTCAGATTAACAGGCTGACGGTCGGTTTTCGTTAGCCGCCGGTCCCCCGGAAAGTCCGCTTGCAGAGCGGGGTTCCATGGTGGGTGGCAACGAGGTGGCAACAGCCAGCCGGCCAGTCCCCTGGGGGAGCGCCGGCTGGCTGACGCACCTACCGCGCGTCCAACTCCAACGCCGCGTCGAGCCACTCGCGACGGAACAGCAGCCGCCGCCCGTCCTTCGCGTACCGCAGCCGACCCATGCTCTTCAGGTCGTAGATGCGGTCCTTGTCGCACGCGAGATAGCTCGCCGCCTCCTCCACGTCGAGATAGCCCTCCCGCGTCCCCGTCGCCTTGGTCGCCGTCAACTCGGCAACGCGCCGCGCGAGCTGATCGACGAAGTCCGGCGGAAGCTCAAAGGAGAGGGTCACGCCGCCTCCCTCAGCTCCGGGCGGTGCGCGTCGTCGTCCTCAGCCATCCAGCCGTGCCCCTGGGGGTTGGCGGGCTGGCTCACGACGACCCACCCGCCGGCCGAAGTACGCACGGCCAACCCCTGCTCGGCAAGAAGGTCGAGGGCGCGGCCCACCTGCGAGTCGTTCTCCCGCCGGGACACAGCGCGGGCGAGGTCAGCACGCGTGCGCGGCTGCGTCGTGAGGTGCGGGCGAAGCTCGTCCGCGAGGAGGTGGCGCTTACTCGTGCGACCCTCCCCCGGACCGCCGTCGAACGGATCGGCCCCCTCGATGGAGACGGCACCGGTCTCGTCGTCCGTCTCGACGCTGAGCCAACGGGTATCAGGCTCAAAGTCGATCCGGCACTTGGAGGTCTTCACGGAACGCCGGGTCCGCGCCTGGGGGTCCGACTTGTTGCGGCCCAGCACGAAGAGCATGTCGGCCTGGTCGCGGATGACCGAACTGCCGCGATAGTCGGATGCGTTCTCGCCCTTCCCACGGTGGTGCACGACCACGACGGCCGCGCCGGTCTCACGCGCGACGTGGCGGATGGCGGTCATCACGGGAGCCATGTCGTCCCCCTCGCTCTCCTTCGCGCCCGGCGCGAGGATGCGCAGGCTGTCGAGAACGACCAGGTCGGCGCGCTCGGCGCGGATGACCGCCTTGAAGTCCTCGATGTCACGGCGGATGTCGAAGCCGTCGGCGTTGTAGACCTCGACGCCCTTGCGCGGCACCCGCGCGGCCTTGAGGCGACGGGCCAGCAGCCGCTCGCCGTTCTCCGCATCGAAGATCACGGCGCGCCCGGCGAGACACGCGATGCCGGCGGCCGAGCCGCCCTCGGCGACAGCCTTCGCGAGGGCGAGCGCCAGGAAGGACTTGCCCTCCCCGCCCTCGCCGGTGAGCACCGTCACGTAGCCGTCGGCGGCGAGCTTGTCGCACCGCCACGGCACCGGCGTCTCGGGCTCGTCGAGGAGCGAGGGCACGTCGAGCCGACAGGCGGCCAGCGAACGACGCCGGCCGGTCGAAGCGGTGACGATGGACTCGACGACCTCGGAGGTCGAGTCGTCAGGATGGTGGGTCATACTCCGTCTCTCGTTGAGTTCTGCGTGTGTCCGCGTCTTCTGGGGTGGCAGCCCCTGGACGCGGGCCACGCATATTCGGCACGAGGGCGGACAGAGATGCGGCCCAAATGAGCGTTGGCTCGCCAGGTCTCTCGAGCCGACGCCCGCTCTCCCGCACGGTGCGTACCAATGCGCGCGGTGGCCTACCTCCGGCGATGTGCCGCGACGCCCGACGACCGACGCGAACCTCGCTGAACTGCTCCGCGCTGCGCGGGCGGAACTCGACGCAAGCCACGGCAGCGGGACGGGGCTAGCTACAACAGCACGCCGCCTGGCTAGTTCGACGCGCCAGTTGGAGCGCGCCTTCGCGGATGCAGGCGGGACGACCTTCCGCGCTGAGCTGACAGCGGCGCGTCTGCGACACGCCGCCGGCCTCCTCTTCGAGAGCCACCTGACCGTTGGCGAGGTCGCGCACGCCGTCGGCTATCGACAGCCGGCACATTTCGCCAAGGCGTTCCGTCACGCATACGGGGCCGCTCCTTCGACGTGGCAGCGCGAGGAGCAACGGCAACGACCCGACGAGCTTCGAGAGCGGAGGGCGCGGCTTCACGACGAAGAGCGTGCCGCCCGAGAGCGCGCACAGCAGGAGCGTTGGCAGCGATGGGCAGCGGAACGGATCGAGGGGGCCGCCGCCAGCGGGCGATCCGCATGGCCGACTGCGCTCCCGCCGCCGGACGAATGACACGGACCCCCCTGGGGGGGAACCCCCTTCGACGGGTGCGGACGCCGCTGAGGGG